>JANQET010000044.1 GCA_028278265.1 Myxococcota bacterium
GATTTTTGACCTGCCACCCCGCGAACAGCTCGGCCCACTCCCCGCGATCGATGAGACTGTCGCCGGCAAAGAGAATATCGGTCGGCGACAGTCTCATCGATCGCGGGGAGTGGGCCGAGCTGTTCGCGGGGTGGCAGGTCAAAAATCGCGGGTCCGGTTTCGAGACCTCCGCAGGACTGCTCGCCCGGCTCGACGAGCTCATCGTCCTTCGACCCAAAGTGGTGGTGCTCTTCGTCGGCGGCAACGATCTGCTCCGCGGAGTTTCGATCGGCGACGCCACTCGGGACTACACCGAGATCGTGCAGACCCTCCGCACTGAACTACCATCTGCGCAGGTGATCATCACCGCTCAAGTGACCCCCAACCGCGCCCTCTTCTCCGGATCTCTGACAACGGCCCAAATCGAACAGTGGAATGCGCAACTGTCCGAAATCGCAAAGCAGTTCAACGCCCACTTTTTCGATCTGAATCGGTTACTCGCCGATTCGACCGGGGGAATCGACCCTCAGTACAGCTACGATGGCATTCACCTCAACGGGGCGGGTTACCGAATCTGGCGCGATGCGCTCCAATCGCTTATTAGAGACAGTGAAAGCCGGTGATAAAATCGAAATGACACGAGAACAACTCATCGATCGGGCCCGACTCTCCGTGTTGCACCTGAGCAAGTGGGGAGGGCTGTTTCACCTATCAAAATTTCTCACGCGAAAGTCGCTCAGGATTCTGTGCTACCACAACTTCTCCACCGACCAAACCCTCGAGTGGGGCCCGGGGCTGTGCATCCATCCCGAAACCTTTCGTCGCCGTCTGGAGACGATTCATCGGGGTCACTTCACCGTGCTGGGGTTGGATGAGGCGGTCGATCGCCTCTACAGCAAAACGCTTCCCCACCACGCCGTCGTGATCACTATCGATGATGGTTTCTACAACACCAAAGTGCACGCCCATCCCCTGCTCAAATCATTCGGCTACCCCTACACGATTTACGTCACCACTTACTACGTGGAGAAAGAGACGCCGATCTTCGGCCTGCTCACCCAGTACCTGTTCTGGCTGACCGACAAGAAGCGGTTGGATCTCAGTGGGCTCGGGCTCCCCTTTGCCGAAGGCGAGTTTCCCAACGAACCGCAAACGATCAGAGAGCTGACCCGGAAGGTGATGAATTTCGGTCGCCGTCAGCTCAACCATCCGGACCGGTTCAAGCTGGCCCGGTCGCTGGCCCGGCGTCTCGGTGTGGAGTTCGAAAAAATAGCCGACTCCCGTTCCCTCAACTTGTTGACCAAGTCAGAAATCGCTGATCTCGCCGAAGAGGGTGTGGACATTCAGCTTCACGCCCATCGACACCGCTGGCCCGAGGATGCCGGGCAGGCCGAACGGGAATTGAACGAGAACCGCGCCGCCCTCGAACCACTGGTCAAAAACGATCTGAAGCATTTCTGCTACCCCAGCGGCATCTACAAAGAGGAGCAGTTTCCCTACTTGGAAAAGGCCGCACTGAAGAGCGCCACCACCTGCGAGGGGGGGCTGAACAACGCCGACACACCGAGATATGGGCTGTTTCGTATCATGGACGGTGAGCTGATCAAACAGATCGAATTCGAAGCGTGGCTCTCCGGATACTACGAAGTGATGCACAAGCTGCAGGCAGCCCTCGGCACCTCTTCTGGCCCACTGAAAAAATCCGTTGGGCGACTTGCCCTCGCCAGCCAGCGGTTGTTGGGTATGACGCGTTGATTCTCGTGGGTGAGGGCAATGATCGGTTCGGATTCGCGGAGGGCAACCACTGGGGGTTGCCCCTACCTCAGAACGTGTTTCAACGTCGCTGCTGCTGCCTTCAAACCGGCCGCGCTCACGGTGCCGAGGATCCCTTGGGCTGTTTTCACCACCACCACTTGACCGCGATAGGGCACTTTTCGATGGAGTGCCGGCAAGCCGGCAACGGTGGTTTGCTGCCACCTGACCTGTAGGGCCTCCCAGATGGAATTCACAGAGGCATTATCCTCTTCAACGATCAAAAAAAGATCTATCGGTGACCCGCTCCCTATCGCGTACTTGGCATGGAGACAGCTGGACAGCTCGGACAGGCCCAGGTAACTGCGACGGGTGAACCGCTGGGAGCCCGGCAAACGGCCGGCAGCGGGCAGTCGGCTGAGCGCCGCAGGGGCACAATCGCTACCGCTCAACGTCCGCGCGGTCGCTGCGAGCAACTGTTGACAGAGACGAGGGGTGAGCTCTCCGCCGATCGCTTCGGCCCGGACGTAGAACTGTCCCTTGTACAGCATGCAATAGTGGGGTACGGCGGCGATCGCTTCGGCGCCGGCCGCCAGGGATAAGGCTCCGGGGGGTTGTTCCCGTTTGTACAACCCGAACGCATTGAGCACACTCGACTGATCGAAAATCTGCAACGCGACAACCACACCGTCGCGCTCGTATTGTTGGGTCATCAACAACCGAAACCCATAGTCGATGTGCAGCTCGGCCGCGCCGTTGATTGCATCCGACACCGTATTGATGTCATAGGTTCCGAGCGCGCCTTTGGCCTGCCACCCGGGAATCAGTGGCGCCTCGGTAGCCCGGGCACTGACCGTGCAGCAGATCAATGCCAACAATGGAATGATGATACGGGTTTGCATGGGAACAATTCTCCGTTAGGCGAGTGAGAGCTTGGAGTGGGCGTGAACCAAACCGGCTTGTACCGGCACCCCATGGGGACACCGGGTGATACACGGGGCGTCGCAATCGATGCAATGGTGGCCGTCCCGTCCGGCCAGCGCCGCGTATTTCTGCATCGCATATTTCTCGCGGCCCTGGCGATCAAAGTAGTAGTAATACCTCGCCACCGTGCTCACCGGCACATCGTGCGGACAGCGATCCGCACAGGCCGTGCAACCGTGACGGCAATAGCGGGAGCTCAGGGCCAACCGAACATCGTTGAGCAGCGCCGCGCTCTTGGCGCTCAGCTCTGTGCCGGACAACGGTAAGTGTTTGTCCAGGGCGTCGAAATCGGGCATCGAGACGCAAATGGTGTGCATGTCCGGGTTGCTCAGCACGAACCGCACCCCTTCCCGATCCAACTCTTCTTGTGTTTTCAATCCGTGTTTGGCCATAAAGGCATCGACCATCGGTTTGTCTTTGGCCATTTTCTCTTCTTGGGACTTGAGGCGTTTCTGGATGTGCTCCACCGCTTGCTCGCGGGTCATGCCCCGTTTGATCATAATTTCCAACCAATGGGCAAAATCTTCGCTGGGGTTTTGTGGATCAAACGGTTCCATCTTCAGCAACCCGGCCTTCACCTTCATCGCGGTCGTACCGATGTTCTTTTCCTTGCAGGCCTTGAGCACCCGCTCGCCCTCTTCGCTGTTGAGATAATTGTACACCAGGAGCATCACGTCGAACCGGCCGTCCTCCGCTGCGGCGAGCAGCACCTTGTCCATCGAATCCTTGTCTTTGTCCCGCGGACCGTGAGACGAAATTCCCGCGTGCTTGAGCTTGCCATCGGCCTTCAACTGGGTCACCGCTTCGTGGAATCCGGGGTGACCGATCATTTTCACATCGACGATTGAATGCATGTAGAGCGCATCAACATACTCGGTCTTCATTCGCTCCAGGCACTTGCCGAAACGATCAAGGACGGTTTGCTTGGTGTCTTTTTCCTCCAATTGCAGTTTGGTCACGATAAAGATCTTTTTTCGATCCAAATGGGGCATCGCCTCGCCGATTCTTCGCTCTGAATCCCCGTTGCCGTAAGACTCGGCCACGTCGAAGAGATTGATGCCTTGGTCATAGGCGTAACGCACCACATTGGCCTCGGCGATCCGGCCGCAGCCCAGGCTGATATCCGACACTTCAAATCCGGTTCGCCCCAGCGTGCGAAAACGGGTGATCCCCTTTTTCGCCGTGGTTTCGGTTGTCCCGGCAGGTGTGGGTTCGGCCTCACCGACCGGTGGTGTCGCCGGGCTGGCCTGATGCCCTGCGCACCCGGCCAATACACCGCCGACCGCGGCCGCCGCTGTTCCCGATGCTTTGAGAAATCCGCGCCGGTTCACCTGTTGTTGATTGCATTTGTTGCTCGATTTGCTCATTGGCCATCTCCCCTTTTTTGCCTGCTTTTCGGCCACCACCATACCCGACTTTGGCCGGATATGGAAATAATGTGTAGCTGTCAAAAAAGAGGGTAGAAGAGGGGCAAACGTACTGGCTAGATGCTGAAATCGTGTTCGATGATGAAGATTTCCGCTTCGAACTTCGGCAGTTTGGCCAGCTTCGCCCGGCGCGCGGCGCAAAGCCCCAGCGCGGTGCCCGCATGGACGTCCTCTCGACTCGGGCGGGCGTCGACAACGCGGCCGGTGGCACCGGCGACGGCCAAGCGGAGCCGAATCTGATCGCTCTTGCCTTGGCCACACCGCTTGACCGCAGGGGAAACCGCCTCCATCGCCGCTTTGATGTGTTGGGGGGTCGGGGTAGTCGGTGCCGGCCGGGCCTCCAATAGGGCGATCGGATCATCAGATAGGGTTTGGGGCAAATCCATCGACCGGGCTGGCGTTCCGGATGGTTCGGCGAGCGCGGTATCGATCAATTGCTCCAATGGGTCCCCTTCTACGGGCTCGACGGATTGCTGGACAGGCGACTCAACGGATTGCTCAACGGGTCGCTCGATGGGTTGCGCGACTTCGCTCCCGGCACCTTCATCAGCCGCGGTCGTGGCGGATGGAATCATCGACGATTTGATCCCATCTCGCGCACCGGGTGCTCCCTCGTTCGCCGCCATTTTGGTCCGGAATGACCGACGGGAACCGGGTTTGTCAGCAATGCCCTCCACGCCGATTCGAGCGGTGCTCGTTGCGACAGGCGTTTCCTCGACCGCCCGGTCCAGCAGTGCCCCCAAATTAGCGGATGATTTCTGCAATGAAGGGATCGTGACCCAATGACCATCAATCGGCTCTGCCGCCTCGGGTAACGGAGCTGCGCCATGCCCGAAAAGCTGAAACAAGACAAACACCAGCGCCCCGATCACACCGACGAACAGGCCTGTCGCCCCTACAACAGCCAACGCTCGCGAGGAGGCCTTGGAGCGGGTCATCGCCCAGAACAGAAACGAGTTCTGCGGGGTCTGACGGTCAAACCCAACCGGGGGTATCGAGCTGCGCGCATACTGCGGTCCGGGCACTGGTCGATCGCCATCGATGGTCCCTTCGGCCCCCCTCTCACCAGATGTCCTATTTTCGTCTTTATCGGCTGTAACGGTGGGTTTGACGAGCGCCGTTTCACCCATCCCGATCTCGTCGATATTCAAAGTTCGCTCATTAAAAATCATGCTTCCCTCCTCAGGGATAAATGTAAGCACTGTAGTAGATTTCGCTACATTAACTTGAAAAAAATATACAGTTTATAAAGCAAAATAACCGAAATTCTCTGTCTGCCATTCTCCAATAATAACAACAAATTACCAAAATGATGAATTATACTCCTCTCATCATAAAGGAATACAGCTTCATCATTAATCGCTTCGGACAACCGGCTTTTTGGCCCAACCGACATTCGTAGTTGTAGCTACGTGGAGGATGGCGTAGGGAGAACGGCCCGTAGATTCGGGCAGCTCGGCGCTCGCAGTAGCAAACTTTGCTTGTTTTGGGTCTAGACGATCGTGTACCTTCCAGTTCATCTGCAAGGCAAAGGAGCGGGAGGTTTGGGCAATATCGACATCACCGGACAACTGACGGAATCACTGACGGGATGGCTGAACTGAAAGTACTTCGATGAAAGCGAAATCCAACACCAACAACGGCCTTCTGGGGCTGTTTCGCGCAGATTTTCGCGAGATGTTGACCTATGTGGACTCGATGCCCCGGGCGGCCACGCGAATCTTCATGACGGGCGCGGCGGTGCTGCTGCTCTACAAATTCTACAGCTCCAAGCGCCGGTTCTACAACGAAACCATCAAGCCGTGGATCGATTTTGACGCGGAGTTTTTCGGTCTGGGACAACGGGCCTGGTGGTACCTCTCCGCGTTTGTCATTTTGTTTGCGCTACCGTTTCTGATCGGACTGTTCATCGACAAGCACAAACCCAAGGAGCTGGGGTTGGGCCTGGGCGATTGGCGCTTCGGTTTGCGTTGGTCGGCTATTTTTCTGGGCATCATGTTGCCGGTCGTATTCATCGTGAGCTTCTCCGACGCCTTTGCCCACAAGTATCCGTTGGCCCGGGGAGCCCTTATCTCCAGTGAGGCGTTCCTCGTTTGGCAGGGCCTGTCCTTTCTCTACTTCATCGGCTGGGAATTCTACTTTCGCGGCTACATGCTGTTTTCCCTGCACAAGTACCTGGGCGCTATCGCGGTTTTCATCCCGATGATTCCGTTCGTCATCCTGCACTCCAATAAGCCGTTACCCGAAGCGTTGGGGGCGATATTCGTCGCAGAGCTGCTCTGCATCTTCGCGCTCCGCGCGGGATCGTTTTGGTATGGTATGGTGGTTCATTGGATGATCAATACGGCGATGGATGTAGCCGCTGTCTGGCAGCGGGGTGGATTTCTGCAGTGAGCGGGGTGCTGCCCGTTTTACGTGCAATTGGCCATATCGGCCTTCTTGACGAGATAAAACGCCGTATTCACGGTCGACGAGCCTCGCTCGTCCGATCCGACAAAATCGGTTCGATCCGCATCCCGTCGGGTCACTAGGTTGGTGTCTTCATCGCAGTTCAACTCCAAATGCGCACCGGGAAACTGGGGGCTTCCTTCGACTGCTGGGGCGCGCTGATCGGAGAACTGATCCTCGATTGCTTCACTGGCACTTGAATTCGTTCCGCTGTCGTTCGTTTCGATCAAATTGGACACACCGAGGTTGGACTGCTGCAATTGGAACCAGACCGAAACGGGCAGACTGAAGGCACCAATGGCAAACAGCGCGACGACGATCAACGATTCAAGCTCAACACTGCGACGGATGGATCTGCTGCTCTCTTTCAACTCTACTGGGGTGTTGTGTTTACGACTCATGGTGAACTCCTTCCTTGTCAGTAATATAATCACCCTGACATTGGCTCGCTATAAAAGTAGAACAAAAAGTAAACATTAATTTCAGTGCCTACTCCTCCCCATTCATTGCGCTACCCTATGGATGGCAAACGCTCCTTGTTGTTTCATTCCCTGTTCGCCATTGCCGGTGAATGTGGTTTCCTCGGCAATGTAAAAATCCCCATCAGCTGGACGGTTGCGGTGCCGGTCGGTGCATCGGACCGCTTGTCTCCTTCGACTTGTTGAGCGTGAATCCGTGCCCCAGCACCTCGTTGGCCACCCCAATGGAGATGAACGCCGCCGGGTCTACATCGAGCACCAGATTCTTGAGCCTCACAATTTCCGAACGGCCGACGACCACATAGAGCAATGTGCGCTCCTGACCGGTATACGCACCCTTGCCGTTGATCACCGTCACCCCCCGATTCATCCCCTTGAGAATTCGATCGGCCACTGCTTCGTGCTCGGTCGAGACGATGGTCGCCGAGCGCGCGGAATAGGCCGCCTCCTGCACGAAATCGATAATCCGCGTCCCCACGAATACCGCCACCACGGTGTACATCGCCTGCACGACGCTGAGATAGATCAGTGACAATCCAATCACCAGAATATCCGCGACGAACATCGTGCGGCCGATTTTCCAACCAAAGTACTTGTGCAGCACCCGGGCGACAATATCGACTCCCCCGGTGGTCCCACCGAAGCGAAAGATAATGCCCAGCCCCACCCCCACGCTCACACCGGCAAACAACGCGGCGAGCAACGGGTCGTCCATCGGAAAGCGGTACGCGCCGAAGAACCACAGAAAAAAGGAGAGGCAGACCGTGCCCCAAACCGTGTACGCCAGGGAATACTTGCCCAGAACCTTCCATCCCAGGATCAACAGCGGAACGTTGAGAATGAAGCTCGTTATTCCCGGATCCCAATCGAACAGGAACTTGGCCAACACCGCGATGCCGGTCACACCCCCTTCGGCGAGATCGTTGGCGATGTTCAAATAGTTGACCCCAAAGCCGACGATCGCCGACCCGACCACGATTGCTGCAACGTTTAAAAATTTAAATCTAAGCATGGCGCTCTCCAATCAATTTCGCGGCTTCTATAACACCGCTAATAATGGGCGCAATGGGCAATAATCAAATTTTCGAAAAAAAAATCAGGGGCCAATCGGTCAGCAATAAAAAACAAATAAAATCAATCAGATAAACACTTTTCCAATAAGGTGAAATCTGTGCAACAGACCCTAAAAAAAAGGTCACATTTCAGTTAAGCAATTTCTATTCTAATAGCAGCGGATCGGCTCCGCTGTCGGCAGATCGCCAATACCTTACAATTACCCATCTCGTCGCATAATCATCAAAGAGACTACCAAGTACCGATGGTCATGCGAAACTTGCCGGTGGCCAGGTCGAAGACGTGCAACCAGGTCCAAATGGAAACGAACACCTGACGATTCGAAACGACAATTGAGCTCACATCACCGGTGTCCGACTTGGGAACCGCCACGTCCCACAGATTTCTCCCCGTGGCCGCATCGAGACAGGTCACCCGCCAGCCGGCATCCGAGTTCTTCATCTCATAGGCAAACAGCACCCGCCCCATGCCGAGGGTACCGGTTTTCGGCGTGCCCTCATCCACAGTGAGCGGATTGACTGCGGGAATGTTGGTCACCCAGTGAACCGTCGCAGAAATGTTCCGGCTGTGTGTGGCTCCACGCCTCCCTTTTTTACCGTCATCTTTGATCGCCGTATATGCGGCGGCCGTTGGAATCTGAGTACCCGGAGTGCGGTAACCCACCGCGACAGTCGTCCCGCTCCCGGTGTCTTTGAGAACATAGTCGGCGTACAGTCCGTTGACCTTGGGCATCGGTTCCCGGCCAAAGGGAAACCGCTGCAGTTTTTGGGTTCCCATGGTGCTGCCGTCCTTTTCGGTGGACCACGCCCCCACGCAAGGGGACTTGGGATCCGCCTTTCCCGCAGGGGTCAGCTTGCCGGTGGTCAGGGCAATCGTCAGTGCGCGCTTGTCCTTGGTTTCCACCCGGGCAAAGCCCTGGCCTGCGCCGCACATCCGCGCGACCCGCTCGCCGATCACCGCCTGCCAGGTCTTTTGACCGGTGGCCGGTAAATACCCGCGGAGCATCCCCAGGGGATCGGCGATGAGCAGTGTATTGCCCACCAGCGCGACCCTCGAATCGGACGATTGGGAGATGTCGCTGATCTGCTCCGTGCGCCACAACTGCTTTCCACTGACTGCGTCAAATGCAGCGACGTGCTCGGTGTGGTCCGAGGAGGAGAGATTGAACAATCGCACGCGGCCGATCGGATCGGCGATTTGATCCCCATTGAGATCGAGCAACATCGGTTGGGAGTAGCCCACCCACTGCAGCTTCTCACCGGCCAACGACGAGAGCGTGCCGGAAAGACCATCGCCGGATAATTGACCGCTCGTCCGCAGGGCGTTGATCAGCACGATACCACCGATGAGTAGCGGCAGCCCGAACGACATCAAGTAGATCATCCAGGTCGAGCGCTGAGAAGGTACATAAATAGCAGGAGCGGGCGGTGGTGCTTGAGGGTTTGCCCGGACAACCCTTTTCTTGCCCACCTGAATCGGCGACACCGAGCCGCAGTACTCACACTTCGCCTCCGCTGCCTGGGGATCCACCTTCAGTCTGGCCCCGCATTCCGGGCACTTGGCTTGAACCAGTTTCGTCATCACCGCTCCTCTAGTTAAATCTCAATTAATCATCTGCATTCCGATTATCACTCACAATGGGATTATAATCGAGACCGTACTTTTGACATTCACGTGCGCTCTTTTAACACCCAGACTTTGGAGTGATAGCGAACGCGAATCTTGAATCCCCGAAACGAGGGCAACGTGGCCAATGCGGGAGGGCTCTTGCGGTTTCCCGCGGTCTTGATCAAGGTCACCTCACGTCTCTCAAATTGGTATTCAATGTCGAATTGGGCATCCCCTGTACTCCAGTTCCGTGGGTATCGGCGATCGAGCCAGGCGCGGGTCGGCTCCGGGAGATTGGCTGCTAGGAGATCATCTCCGCTCAACAGGGTCAAATCATCACCGCTGGTCACCCCCAACTCCTCCAGGCGTTGGTCCACCCATTGCCGGGTTTCTGGAATTCGAGCAATGTTGGTCCAGGCACCGGCATCCAAGTCCGCATCGACGAGTCCGGCGAGCCGCAGCCGTCGAAAAAGACGAACCGCGTGGAGTCGAGCATTTGTTTTTTCCAGGGACTGGGCAAAGATGCGTCCCCGAAGAAACAGCTCGGCGATGGCCTTGCGGGCCAGCGGCCCCTGCGGAACTGTCTCCCGGGCGTCGATCACCCGACCCGCGTACACCCGTTCGGCAGTGGCAATGACTCTTCCCCGTTCGAGGGTTACCTGACCGATCGTTTCGCGACCCAGTTCCAGTTCGACCAGCAGGTTCAACGGCACCGGCATGGCCAGGGCGGCGAAAATACTGGTTTTGCGATACCCCTGTCCCACGGCCATGCTCTTGAGCACGGCGATCGCTTCGGTCTTGGTCTCGTCCACGGCGCTGTTCTTGGCGAGCTGAATCTCCGTTCCCCCATTGCCCCAGAAAACCCGCCCCCGCCGCCGTCGCGCCAGATAGACGCACCGGGGATCGGCCAGCAGCGCCGCTCGGCCCAAGGCGCGTCGATCGATAGTCTCTTTGGCACTTCCCATGCCGGACAATTCGAATGCCCCCCGCAATCGGCGCCGTATCGCCCGAGCCTCCTCCAATACAACCCGGTTCAGCCCGTGCCGTTTGGGTTCCCCGGCGCGCATGGCCAGGATCGACGCTGTGGCATCGCACCCACCGATTCTCAAATCATCCGCTTCGTCGGACGGCCGCCGGTCAGAGGTGAACAGTGCTCGACTCACCGAGCCCACGGCGACCAGATCGATCGCCTCCTCGAGGCATCCCTGCTTTTCGGCTTCGACGAGCAGTCCGCCGAGCGGGGCGTCGATCGGCAGGCCGAACAGACGCTCTCCCCGGGGGGTAATCCCCCCAGCCGAATCGATCGCGCCGAGCACCTGCAGATCCTCCCGCGCCGAATCGACCGCATAGTCTTTGGGCGGATCCAAAAACGGCAACCCGGCAAAATCGACCCGACAGGCCGCTGCCGCGAGAACCAGAGGACCGAGCGCCTCGCGATAGATCTCGGCATGGGTCTGTTTCTCGAGGATTGCCTCCTTGCTCCACAGGCGATAGCAGACGCCCGCTGCGGTGCGTCCCGCCCGACCGGCCCGCTGATCCGCGGAGTCCTCGGCCACCGGCACCAGGGTGAGTACCCCCCGACCGTTGTGGTACCGCGTCCGGCGCACCAGACCCGAATCGATAACCGTGCCGATGCGGGGAATCGTGATGGAGGTTTCGGCGACATTGGTGGCGAGAACGACCCGGCGACGAGAGCTGGGCTCGAAGACGCGACTCTGGTGTTTGAGAGAGAGTCCCCCGTGCAGTTCGAGCAAATCGAATTCGGCTCGCTTGCGCAGCCGTTCGGACACCCGGGTGATCTCCGCTTTTCCGGGCAGAAACACCAGCACGTCCCCCGTTTCTTCGGCAACGCGATCCAACGCACCGCTGACCCGCTGCTCCAGCTGGCGGGGATCCGGCAATAAGGTCTGTTGGGGAAAGTATTTCACCTCCACCGGAAAGACCCGTCCTTCCGCGTGAAGATGGCGCCCCTGGATGTGTTTGGCGATTCGCTTCGCCTCGATGGTGGCCGACATGATGATCAACCGGCCTAAATAGCGCTGCAGAAAGACGGCCAGCAGCAGGTCCGTGTCCAGTCGCCGCTCGTGAAACTCGTCGATGATGAGTGTGTCGTAGGGCGCTAGCGTTCCGTCGGTGATCCAGTTGAGCACCACACCGGGGGTGGCGAAGAGAATCCTCGTCGCCGAACCGAACCGGTGATCATCGCGCACGCAATACCCCACCGCCCCGCCGAGCTCGACCTGCTCCAGCTCGGCCACCCTTTTGGCCAACCCGCGACAGGCCACTCGCCGCGGTTCGATCACCAACACATTGCCCCGCTTTGCACACCACCGGGGCACTTGGGTGGATTTCCCCGATCCGGTAGGGGCGGTGATCACCAACGGCAGGTCCTCGCTCAACTCGCGAATGGTCCCGGATAGGGATTCGATAGGAAGCGACTCGTCGGGCATGATTCCCGTTTTACGCTGCGACCCACCGCACCGCAACGGACAAAAAAGGCGTTGTTTATTCGATACGTATCTCTGGATCGCTGTCTTGACACTCTATTTTTCCTCCTCTATACTTATGACGACCAATTTAATTATAACTTACTGTTTTTATTTACATTTTTGTCATCGCACGCAACGCGCGCATGGCGCGCACAACGACGAGGTGTGGATTTATGAAAAGGGTAATCCTGTTTTCGCTGCTCTCCGTTATCGCACTGACCTTGGTTTTCACCGCCTGTCGCGACGAGGACGACGCCGAGTACTGGCTCGACTATATGTACGACCGTCCCTGGCGGGAGAAATCCCTCAAGACGCTCAATGAGATATTCAACAAAACCATGCACGAGAACGGGAATGACCTGAAAAACCCCAAGGTGCAGGAGCTGGTCCAGCTGATGGTGCCGGAGTTGATCAAGGGGTTCAAAGAGTTCAATCGGGACAAATTCAACCGTACTGAAATCATAAAACTGCTCGCCCAGATGAAAGATCCCCAGGCGATCCCCATTTTCAAAGAGGGACTCAATCTCAAGGAGAGCGGCGATACGATGATGTTCGAGGTATCGGCCAATGCACTCAGGCGGATGGCGGTGGAGGCGGCCCTGCCCGATCTGCTCAAGACCCACGAGAATATCAACGCTGCCCGGGAACGGCGGCGCGCACCGTTCACCAAATCAGAAAACGAAGTGGAGCAGGCGATCATCTCGGCGGCCAGCCGAATTGTGGTCAAGAACCCCAATACCCCGCACAAGGCCGCCGTGGTCAAGGCGCTGTGCAGCATCGCCGAGACCTCTGATCTGAAACAGGAGCTGCGCCTCAGCATGAAAGCCCTCAAGGGCCTGGGCCAGATCGGGGACTCCGGGGCGATTCCGACTCTGATCAAGGGCATCGCGATGAAGGGCAAGAAACAGCCCATCGGCATGGGCCCGTTCGCCTTCACCTCGCTCCAGCAGATTCACGATCGGGACGCGGTGGTCGACGCGATGCTGAAATTCGCCAAGGGCAAGGACGAGAGTTTCAACGAGTACTTCAAAGAGGAGCGGGAGAACGACCTGATGATGTCCAATCCCCTCTGGTACGTGCAGGAGACGACCAATTTCTTTGGCCAATTGGCCTATCCCTCCAAAAAAGTAATCAATTTCCTGACCAAGGAGCTCAATCACGAGGAACCGGACAAAATCGACGAAGCGGCCTCCAAAATCGAGGGGCTCGCCGTGACGTTCCAACCGGAAGGCTGGGCGATGATGCGCCGCAACTGGGCGGCGGTCGCCCTGGCCCAACTGGCCCACAAGCCCCTCCTCGACACCATCAAGACGCGCCTCGTATTCAAGAAGAATTCCCTCCAAATCAAACCCGAGGAAGCGGTGGGCTACATCCGGGCGCTCGGACTGCTGCAATATCCCGAGAGCTCGTGCAAAGTTATGGCAAAGGTGGCCAAGACCGGCGACGACTCCTTGCGCGACAAGACCTATTACAACGCTTCTTTGATGTGCGGAACAGAGTTCACCAAGCCGATGAAGAGAGCGATCAAAAAGATCGATTGTGACAAGATCATCAAAATGCGCTTCCCCGACGGCGCGACCGAGGGGGAAGAGAAACAGGCGCGCAACGAATGCGATATCATGAAAAAGCGGATTACCGGATACGCCGATCGCATCGCCTACGGGATCAAGTGCGGCAAAAACGCCGAGTGTCATCTGAAAACCCTGGCCGACCACTCCAGCGGAAATGCCGAGCGGGCGGTCTACTCCCTGTATCGCATCGCGAGAGACGATCCGGGCCAGCGGGCCAAAATCGTCAAGGCGCTCTCCGAGCATCTCTCCAACCCGGCCAAGCCGGCGCTCCAGGCATCTATTTTCGCTCTGGACAACTTGACCCCCAAGGGTGACGAAGAGCTGGTCAAACGCATCCAAGAGGTGTACAAGGAGTTCGCGCGCCAATCGACCTACAAGGATCGGGCGCGCATGCTCGAGGCGTTCATCGGCCACGTTCGCAACCGCGGCCGCGGCTAACGGCTCGCAGTAGGGCGATTAGCTCAGCTGGATAGAGCGTCGGTCTCCGGAACCGAAGGTCAAGCGTTCGAATCGCTTATCGCCCGCCAATAATCGACAATTGAGAAAAGACCTGGTTTCCGCTGCGGGGGAGGGCAGGCACGGATCTGGGAGGGCAGGCACGAGTTTGGGAGGGCAGGCACGGAGACCTGCCCCTACTTGATGGGATCGACTTGCACCCAGAACTTGGTGTCGTCCCCTTCGTGGGATTCGACGAAGCCCTGAATCCAGAGGGTGGCGTTCTTGAACCGCTGCACATCGTTGGTCCAGCTGTTGTTGGTGACTCCGGCGCGGTGTTTCATGAACCAGCCGTCTTCCCCGTAGTAGTTGCGGCAGGCCCAGAACACCTCCGCGTCCAACTCCACATTGTCGCGGAGCTGGTTCCAGACACTGTCCGTCCCCACGTTGCCGAAATGGCAGTTTTTCATCATCCCGTAGTTCTGCTTGCAGATGCCGGCGTTGAACGCATCGCCGGTCTTGTTGTCGCCATACGGGTAATCCACGGTGAGGGTGTCGGTTTCCATCATGGCGGAGGCGATCATCTCGATACCGCCTCCGGCAAGGGTAATGGCGCGCTTGCGCTGGGACATCCCCTCTCGGATGATGCAGCCGCAGGCCGATCCGACCGACCCCCCGTTGGGACAGCTATAGCTGTTCTTGGGGGGACAGCAGCCGGAGACCTGGGGAGTGGGGTAGTCGGTGCAGGGCAGCGCCTGAACCGCAGCCGGCGAATCGGGAACAATGCACTGAAATCCCTCCCAACCCCAGCCGTCTCCATCCGGAGCGCCATCCGCATCGGCCCCCTCGCATTGACAGGGGGGATAGCAGGTGCCGTCTATCTCGAATCCGTCCCCGATATCGGTGTCGGTATCGTCATCGAGCTCGCACCGGGGCAGGATCAGGGAGGCGATCGAATCTTCCACAATACAGGTGGCTTGGTATTCCCAACCGTAGCCGTTTTCATCGGCTGCATCGATTCCGGGCCCTGTCACACAGTGCCGGGCGCAGTGCTCCTCCTGGGTCTGCTCATCGACAACCAGAAAGCCGTCCCCGGTGAATGGGTTGTCCGGTGGTACGCACGCTATCGAGGCCAGCGCGACCGGTGATTCCGGCACGATGCAGGTCACTCCGGCCTCGTAGCCGTAGCCGTCCCCATCTGGATCGCAGATCGACACATCCAGCAGGCACGGGGGATAGCAGATGCCGTCGTTGATATTGGGCATGAACCCCTCACCGGGGGTAATCGTATCGGTATCCGAGTCGCTGTCCCCATCGCTATCACTATCGCTATCGCTGTCACTATCGCTGTCGCTGTCACTATCGCTGTCCGAGTCGTTATCTGCGTCCCCATCGCTGTCACTATCCCCGTCCCCATCCGTATCCCCGTCAGTATCCGCATCCCCATCGCTGTCCCCGTCGCCGTCTCCATCCCCATCGGCGTCTCCGGACGGGCTCACGTCGTCGTCATCCGCCGAATCACCGTCGGCACAACCCGCCACCACCATCATCAACACGAAAAATAGGGGATACATCCATCCGGCTCTGCTCATCACCGATACCTCTTTGCCATTGGGGTGGCCACCATCAGACCTACTCCTCCAAACCGATCCCCCCTTATCCCCATTAATAATACGACATTTTACACGATAAGTAAAACGTTTTAGCCTCCGATGCCTCATCATCCGGTCGCTGCGGCGCGGCTCAAATCGGCCAAGGGGCCTACTTACAGCGCCTGTTCTGCACCGAAACTGATTAATGTATCGTTCATCGAATCGTATTGAGCACCAATCCAATGAACGTCCCGCGCACCTGTGGCGATGCGAACCTCATCGAGCACCGCTTCGGTGAAGGTTCCCGGGACCGAGCCGTCCAAATCGGAGCAAAAGGTCACATCCGCCTGGCTGACATGGGTTGGGGAAGAGGGGCCGGCCGCCGTACCGTGCAGCTGGCCGTCGAGATAGATTTTCAGCGCCGTCGCGCTGTCCGTACCATCCCAGGTCGCCGTGATGTAGTACCAGGGGGTCGAGGTGTTGACCGCAATGTCCGCGCCGACCAGGAAGCTGTTGTCCATCCCGTCCGGGGAGACGACGAATCGCGCCTGGGATCCCCGAATGTACAGGGTGAACGCCCGATCATCATCGATGTCCCACTTGGTCACCAGGTAGCGATACCCATTGGACGATGGGATCGAATCGAAGTGCACCCACGCCTCCACCGTGATGGCGCCGGTGATGTCGAAATCGGCATGGTCCTCGACGCGAATGTGGTCATCATCGCCGTCAAACCGCTGACCCGCCGCCATTTTGCCGGTCACATCCCCATTGCCACGCTGTGCACCGTCATGTCCCCTGGCGGTCGAGTCCCGGTGCAGGCCGCTTTGACCCTCATCTGGCACGTCTTCGGCCAGATGCCACACCCCGACGAAGTCTCCATTCCACACGGCGGTGGGGTTTGAATCCGCATTGTCCGAGCAACCGTAATATATCCAGATGCGATCCGTCGTTGACAGGCGGTCGATTCGCGGCACTTTGACCCAGATGAAAGAGTCCCCCGATTCGTCCCATTTTTCGATCTCGTGGGGCAGCAGCGTCTGATCGTCCCCGTCGTAGAAGCGCAACCGTTGCCCCGTGTCCCAAGTGTGGGTGTAATCGATTCTGCTACTATTGAGCCGCACCAGCACCGGCACATCGTACAAGTGCTCGTCTTGGTCGGCGCTGTTGAAGCTCAGCGGCATGCGCCAAGAACACCCGGTGGGGTGGTCCGAATCACTGTCCGTGTCCGCGTCCGTATCGCTGTCAGCATCCGCGTCCGTGTCGGCATCGCCGTCGGCGTCCGTGTCTGAGTCCGTGTCGGTATCGGCATCCGTGTCCGTATCCGTATCTGTATCCGCGTCACTATCCCCATCCGTGTCCGTGTCAGTGTCTGTATCCGCGTCACTATCGGTGTCCGCGTCAGTATCGGTATCCGAATCGGCGTCGGTATCCCCATCCGCGTCCGAATCCGCATCCGCGTCCCCCCCGGCCCCATCTGGTGAATCGTCGACTTCAAAGTTGACCGCACAACCACAGGCCAGCGCCAACGTGGTTACCACAAGTGTAATCGTGATGTTAGGCATTCAAACTCCCACCCGGTCCTCAGAGATGACAGCCCTCCTATTGTACTATAATTTTTCGCGGAAAGATTCTTTTTGACCTCCGAGACATTGGGGATTAACAGATTATAGGGCGACAAAAAAAGGACTTTGCCAATGTCGAACTCACTCTTTGCACCTCGATCAGTCGCCATCATCGGCGCCTCTCAATCACCGGGAAAGGTGGGCCACGCCTTGCTCCACAACCTCATCAAAGGGGGTTTTCAGGGGCAGATCGTGCCGGTCAATCCAAAGGCGGACGAACTGTTGGGCCTTCCCTGCTATCGAACTCTTCTCGACTACGACAATCCAGTGGATCTGAGCGTGATCGCCGTGCCCACCCGGTTCGTCAAAGATGCGGTGCAGCAGTCGATCGACGCCAAAGCCAAAGGGATTATCGTGATCACCGCCGGATTCAAAGAGGTCGATCAGGCCGGTGCCGAACTGGAGGCCGAGATCACCGATCTCTGCCGCAGCCGCGGCGTGCGGCTGATGGGACCGAACTGCCTGGGATTGATCAACACCGAGCACCAGCTGAATGCCTCGTTCGCCACCCAGCTGCCCGCACCGGGGGCGGTCTCGGTGATCTCCCAATCCGGAGCGTTGTGCACCGCGATCTTGGACTGGGCTGAGAGCCGGCACTTGGGCTTGGCCAAGTTGATCAGCGTGGGCAACAAGGCGGATTTGAACGAGATCGATTTTTTGAAAGCGTTGGCCGACGACGACCAGACCAAGGTGATCATCGGCTATCTGGAGAGCATCAGCTCCGGGGACCGCTTTATCAAGGTGGCCGAATCGGTGGCCCGCAAGAAACCGGTGGTGATCCTCAAGGCCGGGGCCTCCAAGGCGGGGGGCAAAGCGGCCTCCTCCCATACGGGAAGCCTGGTCGGTACGGATTTGGCTTATGGCGCGGCGTTTGTCCGGGCCGGGGTGATTCGCGCGGTGGCGTTCGAAGGGCTGCTCGACTACGCCAAGGCGTTGGCCATGCAACCCCTGCCCCGGGGGGACCGGGTGGCCATCATCACCAATGCCGGCGGACCGGGGATCATGGCGGCCGACGCGGTGGAGCTCAGCGGGATGCACGTGGCTGTTCTCGAGCGGGCGACCGCCCGTGCGCTGAAGGCCAAGTTACCGGCCGCGGCCAGCGTGGGTAACCCAATAGACGTGCTGGGCGACGCGGATCCGGAGCGCTATGCCGCCGCCCTCAACGCCGCACAAGAGGACGACTCGGTCGACGCCATCGTCGTGTTGCTCACCCCGCAGGCGATGACCAACCCGACCGAGACAGCCCACGCCATCGCCAAGACACTGCGGGGCGAAAAACCGGTGCTCGCCGCGTTCATGGGCGGCAAAGAGGTGTTGCCGGGTCGGGACGAGCTGGTGACCTACGGGCTACCCGACTATCCCTCTCCCGAGCGGGCGGTCGCCGCGTTGAAGGCGATGGTCGACTACAGCACCTGGAAACGCCGCCCCCCGCGAGTGGTGACCCGTTTTCCGGTCAATCGCCGACGGGTGGAGCGCATCCTGAGCCGCTACGACCGACTGGGCCAGACCCAGGTGGGCGAGGTGGACGCCAAGGAGATCCTGCGGGCCTACGACTTCCACGTACCCGCCGGCCGGCTGGTCAAAGATGTGGACCGAGCAGTCGAGGTGGCCCAGCAGATCGGCTTCCCCGTGGCGATGAAAATCGTCTCTCCGGACATCATTCACAAATCGGACATGGGCGGGGTCAAGCTCAATCTCGCCACCATCGGTGAGGTGGCGGACGCCTTTGATCTGATGACCCTGCGCATCGGTCGTCAGCTGCCCCAGGCCAGGATTCACGGGGTGTACCTCGAAAAGATGGCCTCTCGCGGCGTGGAGGTGATCATCGGCATGACCCGGGACCTGCAATTCGGCCCGATGCTGATGTTCGGTCTGGGGGGCATCTTCGTGGAGGTGATGAAGGACGTGACGTTTCACCTGGCGCCGATCACTGCCGATGAGGCGCTGCAAATGCTCCGAGCCACCAAATCCTATGCCATGCTCGAAGGGGTGCGCGGCAGGGAAAAAGTCGACCTGTCGGCCATCGCCGGCGGGCTCCAGCGCATCAGCCAATTGGTGAGCGACTTCGAGCAGATCACAGAATTGGACATCAACCCGTTCATCGTCGGGGCCGAGCACACCGAACCGGTAGTGGCCGACGCCCGCATTACACTGTCAGCGAGGGAACCCAACCATGACTAGCCTCCATCCGGTACCACTCGATCCCGATTGGCAGGAGACCTATTGCGATTCGATCGCCACCGCGGCCCAGGCCGTGGCCCACGTGCGCCCGGGTCAGCGGGTCTTCGTCGGCACCGGCTGTGCCCAGCCCCAGGAGCTGGTTCAGGCGCTCACCGCGCGCTCCGCCGAGCTGACCGACACCGAGATCGTGCACCTGTTGACCATCGGCGATGCCCCCTATGCCCACAAGACCCTGGCCGCCCACTTTCACGTCAACAGTTTTTTCATCTCCCAAAACGTGCGGGACGTGATCCAGGAAGGCCTGGGGGAGTACACCCCTATTTTCCTCTCCGATATTCCTCAGCTGTTCAAGACCGGGCGATTGCCCCTCGATGTGGCGCTGATCCAGGTTTCCCCGCCGGACCAGGACGGTCTGTGCAGCCTGGGTATCTCGGTGGATATCGTCAAGAGCGCCGCCCAGAACGCCCGTCTGGTCATCGCCCAGGTCAATCCCCAGATGCCGCGCACAGCGGGAGACAGCGCGATCAATGTATACGATATTGATTATTTGGTACCGGTGGACGTGCCCCTGCTCGAGGTGCAGCCGGCCACCCTCGACGAAGTGACGCGCCAAATCGGACAATACGTGGCCGCGCTGGTGGACGACGGCTCGACCATCGAGCTGGGCATCGGCCGGATTCCCCAAGCCGTGCTGGAGTTTCTCACCGATAAAAAAGATCTGGGAATCCACACGGAGATGTTCACCGACCGAATCATTCCGTTGATCGAATCCGGGGTGATCACCGGGGCCAAGAAAACTCGGGACCGCAACAAAGTAGTGGCCAGCTTTTGCTTGGGCACACGCCAGCTCTACGACTATATCGACGGCAATCCGACTTTTTCCTTTCATCCGACCGAGTATGTCAACGATATCATCGTGATTGGCCAGCAGAGGCGCCAGGTGGCAATCAACAACGCATTGGAGGTGGACCTGACCGGTCAGGTCTGCGCCGATTCCCTGGGCACCAAGTTCTACTCGGGGATCGGCGGACAGGTGGACTTCAATCGGGGCGCAGCCCGATCCGCCGGAGGAAAGGCGATCATCGCCCTCCCCTCCACCGCGGCGGACGGCACGATCTCCCGCATCGTCTCCCGGCTGAGCGATGGTGCCGGTGTAGTGACCACCCGGGGGGATGTGCACTACGTGGTGACCGAGCACGGGGTGGCCTACCTGCACGGCAAGAGCGTGCAGGAACGGGCGTTGGCCCTGGTCAGCATCGCCCACCCGGATTTTCGGGCCACCCTGCTGCAGGAGGCCATCGAGGCCAAATATATTCGCCAGGAGTTCGACAAGGTCAAAGAGCGAATCGTCATCGGTCCGGCCGAGCTGCGCACGACAATGCTGCTCGACGACGGTACCCAGATCAAATTTCGGCCGATTCACCCCACGGATGTGGAGCCCATTCGCAACCTGTTCTACGACGTGTCCGGCGAATCCCTCTACAACCGGTTCATGAGCCGCATCAAGGCGGTGACCCACCAACAGGTCCAGCAATTCGTCTACATCGATCACCGCAACGAGCTGAACATCGTCGGCACGATCCCCGAAGCCCATGGAGAGACCATCGTCGCCCTGGGGGGTTACTACCTGGATCGCCGCACCAACCGGGCAGAGCTCGCCTTCATCACCCGCGACAGTTGGCAGAACCGGGGCATTGGTACATTTCTTTGCCGTTACTTGGCATCTGTGGCGCGAAGCAACGGATTGACCGGGATGACCGCCGAGGTGCTGGTCAACAACCGCGCGATGCAGGCCGTGCTCAACAAGATCGGCCTGAAGGTCAGCACCCACCTCGAGGGGGATGTCTATCTGTTTGTGATCGACTTCGAGTAACCCCTCGATTTTATTTCGAAAAACGAATTTTAAGTTTCGCCATTCGATTCATAAAATCCAGTTGCACCCCCCATTTTTGTGCTATGCTTGAAGGCATCGGAGGGCAGAGGATGGCAAGACGCGAGTCTCAAAATAGACCCGTCATGCGCACCCCGGAAGCAGAACCACGACCTGGAGCACAAGCGACGATTTTCTGTGAGGACGGATCGAATTTAGCCTTGGCTGAGCTGGACGGATCGATGCTGTGTGCGCAGTGCCTGCTGGACGTTGTGGCCAGCAGTGACGACAGCGCCGATACGGCGTCGCGCATCAGACCGCTGGCAGAGATCTAAATTCGTTCCTTGACGGGGTAGGTTCGCGAGTTCGCGGCCGCCCGAATGGTGACGACTGCACTGCACGGTACGCGTGTCGAAAAACAACACCGCACTCCTTCAACAAGGAGAGCGCTGTTGTGCGCTATTGTTTAAATTTCCAGGGATTACTGCATGTAACCCAGGGCCTGTAGCTGCTTGCGCAGATCCTCGGGCACGTCGGCCTTTTTCTCTTTGGCCACGGGGCGACTGACCACCTGCGAAGCGACCTCGCCGGAGGTCCACCGGTGCTTTTGCGGGGCAGCGATAAATTGACTCAGGGAGATGCGCAGGGCTCTCAAGGCCAGGGGATATCGCTCGTCTACATCGATCTTCTCCCGGGGATCCTCGGCCAGGTTGTACAGATAGGTCACCGCCGGGCCCTTCATCCGCAGCTTGAAGTCCCCTTTGCGCACCGCCCAGGAGAGGTTTCGCTCGTCCGCCTCGCTGTAGAAGCTCGAAAAGGCGGCGGAGAGGGGATCGAATCGGGTCTTGGCGCAAACCGGCAACAGATCGTACCCCTCGATGCCCTTGGGAATCGGTTGGCCGATCGCCGCGAGCACGGTGGGCACGATGTCGGTCAGTCCAACCTCGGTGTCGAAGCGGGAGTTCCCCGGCACCACTCCCGGCGCCCTCATTACGAGCGGTACGTGGAGTAGCTCCTGGTGCATCGAATGCCCATGGCCCACCGAATCGTGGTCGAAAAATTCCTCCCCGTGATCCGAACAGACGATAATCATGGTGTCGTCGAGCACCCCCAACCGATTGAGACCGTCGAGAAAGTGGCCGAAGTAGCGATCGTGGTAGGTCACCTCACCGTCGTAGAGGGCCACCAGACGCCGCCGATCCCGCGCGCTGAGCTCCACCTTTTTGCGTTTGAACTCCTCGAGCAGATTGCCCGTGGAGCGGGGTCGCACCGGACCGTCATAGCCTTGGGCGTCGTACAGTTTGAGATCCTCGAGGGGGGGATCGTACGGCACATGGGGGTCGATGGTCTGGATATAGGTGAAAAACGGCTTGTCCTTGTGCTCGGCGATAAAGTCGAGGCTCTCCTTGAACACGTGCTCCGCTTCGGTCTGTTTCTGCTCGCGGATGAAGTTGGTGTACTTGGTCCAACCCCGGTTGAATCCGAACTCCCCGGCCAGGTAGCCATTGGCAATAAAGGCGCCGGTCGCGAAGCCATTCGTCTGGAGCATCTCGGAGATCATCTGGCTCGACGAGCCCAGCACCGACGCGTGTCCCCGCGCTTTGTGGGAGTCAGGATGCAACCCGGTGAGCACGGTGGCACAGGACGGTTTGGTCCAATTGGAGGGCGCCTGGCACCGCTCGAACAGGGCCGATTCTTTGACGAATTTGTCAAACGCGGGCGTCCTCACCCGGGTTTTGGCGTAAGCGGCCAATTTGTCCGCCCGCAAAGTATCGATCAATACGACGATGGCATTTTTCACCCGACGTTGCTTACCCGCCTCGATCTTGGGCAGAACCATTCGCAAAGAGGGTACCCCCAGGGCGAGGCGACCGCCCGCACTGCCGCTGACGGCAAAGTCCATCCGCACCAACTTGCCCGCCAGAGCGCCGAGATCGATCATCTGGTCCTGCCACGCGGAACCGTAACTACTGGCGTGCAGCTCCTGGGCCAGGCCTCCGTTGACGGGTGTCGCCCGCACGCGCAACTCGGCTTGAGGCACTTTTTCCGCTCCGCCGCGAAAGACGGAGGTCGCCGCAAAACAGAGTTTGGCACTGTGGGGCACCTGTAGGTAATAGCTCAGCGTAGACGGTAGCGAGAGAATAATCGCGGGAAGCTCCTTATTGCTCGTCTTGTATCGCTGTTTGATACGATCGAGATGCGGTGGATCGAAACGCCCATTTTGAGGGGTCTGAGCACTATCGGGAACGATGCGAAGATAATCAACCGCAAACGAGGCGGGAACGCCACCGATCTTCTTCTCTGCCGTGCGAAAGACGAATTTGAGGTAATTCTCCCCGGCGACGACCGTCTCCGCCGGTGCTTTGACGACATACTCTGCCCAGTCGTTTCCCTTAAACGAGACCCGGGTCAGGGGCTTGTCATTGAGGTAGACCGAAAACACTTCACTGCCGCCCATTTTGGCGCGAATGACGAAGGTCAGCGCCTCCGGTTCGAATATCGAAAAATACAACCGGCACGGGGATTTGGTCGCCCAAGTATACGAAACTCCGTTCATCTCGGTATCCCCGCTCCAGCCGCTCATCCACCCCCCGAGGGTGTACTTGAACCGGGCGGCGGTGCCGAAATCGACAAACTCTCCGTAGTGATTGAGATCGGCCAAATGAGCAGTTTCGATGAGATCGACGATCGGGCTCGATCCGGTCCACGGAGTGCCCTGGGCCGACGGATCCCCATTTTGGCCATTGTTGTCTACCGCGCCGTTCTCATCCGAGCAGCCCAGCGGAAGAGCGGCACCGAGTGCCAACCCCGATCCGGCCATCAAGAAATCGCGTCTGGTGAGGCAATGCCCCTGGGGGGGGAGGTTCGATTTGTCTGTTGTCTTTGTCATCTTGTCTCTATCCATTGTTCGACGTTCGAATTTCGTTTCGGATTCCTCTACCCATACCAAATTGGCCGGTCAGAAGAAAAGAAAATCACCGATCCCCATCCTCGCTCGATTCGAGTCGGCGACACCATACGTGCAACATCTGAACCGTAGCGGGGGTGATTCCCGGGATGCGACCGGCCTGTCCCAGGGTCTTCGGTCGGGCTTGGTTCAGTTTTTCCACTGCTTCTTTTTTCAATCCGGGCACGGCGTCAAAATCGAAATCGGCCGGCAGCCGCACCCGATCCCCGTCCTGAAGCTGCCGGGCCAGGCTCTGCTGGCGCGCCAGATAGCCCTCATACTTCACATCGACCTCTACCCGCGCAGCGACCCCATCGGGCAGCTCACCGATCCAAGGGGCCAGCGGCAGGAGATCCCTCAAATGCACCTCGGTACGGCGCAGGTAGTCGAACAGGCTCACCGGCTTGCCCACCGGAGATAATCCCAAATCTCCCAACCGAGTGTTGGTCTCTTCCGATGGGGTCAGTGCGGTGGTGCGAAGCCGTTCAGTGGCCTGTGCAATGGCAGTGCGCTTTTCGGTGATCTCCCGCGCTCGCGATCCGTCCACCAACCCGGTGGCCAGTCCCACGTCAATGAGACGCTCGTCTGCGTTGTCTTCGCGCAGTAACAGGCGAAACTCGGCGCGGGAAGTGAACATCCGGTAGGGCTCGTCAATGCCCAATGTGGTTAAATCATCAATCATCACTCCTAGATAGGATTGATCTCGTCGAAGCGCGATGCCGGCCTCTCCCCGGCAACGAAGTGCTGCATTGGCCCCGGCGAACAGCCCCAGTGCTGCTGCCTCTTCATAACCGGAGGTGCCCAGGAATTGGCCGGCCAAAAACAACCCATCGAAGCCGTCCACCTCCAGGCTGGGGGTGAGCACCCGCGGCTGAATCGCGTCGTATTCCACGGCGTATCCGTAGCGCACAATCCGCGCCTGGTGCAGTCCGTCGATGGCGTGAACGAACTCATCCTGAACCGCGGCGGGCAGACTGGTGGAGATTCCCGAGGGGTAGACCACCCGGCCCCGTTGATCCTCGGGCTCCAAAAACACTTGATGCCGATCCTTGTCCGGAAAGCGGGCGATTTTGGTTTCGATGGAGGGGCAGTAGCGGGGTCCGATGCCGGTGATCGCCCCGCTGTAAAGGGCGGATTGATCCAACGTGCGGCGGATCACCTCATGGGTACGGGGACCGGTATAGGTGAGATAACAGGTCAATTGGGGCAGGGCCGGCGCTCGGGTTTGGGGATCGAAAAACGGCATTGGATCGTCGCTGATCTGGGGCTCGAGGGCATCCGTATCGATGGTCGATCCGTCGAGCCGAGGACAGGTCCCGGTCTTGAGCCGCATCATCGGCAGACCGATCGCTTCGAGGGACTCGGCCAGCCGCACTGCCGGAGGGGCATCCCGCCGACCACCGGGGATCACCTGATCACCGATAAACAGCTGACCGCGTAAGAAAGTGCCCGTGGCGATCACCACCGCACGGCCGTTGATCCGTCCCGTCTGTTCGAGCGTCACGCCGGTGATCCGTCTCCTTGCGCCTTCGGTGGTCCAGTGGAGCCCCACCGCCCGGTCCTCGATCACCCGGCCGCCGGCAATGCGCTGAATCTCCTGTGCCATCTCCTGCACGTAGACCCGAGAGTCGGTCTGCACCCGCGTGGCCCTTACTGCGGGTCCCTTCTTGCGATTGAGGGTGCGAAACTGCAGACCGGATCGATCGGTGACCCGACCCATCACCCCGCCCAGGGCCACGATTTCCCGGACCAGGTGTCCCTTGCCCGGACCGCCCACCGCCGGGTTACAAGGTTGAGCAGCGATATCGTCCAGACTCGGCGTAACCAGAGCGGCCCGCACCCCGACGCGGCTGGCAGCCGCGTAGGCCTCACACCCCGCGTGACCGCCACCGATGACGATCACATCGAAGGGGTCGTCCGGATTTCCGTTTTTCGCGATCATCACGCGCTCGCCCTGGGCCCCGCCAGGCCCTGCTATATTGCCGGTTTGTGTTGTACCCGGCCGGGTTC
Source organism: Myxococcota bacterium (assembly GCA_028278265.1). Classification (GTDB taxonomy): domain Bacteria; phylum Myxococcota_A; class Polyangia; order JAAYKL01; family JAAYKL01; genus JANQET01. Next base: position 26,472 of record JANQET010000044.1, read on the forward strand.
AAAAGGCAATCGTCAAACGCGCCACTTCGGCAAAATAATTCCCTCCCGCCTTCACCGGACCGTGTAAAAGTTGACTATCTCGAGTGCCGAATAGACCTTCCCTGTCTGTCCTGGACCGAGATCAGCGAACGTTGCGCCGTCAGCCGCGAGGCTTGCGTGAATTGAAAATCTCCCCCAAGACGGGTAAAGATAGACGGGTGCGGTGTGAACACGGTACGCTGCCTTTGAGCAACTAGCACATTCGCAGTCCATCGGTCGATTCGCACTGGGGATGAGACATGAAACGGCGACATTTTTTCAAGATGATGGGCGTGGGCGCCGCATCGCTGGGTATCAGCGCCCCGCTGGTCTACTCGATCAGCAAGACCAAACACGGCGAGCTCATTCGCGCTCCACAGGACTATGGCGGCTTCGTCGTCGAGCGGCTGGACGACGGCCGCCTGCCCTACGCCATCGAACCCAAAACGATCAAACCGTTTTCCTGGAAGAAAAATGTCTTTGGCCGCAACGATTGGGATCCCACCAGAGCGGATCGTCCCCGGCCGGACATGATTCAAAAACGACTCATCGATGGCAAAGGTAAAATTCCCAACCAATCCCGGCTGAACTACGCCTTGTCCCGGGCCTCGTGGAACATGGCCCGGCCGCGCCACGGCGACCCTTATCTGTGGGACAGCTCGCCAATTGTCAAACGATTCGATCGCGATGCCATGGGGCCGTGGGATCCCGCCGATATCGAGATGAACTGGTCTGAAGCGACCCTCGCCGTGAAACACGCGGGGATGTTTTTTGGGGCTTCCCTCGCCGGAGCGGCCAGGGCCAATCCTCTGTGGTTCTACAATCCCGCCTTTTCCCCAACCGCAGATGATCCGGGGCGTGAGGTCCCCATTCTCAACGAAGGGGATCGCCTCGAACGGACCGAGCGTGCCTGGTATGTTCCCCGCTCGCTCAACCGAGTTTTGGTTTTGGCTTTTGAAGAAGATTTCTGGGGTATTGCCAACTCGCCCGGCCAGTTGGCCTCGGCAGCCGTGGGGGACGGCTATTCACGGATGGCGGTCACCGCCTCCACCCTCGCCGAGTTCATTCGCGGCCTGGGGTATCTTGCCCTTCCCGCGGGCAACGAGGTGGGGCTGAGCATCCCGATGGCAATCGACGCCGGGTTGGGGGAGATCGGCCGCAACGGGTTGTTGATCACCCCCAAGTACGGCCCCCGGGTCCGCCTGGCCAAGGTGCTGACCGACATGCCCCTGGAGCCGGATCGGCCCATCGCCTTCGGGGTGACCGAGTTTTGCGAATCGTGCATGTTGTGTGCGGACGAGTGTCCCAGCAAGTCGATTCCCAAAGGGTCCCGTGACTGGAAAGGGAACTCGGTCTCCAACAATCCCGGCGCGTTCAAGTGGTACATCGAACCGGAAAGCTGTTACGACTTCAACGATTTCAGCTGTTCCAACTGCAAGCGGGTCTGCCCCTTTACCAAGCCGAACAACTCCTGGCTGCACAAGATCGTCCGCACGGTCATCGACCGTCGCGTCACCGCGCTGAACACGGCGATGGTCAAGCTCGATCAAGCGGGAAATTACGGTCAACAAGTTCAGGATACTGAATTCTGGTCCCAGGACGGCTCCAAGACGATCACCGGGCGGGAGTCGATGTAGGGCGATTGCGGTGTCACTGAATTTGACCGAGCCACCATCCGGGCGCCCCAACCCGTCAATAAAAGTCGAGCGAATCCTCGCCCTGGTTGCCCTGATCCTGATCGGCGGTGCCTGGTACCTGGGGCAGGAGAAAACCCAGGCCGATCTTCGCCCCGGTCTCGAAAAATCCCTCATTGCCGCTGAGCGTTTCGAATCGATTGATGCCCAGACCGTAGTCGGCTGGGAGGACGCCAAAGAGGCGTTGATCGGATACGCCACCGTTGGCAAAGGCGAAGGCTACGGCGGAGCGATCACGCTGGCCGTATCGGTCACCTCGACTGGAAAGATCATAGACGTCCACCTCGTCGACCACAAAGAGACTGATTATTTTCTCGACCGGGTTCTGGAGTCCGGTGTATTGGACCGCTTGCACGGCAAAGCTCACACCGATCCATTTGCCATCGGTGAGGACGTGGACGCGGTTTCCGGCGCCACCATGACCCTACGGGGGCTAACCCAGGCCACACGAAAAGCCAGTCGCCGTCTGGCCTCGGAGCAGCTCGGCCTGCCCCTGATCCGCGAACCGGCCGCACCGCTCAACCTGGGTCTCGCGGAGGGGGTGTTGGTACTGTTGTTCGCCTTGGGACTCGTGGGTCAGCTCAACCACTTCCCCCACAAAAAAACCGTCCGTTGGATCGCCCTAATCGCCGCGCTTCTGATCATCGGGTTCGTCTACGACCGACCCATCACCATGGCCATGATCAACAAGCTCCTGCTGGGCTATTGGCCCGACTGGCGCACCCAACTCTACTTCTATCTCGCCCTGGCAGGCTGTTTCGCCTTCCTCATCATCCGGGGAAGAAACATCTACTGCTACCAGGTGTGTCCCTTCGGCGCCATGCAGGAGTGCCTCGCCGCCGTGGGAGGGGCCAAAGCCAATCGCTGGAAAAAAGCCCGCCCCTACCTCCGCTGGGCCCAACGAGCCGCCGCCCTCACCGCGATCCTCATCGCACTCCTCTACGACAACCCCACTCTCTCGAGCTACGAAGTATTCAGCGCCGCCTTCCACCTGATCGGCTCAAACACAATCTTCGTCCTCCTCGCCCTCTCCCTAATCACGGCCTTCTTCATCAAAAGACCCTGGTGTCGCTACCTATGTCCCCTAAGGCCGGTGTTTGATTACACGCTGTTGTTCCGAACCTGGGCCAAAGAAGCTCACGGCCCTCGCCGAACGCATTTTACAGCAGAGTCGATTGAATCTGCAGAGTAGACTTGTTGTAATCCAGAGCTGAAATCAATTTCGAAAACCATTGTACCGTATATAGTGACAACTGAAGCGGTAGAAGAGAGGTATTTTTGAGAAAGAATGTTAGGAAAATCTGATGCCACATCACCCGGTTTTCCTATGCTTACCAAGCTTCTCAGCTGGCTGATCGTCGGCAATCGCCAATCATCGAAGCCACCGTACTGACTTCCCTCACACTTTCTCAGGGACTGTTTCCAGTCCAGGTTGGTCTTGTTAACCATTTGCCACTCCAGCCCAGTTGCTCTATCAAAAACGGTTTCAACACCAGTTACCCCTGATACAAAGAAACGAGTCGTTTGACTCATGATGGACTTTGCGTCACCAGCCCGAACACATCGAAGATCACAGGACCCAGGTTTGTCTTGAGAGAGGACAGCCCCGGTGCCCGTGTCGAGATTCCATGCTTGTGACAAATCGTTTGTGTTTACGGATGAGGTCCAGAGCTGCGCAAGAGCGGCATCTGGAAAAACTCCGGGATCGAGCACAGGACTCCATCTTGAAAAGTCGATAATTCCGGCAAGTTCGTGATAATCGGGTAGGCGCCAATCCTCCTTTTCCGCATAACCAGACGTGTCACAATACTCTACCGCCGCATCCCAGTCTTTCCCGGCAACAGCCTCCTGCTGCCAAACCAAGCCGGTGAGTGAATCGATCACAATTGTGTCGACCCCGATGGTATCCACATTGAACATGCGCTGATTTGATACATACTGAGCGTCCTGACCACAGTAATCTGGTCCTCCGTTGGACTCGCAGGGAAAAGCAGGGCACTCTGCCATCTCTCCATCTGCGTCATAGCAATCTTCCAGTTCGGTGGGTACGACATTCCAACACTCATGGTGATCACAATAGGGTGTTCCCCTGCAATTTCCCATCCCATCACACGCATCGTCTATAGTCGCGGGATCTTTATCGTCACAGCTGATCTCGCTGCCGTAGAATTCACATGCCCCCTCTCCATCACACATCCCTGTGTGACCACACGTCGCTGGAGCAACACCATTGCAATCGTGTTTTGGATCTGAATTGTAATCAGCATTGACGCATTTATCATAGGCGCTGCAGATCTGGCATGGCGGACAATCCGCATCATACTCACAATTCTCATCAGTATTCGTATCCGAGTCAAAACCAGTGTCGGAATCCACATCGGTATCCGAGTCCGTATCTGCATCAGTATCCGCATCAGTATCCGCATCAGTATCCGTATCTGTGTCGACGTCGGTATCCGTATCCGCGTCTGTGTCGGTATCCGCGTCAGAATCAGTATCAGTATCCATATCTGAGTCGGTATCTGTGTCGGTGTCCGCGTCAGCATCGGTATCTGTATCAGAGTCGGTATCCATATCTGTATCCGCATCCACATCAGTATCCGAGTCGGTGTCGGCATCTCCGTCAGCGTCCGTGTCCGTATCCGCATCTGCGTCGGTGTCGGCATCCGAATCACCGCCGTCCACGCCAGCATCTTCATCAATAGGATTGTTCTCTGAAAAACAACCAGTGAATCCGCTACCAATCCCGACGAAACCAACAAAAAGTACAAGTTGGCTCATTTGAATCAAATTTCGATACATTTTGTCTCTACCCTCCAAATTTTTTTCGAAGTTACCCAAGAGCTTCCTCTCTTGAAATCCCTTATCGCCCGTTTAACCTCAGGTGTTGCTAAAAATCGTCATTTGTTTGGATTCTGGTCATATTTCGGCCGTTCAAACCAACACCAATGAGGATTCTACCGAGCACTGTAGAGCCACTGGTGCCAATATCCCATTGTGGCCGATTCTTGACAACGGCTGTTAGGGCGAACCTCGATCAAGGAGGGTTTGGGCAAGGCAAGAAACTGAGCTTCTGTAGTCTACTGGTTAGCTTCAATCACGTATTGCTTAATCTCGTCGGGTTCGACGAAATCGGCTTGGCTGGAACTGATCAGAACCGCTTTGTCCATCAGCTCTGCATTGGTGAGGTTGACCACTGCATCGAACGGACGGAACGGCAGTTCAAAATAGTCACTGGCCGCACCTGCAGCAAAAACGCCATAGTCAAAATACTCGGTGAAATAGTTGTAAGAGTCTTCGGCGTTCCCATCTGCATAGGTATAGATCATCAAGAAAGCACTGTTATTCTCTTCTACAACAGCAGGAACACCCTGGTCTTTTATCCGCCCGTACAGGGCGGGACATCCAGGTCACCCCGGGTCGCCGACCAGAACCACCACCGATTTAATGCCGGAACAATAAAGGTCCTCGAGAGTAACCGACTGGGGATCCATGTCGATAGTGCCGTCCCCATTGTGGTCGTAGATCGCGCTCAGCGCCCAATTGGCGATCGGATTGCCGATCTCAAAGTCCATATCATTTCCCCAGGCCGGTGGGGTGCAGTCGTCGGTGTCTGAATCGGTATCGGAATCGGCGTCTGAGTCACTGTCTGAATCACTGTCCGAGTCACTGTCCGAATCGGCGTCCGAGTCACTGTCCGAATCGGCGTCTGAGTCACTGTCTGAATCACTGTCTGAATCACTGTCCGAATCGGCGTCTGAGTCACTGTCTGAATCACTGTCTGAGTCACTATCTGAATCACTGTCCGAATCGGCATCCGAATCCGAATCAGAGTCTCCGTCCGAGTCTCCGTCCGAGTCTCCGTCTGCGTCCCCGTCTGCGTCCCCGTCCGCATCACCGTCTGCATCTCCGTCCGCGTCACCATCCGAGTCCGAATCGGCATCGCCGCCGTCGTTGTTGTCATCATCGTCGGCAGTATCGTCCGAACTGGTACAGGCGATCCAGACCATCGGCTGGATCGCGCATATACAAACGAAGATGGCGATTTTTAAAATGCTGTCTCGATGTTTCATTTTCATTTTTTTTCCTTTTTCCGTGATCTGTTTTGAGAAAATACAGTCGTACAGATTTAGGTTTAGTACCTCTAGTCCATTTATTGGGTCATTTATGGTTTATTTTCCAAGGCGCACTCTGCAATTATACAAATTTTGTCATCTTGAAATTGCGGTATACTCGGCTCCCATGCTCACCTGGATCGTTGCTTTTTATCTTCTGGCCATGGTTGCCATCGGCGTGGCGCTCGCCAAACGGGTCGAGCAGACCTCTGATTTTCTGGTCGCCGGTCGCAAGCTCGGCTTGTTGCTCACCACCGCCACCTTGGCCGCGGTACAGCTCGGGGCGGGAGTGATTCTCGGCGGGGCGGAGTTGGGGGCCCAACATGGTGTCTGGCCCGGGGCTTGGTATGGGATTGGTTGTGGCGGCGGGTTGATTTTTGCCGGCTTGTTGGTGGCTCGACGGCTTCGGCAGGTTCGCGGATTCGTGCCCCTCGATTTTTTTGCCAAGCGGTACGGCGAACACAAAGGGGTGCGCCTGTGGGCTTGGCTGACCAACATTCCCAGCCTGCTCGGGGTGTTCACTGCCCAGCTGATGGCCGCGGGCTCGATCTGCTCGATCTTCGGACTGAGCTATGCCCAGGGGGTGGTGCTCTGCGGTACGGCGATTGGGCTCTACAGCATCGCCAGCGGGATGTGGGGGGTGGTGGTCACCGACCTGGTGCAACTGACAATCATTGTGCTGGGCATTCCCCTGGTCGCCTGGACAGCCCATTTCGCGTTGGCCAGCGGCAGCTCCGTCTCATTTGGCAGTCTGCTCGCCACCCCGTTCATCCCTGCAGGCATGGGGCAAAAGGCCATATTTATCATCCTGCCTTTTTTGTTTTCAATTGCCATCTCCTACGACGCCTTTGTGCGCTATCAATCGGCAAAATCGGCGTCAGTCGCCAGGTGGGGTTGTATCCTGGCCGGCATCGTCGTCATCGTCATCGGCGCCTGCGCCGGATTGACTGGGGCCGCGGGCAAGCTTCTCTTTCCGCAGGCCGACAACGGTGCTGCCCCAGATGATCAAAGAAACCCTCTCCCCCTGGTTGGCCGGCATCGTCGTCTCGGCCCTGCTCGCCGCAGTGATGTCCAGCGCCAATTGTCTACTGATTTCAATTTCCGGTACGATCACTCGTGATTTTTACAACAAGGTGCTGCATCCCAACATCGAAATGGACCAGCTGCCACACGGCAAAACCCTTTCCCGCGTCTCCATCGCAGGGGCGCTCATCGTGGGCGTGCTGATCGCACTCAAAGCCAAGGGTATTTTGTACACGATCATCATTTTCAACTATCCGTTCATGGGCAGCATGCTGGTTCCGCTACTCGGCGGGGTGCTGTGGAAGGGCGCCACGTTGAAAGGTGCGGTGGCTGCAATGATCGCCGGCGGTGGGGCTTCTCTCGTTTATTGCCGGAGTCTTCGGAGACGCAACAGCAGCCGCCGATCTGGGGTTGATGATCGCCTACGTCGTCTCGGCGGTCATCTTCATCGGGGTCGGCCTCGCCGGCCGGCAGCCCCGCCACTCTTGATGTTTGCCCCTCGTCGCGGCAAACTCGAGTAGAGATGTCGAACTCGGGTACATCATCGTCGAGCTGGCCCTACCCGCGCCAATGGGAAATCGAGGATCGGGTCGACGTGGATGTGCTGGTCTTGGGGGGCGGCGCAGCCGGCTGTTTCGCGGCGCTGGGAGCGAAAAAGACGGGTGCCACCGTGGCCCTGGTGGAAAAGGGGGCCACGGCCCGCAGCGGGGCGGCCGGTTCAGGGTGCGATCACTTCGAGTCCGCGATGACCAATCCCTGCTCCCGGATCACCCCCGAGGAAATGACCGAGGCGATGATCCGCGATCATCGGGGGTACAACAACGGCATCTCCCACTACATCGAATGCCGCGAGGGGTACGACCGGCTGCTCGATCTGGAGCGGATGGGGGCTCAGATTCGAGATGTCGACGATCGCTTCGCCGGGGCGCCGTTCAGGGACGAGCAGACCAAATTTCTCTTTGCCTACGACTACCACAACCGCTACACCCTGCGGGTGTGGGGCACAACATTCAAGCCGGCGATGGCCAAGGCCTGCAAGCGGGCCGGGGTGGCGGTGTTCGACCGGACGATGGCCACGGCCCTGTTGACCGAGACAACATCGACAGATTCGCGCGCGGCCGGTGCGGTATGTCTCAATTCGCGCACCGGCAAGCTCACCGTCTTCGCCGCCAAAACAACCATCCTCTGCATGTCCCGCCCGGCGCGGGTCTGGCTGTTCTCCACCAGCTTTCCGGGCTTGAGTGAATTCCGCCCGCCCCAGTGTGTCGGAGACGGCCACGCCATGGGGTGGCGCGTGGGCGTGGAATTCGCGCTGATGGAGAAATCGATTCGCGCCCAGTGGTCGGGCACGCGGAGCTTTCCCCCTTACGGTACGGGGAACAATCACAACACCTGGTACGCCTGCTCGATGGTCGACGCCAACGGACGCGAGCTGCCCTGGATCGATCGGGACGACAATGAACTGAAAAGCGTGGCAGACCGGTATCGACCCACCAAAGGCCAGCGGTTCTTCTTAAAAGGGGGCGGCGAAAGCGAGAACCACCTCTACGAATTCCAGGGACCGGACACCCTCCCCACCGAAGAGCTGTTGGCGCGCGGTTTTGAGCTACCCTTTTTCGCCGACCTCACGAGCATGCCCGCAGCAGAGCGGCAAGTCATCTGGGGGATGATGGTAGGCCAAGAGGGGAAAACCAAAATTCCCATCCTGGACAGCTACACCGAGGCTGGATTCGATCCCCGTCGTCATCTGCTCCAGAGCTACGGGGACGGGTGGACCTCGGCCGCGTTCCACCCCAACGAGCGCCAGTTGTTCGGACTGCCGGGGGGTGTTTCACGATTGGCGCTTGGAGACGAACATCAAAGGGCTCTTTGCAGCGGGTGACCAACTATTCGCCTCGGACTGTTTCGGGCACGCAGTGGCGACCGGTCACTACGCGGGCCGGCAGGCCGGCGCTCGCGCCCGGCAACTACCGACACCCACCATCGACGATAAACAGTTCAGACAAGAAAAAGAAAGGGTACTCGCACCGCTGGACAAGGGTCGATCCCTCGGCTGGCCCGAGCTCAACGGGGCGATCGGACGAGGAATGCAACACCACTGCGGAGCAGTGAAAAGCGAATCCCTGCTCCGGCTCGGTCTGACTCGGCTGGAAGCGCTGGAACTCGATGCCGGAAATCGACTTGGAGCGGAGAATCCCCACGAGCTGACCCGCGCCTTGGAGGTAATGAACATCCTGACCAACGCCCAGTTGATCATCCACGCCTGCCTGGCCCGACGCGCCAGCTCTGAACCCCTCCATTTCCGCCGGTCGGATTTTCCCCAAAACGATCCCCCCGCATGGCGAAAGTTCGTCACCGTGCGTCTCGTCGACGGGGTGGTCAAACAAGCACAACACCCTCTCGACTACTACGAACCCCTCGTGGAAAATTACCGACGGTATGCCGTCGCCGAAGAGACGGAGTGAGTGATGCGTCCCCCTTCCACGACCGCATGTCCGCTACAGTTCGACGCCGAGATCTGTAATGGGTGCAATATTTGCGTGGAGGTCTGCCAGGTCGACGTGCTGCTCCCCAATCCCCAAAAAGGGGCCCCACCCATCATTGCCTTTCCCGGGGAATGCTGGCACGAAGGTAGCTGCGTGGACAGCTGCCCCAAGGCCGGGGCCATCAGGTTCGTCCCTTTGCTGATCAATCGGGTTCACTTCAAACCGGCCAAACCCGAATCCGATTGAAAATCTTCTCTTGCGTTATTCAGTAGGGCGTCGTTTCTCGCCCTGCCCCAGTGCTCTTTCACGGGCCACCAGGGCAGCCCCCAGCGCTCCGACGATGTCCGGTTTTTCGGGAATCGCTATTTCGACATCGAGCTGCGTTTGCAGGCTTCTGACGACCCCTTCGTTGTAGGCGACCCCGCCGGACATGGCGACCGGTAGACAGGACAGGTCGGGTGCAATGCGCTTGACCATTGATTGAACCCTGTTGGCGACCGATCGGTTCAGACCGGCGACGATCTCCTTGACCTCGGCGCCGTCGGCGATCAGGGAGACCACCTCGCTTTCGGCAAAGACGGTGCACATCGAGCTCAGGGTGAGCTCACCCCGGGCGCCCCGATCCAGTTGGGCCAACTCGATGATGTCGACCTCGAGCGCTCGTGCCATCGCCTCGAGAAATCGGCCGGTGCCGGCTGCACATTTGTCGTTCATCGAGAAATTGGCCACATTGCCCTCGCCGTCAAAGACAATCGCTTTTGAATCCTGGCCGCCGATATCGATCAGCAGACGGGTTTCGGGCAGCAGGTGCAATATGCCTCGGGCATGACAGGAGATCTCGGTCACCGCAGCCGAACGGCCCGCCACACGGCGACGGCCATAGCCGGTGGATACGAGGGCGGCAATGTCCTCATCAATCAGTCCGGCAAGGGACATCGCGTCGGCCTTCGATCGCTCGATGGCCTTGACGTTTCGCGCGCCAGTGGGCACCACCGCGCTGGCGACGATCCCGCTCGTCTGATCGATGATCACCGTATCGCAACTCAGACTGCCGATGTCGATTCCCAAAAAATACATCTCAACTCCAGGGTGAGGATTTGGCTTCCAGCATCTCGACAAACGCTTCAAGACGCGTGCGAAGCTGCCCTTCCGCGAACGACCGGGGATCCACGCAATCGACCTCCAGGTTGAGCACCGGCACGCCGATCTCCGCGAGCCCGGTTTGCATCAGACCGCGCGCCCCGGCACCCTGGCGACACCCCCAATTGCAGGGATTGATCGCCCCATCTACACGATAGCGACGGGCGAGCGCCTGTAACTTGGAGATGCGGGACTCAATCGGACCGTTGAACGGATTGGAAATCATCCTCCGGGCGATTCCTTCCAGCGGGTTCTGCGGATCGATGGGATCCCAAGTGACATGGTTCAATTCGTCCACCACGACCACCGCGCCCAACTCCTGCTCGAGCATCTTCACCAAGGGCTCGCGAAATTGGATGCGATTCTGAATCCACAGCAGGCGCACCCGCTCCTTCGTCACACCATTTCCCCCGCCGCTCCTTATGCGGCCCGCAAAGGCATCTCTGAAGACCTGGGCCAGCTCGATCGCTTCGGGGCGACCGAAGAGCAGGGGCATGGCAATACCGAAATCCTTGAGCTCGCGACTCGCCGAAGGTGACGGAATATGTGCCGCCAATTCGAAGACCTCCTCGATCACGGCCACCGCCCGATTGGATCGTTCGATCGTTCGGGCTAGCTTGTCGGGGTCGAGCCGCCGGCCGGTCAACGCGGTGATCTGTGTGATCATCGACTCGAGTTGATCGACGAGATAGCGCACCGCCTCAGGGGTCTGTTCCAACGGCACGTGGAGAAAGATCAGCTCGCGCTCCATCAGGCGAGCGAGGTTTTCCATCGTGGCCTGTCCGGCAAAACAGGGACAAGAGGTGGCAACGAGCACCTGGGGTACGGGCATCATCCCCAGCGCTGCTGCGCCGGCAACGGCGCGGTGATAGGCGCACATGTCCGGGACCAGACCGTCCTGCTCGGCCCGGTCGAGAAAGGTATCCACCACCCCCGAGCTCGCCAGGGAGGCACCGACGAATTCGACGAAACAAGAGGTGAACCCCATTGCATTGAGCAGATCGAACGGTGCCACCACACCGCACCAGGCGACGGGATGACGGCCGTCATAGAGCCGCTTGCCGAGCCGGGCGAACTCCAACGCGTACCGGCGCCGGGGCGTGTTCCCCTGGGGAGCGGCCAGTTTCGCTTCGAGGGCGTCGATGGTGCGTTCGAATTGTTGCAGCATCATAGGGTCTCCTCCAACATCTCGACAAAAGCCTCGATTCGGGTGGCTTGTTGCCCCACGGATCGAAGCGTGCAATCCCCTTCGAGCACCAACAGGGGCAATGACGCCGCCTTCAAGGCCTGGCGCACAGCCGGAAGGCGTCCCAAGTACGGATCACAGAATTTGACAATGTGAGCAATCACACCCCGGGCGCCAACTTCGCGGGCCCGCGCCACGAGATCCTCGCCCAGCTGCCCGGGAGTGTCAGGGGTCATGGTTCGGGCGCAAGCCGAGCGCGACAGAATCCCGTCGGCCAATCTCTCAATCGGTGAGACCGGGTCCTTCTCACCTGGAATCGGCTGTACCAGTCTCCCCCCGGTGCACAGATCATCCGAGACCACCCGAGCGCCGCACTCCTCGATGAGCTCAAACACCGCCGGGTCGGACAACACATTCCCAAAGAGGTGAACCGGAACTCCGACCGTCCCTGACGCGGTGGTCGGCTGCGCCAGCAACTCCCGCACCAGCGCCAGACTCTCCGTTAGAGAACTGGTGCTGATCCGGTTGTAAACCCGCTGCAGCGCCGGACTTCCCCCGGTCAAACCACCCTCGTTCAACCGCTCCCTCAACTCGCTCAAGCCGGTGGCCAATTGGTTGTATCGGGCGATCGAATCCTTCAGAGCAGCATCACTGATGGGGTGTCCGGTCCACTCCCCCAACTCCCGGCGAAGGCGCTCCAACTCAGCTGCAAACCACCGGGTGGACCGCTCGCCCGCAGCAGGTGGCAGATCGATCAGAAAAACCCTCTCCTCCGGCCGCGCCCGACGCCACCCATCGGCGAGCCGACGCATCGTATCGCAGGAGTTGGTCAGCACCACCCCGCCCAGCTCGGGCAGGTCATCGCCCATCGCTCGATCCAGGATCCGTTTGACGTGGGGGCACATGTTGTCATGCAGAATCCGCCCCGCCTGATCTGCAGCGGTCGATTCTGGCAGGATTCTAAACGGCCTCCCCCCGGCCGCATCGATCAGCGGCAACGGCGCGTAGGCGCAAGCAAACCCAATGCGCATCATTCCCCCCTTCCCCGGGCGTTTTCCATCACCCGCTGGAGGACGTCGGTGGTGACGTCCAACTCCCGATCGTCAATTCCGTCAAAGAGCACCACCAATGTTTCGTCGATCAGCCGTTCACAGGTATCCTGCATCGCTGCACCGGCTTCGGTGAGGTAGATTTTCAGTGCCCGGCGATCGTCTGGATCGGCCCGCCGGCAGACCAGCTCATCCCGTTCCATCCGGTCGAGCAATCCTGTCATCGTCGACGGTTCGAGCCCGGCACATCTGGCCAACTCATTCATTTTCACGCCCTGTTTTTCCCAGAGACACCACAGTACCACGATGTAGGCCGGCCGGATCTTCCCCAGCCCGGCCGCGGAAAAACTGTTCTTGAACGCTGCGGTCATCACCAACGAAGCCCTTGTCACCACATACAATGGGCAATCCTGCAGAGTGAGCTTGGCGAACCGGCTGAATTTTCTCACATCTACCTCCAAGCCATATTATCGGCATACATTTTATTTGTATACGAATAATTTGCATCCGTCAATAGACCATTCATATGGGTTTATTTTCTCGATTCAGGGGATTTTGTTCGTTACTGAGGTTCGCTATGCCGCGGTTTCATCATTTCGGTCGAGGTGACGCGCGCCTTTTCCCGGCGTCCGACGAGTTCGGGTAGCTGCCGACCCATTGCCTCCAACTGAGTGTTAATCCCGGCGACGCGGTCCCGCTGCGACTCGGTCGCGTCTCGTTCCTCGACCCAGGCAATCAACCCGGTAACGAGGGAAATCGCCGCCGCTCCGCTCACTTGGAGTCCGGTCATCTCCTGTACCTGATTTCCCAACGCCTGATTGAGCTGCGCCAGTTTTTCCTTGTCGCGATCCCTCCGCTGCGCAGCGACCCTTCTCTCGGTGAGGGCCTGCTTATTTTTGTTTTTCAACTCCACCAAACGGCGGACGGTCGATTCGAGGGTGTTGAGTGCCTGTTCGGCTCTTTTCAGTGCCCCCTCAACGGTCAGGGCCCCCTGCTTCAATTCCTCGCCCGATGCCAGCTCAATCACCTTCCCGTCATCGTCGACGATCTCGACCGGACCGTTTGGGGCGACGATCCGCACGGCACCGTCGGGAGCCACGGAAATCGCGGCCTGCTGCTTGAGGGCACACACCGCTGCACGGGGGGTCTGCAAATAGCACCGGCATCGGCGCATCGGCCGCGTCGGTCCGGTCAACTCAACGGCTCCCCGAGTGAGCACAGCGCCGCACCGACCATACCGGGGAATAACCAGTCGACTGAACGGGCCCATCCTCACCTGCCCCACGTCACGAATGGCGAGGGTTGTCGTTCCATCCCCCGCGGTTTCGATCGATCCGCCACCGAGCAAAGTCTGCCCGGCGACGGCCACTTTGGTGCCCGTTTCTTCGATTTCACTGGACTGCACTGATCCACTGACCGACAACACCTGAACCGAGAACAACTCCTCACCCGTAGGGGTTGCGTGGCGGTGCCGAGCGACCGGTTGCTCCCGGGGCACCGGTTGGGCTCGGTGTTTCTGTGGTGGTTGGGAGACAGCCTCCCGATCCCCCACTTCCCCGGTGCTCGGTGATTTCCCGCAGCTCAACATCAGCACAAAAAAGCCGCATACCATCGGCCAAAGAAACCGCGCTGGGGAGGGGATCATGATTCCCCTTCCAAGGGCTCGATTTCGAACAATTCCTCGGTCAAATCCTCAATCTCGATCTCCGATCGGGAATCAGAAAGCTCTTCGTTGGTGGTCCGCAACCGGGACGAGAGAACTTGGAGAAAACTCCACAACAGCTTGGTGGCCAGTGGCGGCTCGTTGCGAATCAGCTTGAAAAAATCGGTTCGGGAAATCTTCAGCACCCGCGTCTGATCCAATGTGGTCACACTGGCCGACCGAGGTGCCTTGTCGATCAATGCCATCTCGCCGAAGTGATCCCCGTCCCCCAGGGTGACGATCGAGGTCTCCCCCTTGTGCACCTTCACCCGACCGGACAAAATAATGAACAGCTCCTCCCCCTCTTCCCCCTCGACGACGATCGGATTATCCGCCGGTACCGTCATCCCCTCGACGATATTCATCACGGAAACCATTTCCTTATAGGACAGGTACTTGAACAGGGGCGTCCCGCGGACGGTCTCCATCTTCAGATTGACCTCGCGGTTCAGCTCTTCGGCGCGCCCCTCCGCGTCGACCATTCGTACGACGATATTGGTGATATTGTCCTTTCCTCCGCGAGTATTGGCGATATCGATGAACCCCTTGGTGATCTGCTTGACGTCCTTGCGATCCCCGAACATCGACGGAATCTCGTCGTTCGCCACATAGGTGGTCAGACCGTCGGAAGCCAACAAGAACTGATCACCGGGCAGTACCTCGAAGTCGATGGTGTCCACCTCCACGCTCTGGTAGATCCCCACCGCGCGGGTGACCGCGTTCTTATACGGCGAATTATCCGCTTCCTCCTGGGTCAGCTTGCCCCGTTTGATCAGCTCGTTGATCAGCGAGTGATCCTCGGTCAACTGGACGACCCGACCGCCGCGCAGCAGGTAGATCCGGCTGTCCCCCACGTGGGCGATGAACCCCCGATTGTCGATCACGAGCAGCGTGGACAAGGTGGTGCCCATCCCCCGCTTGGTCATGTCCTCTTCGGCCATCTCGTGGATCTCGGCGCACGCCTTTTGTACTGCGTGCTCGAGGAGGTTCAGCACGTCCCGCGTCGAGGCGATCTGGGATCCCTCGCGAAACGCTTCGATTAGATCCTTGTTCTGTTGAATCACCTCCCGCATCGACCGCACCGCTACCGCCGAAGCGACCTCACCGGCCGCATGTCCCCCCATGCCGTCGGCCACCACGAAGAGATTCAACGCCTTGTCGACAAGAAAATTATCCTCATTGTGATCGCGGACCTTGCCCACGTCGGTTGCCGCCCAAAAATGTATGTTTTCTCCGATCCGCGTCTCGGTCATCAGCGTCCCTCCCCTGGGTCGTCGTCAGTGCACAGTTCAAATCCGGACTGCTCGTTCCGGTCTCCTCTTTCATCCGTGTAAACTATAAAGGTACAGATACCCTGAGAATTTGTGAAGGGCCATTGCGATTTTAAGGACCGACTCAAATCGAGCGGGGGGCCTTGGTCAATAGTGCTTTCAAGGCCATCGGATCAAATCCCATCAGCAGCTGCCCACTGACATCGAAGACCGGCACCCCGGAAGGCCGCAACCCCTGAGCCTGGGCTTTGCGGTTGAGCTCCGCTGCCCCTTGGGGATCTTTCTCGATGTCTTTTTCGATGAACGGGATCTGATTCTTGACCAGCCATCGTCGCGCTTTGACACACACCGGGCAGTGCCGGGTGGAATACATGGTCACTTGACTGGCGCCGGTTACTGGTGTCAAGCCCCCTTCCCCTGCCTGATCATCGCCAGAGGGTGGTGGCGGTGATGGGGGCTTGGGCAGGTGTTTTGCCTCGTACACCGCACGGGTGACGGTCTTGACGCCATAGTGCCCAGTGGCATCCGGCGCGGTCAAATCGACGAGAAAAACCTGCTGGGGATCCCTCTTCTCCGGAGGAATGGTCGGATCCTGCACGCGGACCACCCCTCGCGCCTCATTCGGAATATCGGCGATGGATCCGGCCATCTGCACGCCCCCGTCGGCAAACCAGGTAAACAACAAATCAGCGCGCTGATCGGTCACGGTGGGCACGACCCGTCCCCCATCCGGCCCTCCCTGCTCGCCGGCGCTCTTTGGGGAGCTACAGCCGGACAATCCGATCAGCAACCACATCGAGAACCCGTTTTTTTTCGTCTGTTGCCAGTTCATGTCTTGATAACGCACCAAGCAGGTGATTTGTTTCTCGGATCAACGGGTTTGCAACTGAGCGCGCAGGGTATCCCGTTGCTGCTGACACGCCTTGGCCTCGCGTTCCGCCCGATTCAAGGTTTGGTTGGCCTGTTGCAGCGCCGCTTCAGCCGCCCGTTTCATCTCTTCCAGCGCCGCCTTCTGTGCAGAGTCGAGAGAGGACCCATCGGCGGTCTCCTCCTGTGCCTGCTTGACCGCGTTCTCCACCGCGCTCGTTTTGGCCCGGGCATCGGCAAACAGCGCCAACGATTGGCCGTACGATTGATAGGAGACCACACAGATGTCGCGAATCGAATCGACCCGCTCGCTCTTGAGCTCGACCTCTGCCAGGGCGGCGAGGCGAATGGGCCGATCCTCGGGGGCGGCGTGGTTCAAATCGGCCAGGTGGGTCTCCACTACCAAGAACTCCCGGCCCTCGGTCGCCCTGGTGGAATCCGCGGAACAAGCGACCATCAAACCGATCGACAGGAAAAAAGCGCTACAGACGAAGCGCATCACAGATCATCCACCCCTCGTTGTTGTTCGGCGTAATCACATTGCACCACTCGGACTTCTTGCGCAGGAGCTTGACCTGATTGCCCGAGCTGATCTTGCCGATGATCGCCCCGTTGACCGGCGCGCTCCGAACCCGCACCCTATCTTTGACCACATCGACGAGGCGTCCTTTTTGACCGGCTTTGGCGTCCGGTTTGCCCTTTTTTTCCGCCCGGTCGGTAACGTCCGTTTGACCAAACAACACGGTGAAGAACATACGGTAGCGATTGTATTTGTGGTTGAACCCGCCCAAGGGCAACCGGGCCAACTCCCGGCGAACACAGGTGCCGATACGATCCGCGTGGGCCACGTCCGAGGAGGCGCCGTTCCAAAATCGAATCGACTCCTCAGCGAAGTTGACCTCCAGCCCCAAGCTCAGCTTGCCCTTTTTGACCCCAGCGGCGTGGGTGGTCTTACACTTGTGTACCACGTAGAGACGCGTCGAGAATCGCTTCTCGAGCACGCGCAGCCGATCGCAGGCTTCACCGGCGTGCTCAGCGCCGACATCGTCCCAACATTTCAAGTAGAAGGCACTGCCGTCGATGGCAATGCCCGCCGGTGTCCGCCCCGGCGGAACCGTGGGCAAGGCATCACCGTCGTGGGGTTGATCCGCCGGCTGGGCCGATGGAAGCCCTTGCGCAAATCCGGGCGACCCCGACGGGGCATACCCCGAAGTGGGTGTTTCCACCGCCGGTGCGGATGCCGGCGCAGCCACATCCTTGATCGGCTCGGCGACTGCCAAGGCGGATTCGGGTCTCTCTTGGGTACCCTCGTCCGGCGAAAAGAGGAAAAAAACGAGACAAAATCCGGCAGCAGATGAGAGCACCGCCAAAATGAGCAGATTAACGATTTCGATTTTATCCTGTCGTTCGGTTCTAACTTTTGACATCACGTATACAAATCTCGTGCTCGGGTCGCCCCCCGACCGCGGCCAACGGTCGTTCAGGGCCATTTTTGACGCTCATCATATTCCGCAACATAGAATAATAAAAGTCCTTAAAGCAAACAATTGGCTGGCTGGCTAGACAACCCTGGGACATCCAAGTAAAACCCGAAACGTGTCGTTTGCTACTCGATTGAGCATTATTGTAATTTGGCCGCTGGTCGCCATCGCGGCCGTGGTGCTGGGCCGACAAGCGCTGGCCGGGGCACCGGAAGAGATGTTGGCCGAGCTCGTCGGTGCCCACAAGTGGCTCGGCGTGATCACCGGGCTGTACGTGGCCAATTTTCTCCTCGCCTGGCGTTACGCCGGCTCTTGGCCGGTCACCCTGACCCGCTCGTTGCTCTGGGGGCTCATCGCCTACCTCTGTCTCAGCTTCTTCATCGACATCGGAGGCAACAACTGGGCGGACATGAAGCAGATTCTCGGGGGTGACGGTGCGGCTGCTCCGCAAACAATTGCCTCGATTCGGGCCGGTTTGGCCGTCTGGGGGTGCGGGCTGGCCATGTCGGCCACCTGCATCGCCATTGGGTTCGAACGTCAAAAGGAGAATCAGGAATAGTCGGGGTCGGGGCTATTTCGCCGAGGCCATCATCTTGTGGTAGCTGTTCTGGTGGGCACTCTCGATCCACACCTTCAGGTTGCCGGGCATCCCCAGAATGTGGCGTTCGATTTTCTCTTCCATCACCGGCCCGATGAGGTTGATAATCCCCATCGGCACTTGGGCGGCCACCACACAGGCCACCAGGGTCTTGCCGTTCTTTTGGGGAAACAATCGCCAATAGCCTCTGGTATCTTCGATATCGTGCGCTCGATTGGTCACCATGTGGAAATTGATCTTCATGTTCTCGGCATCCCGCTGCAGATCGAGATGGTACACAATGCTCAGCAGCTTGTGTCCCATGCGCACCTGCAGCAACGAGCGATCCCCCTTTCGGGAGAGCTCCTTGACCGCGACGGTCTTGGGAAACACCTCGGGATAGGACCGCCAGTCCTGCAGCTCGCGCCACACCACCTCCACCGGTGCGTCGATGACCACCCAGCCGCTACCGCCGTAAAACCCATTTTCCCGGGAAGCCGGCAGTGGTTTTTTTACTGTATCCCCCTCTTGTAAAGAGGTCAGTTCATCTTTTGAAAAATCCAACGCGCTCGCCAGTTGAGGGAGAAGCGTGAGCGCCAAGCCCATGACCACGGCAACCCCAATCGCATTTCCAATTTTCATCGCCCTGCTCCTTGTAAGCCAACCTATACCTTTGACGCTCCCAGGCTTACTCCGATACATATAATTTGCAAAATAGTTCATGCCACAAAATTATTGCAAAAATTATTCCTGTATCTTTTTCCAATCTTATGCATTTAAAATCGTTGTTGATTTCACATATAACGATCCTTTTCCAAGTCGACTAAACCGATACTTCTCTTCGAAATTCCAAATAATTCCGAGAAGAACTCATTTCCACCACCGCCCCCTACCTCCCGTCCGTCTTAAAATTTTCATTGCTCGGTCGCTTGCTAAGGTGAGCCTCCTCAGCTATTAATTGGGGTCTTTGCACTACAGGGTATCTCGATAGGTGACGCAATGAAGCAACAGACGCTCGACCAAGGAACTGTGCTGGGGAAACGATTCAAAATCGAATCGCTTGCCGGAGAGGGCGACCTGGGCGTCGTCTACAAAGCCCAGGATATCGAATCCAGCCAGCTGGTGTCCCTCCGGGTGCTCCCCGGATCACTGATCCCCCAAAAAGCGGACATCGAGCGGATCCGCACCCGGGTCAAGGAAGCGTCCAAGCTCAGCCATCGCAATATTCAGGCGACCTTCGGCTTCGGCGTCGAAGACGACGGAACGATTTACATCGCCTCGGAATGGGTGGACGGCAAAAGCCTGAGAAATCTGTTGGGCGTGCGCACCAAGGCCAACAAGCGGTTTTCGTTCAAGGGCGCCTACAACTTGATGGGGCACGTGTGCAACGCGTTGACCTATGCCCACAACACCACCTTTCACAGCTCGATCTGTCCCCGGGCCATTCTGGTCAACGCCGTGGGACGGGTGAAAGTCGGTGATTGGGGATTGTCGGTCATCCGGACTACCCTGAGCGCCTACAAGGGACGAGGCAAACTCGAATCGGTGTTTTGGGCCCCTGAAGTGCTCGAAGACGCGGCCAATGCACAGAAAAGTGCCGATATCTACTCGCTCGGCGCGTTGTTTTACGAGCTCGTCACCGGCGTACCCCCTGAGCGACCGCTCAAGGCCCCCAGCCAATTGGGTTTTTCCAGCGATGTCGATGCGGTCATCGCCCGCTGCATGGCCGCCGTGCCCAGCCAGCGTTTTTCGAATCCCGCGGATGTGAAATCGGCTATTCTCGAGCTCGTCCAATCCCACCAATCCGAAGACGAGGAACTGCCCGAAGAGGACGACGATTTGTCCCTCGACCTCGAAATTGACCTAACAGACCTCAAAGGCGCTCCCGATTCCGATGCCGCTGCCCGGGGAACTCCCCCCCCAGCGGCAGGGATGTTGAGCGCTCCGGGGCTCCCCCCACCGCCCAAAGACAATGCCCTTGACAGCGGCGAGCACGACGAAATGCCTCGGGATTCGCGCGCCTCGACCATCGACATGGGTCAAGTGCTCAGCAGTCTGGGCAAATCGGAAGCCGCCCACTGGATGGTGCAAAAAGACAAATTCGATCACGGTCCTTTCACCGACCGCGAGCTGGTGCAGATGATCATGACCGGCGAGGTGTTGGGCAAACACATGTTGCAGAACATGGACACCGGTGTGCGGAAGAAGATCAAGGCTTGGGGAGATTTCGACGAGTACCTCGAGCGGTACCGAGTCAAGAAAAAGAAGCAGGACGAACAGGTCGCCATGGCGCGCACCAAAAAAGCCGAAACCCGCGGCACGATGTTCAAATGGGTCATCGTCGCCGGCGTGGTCGGGGTGCTCATCCTCGGCGGTGTGGGGTACTTCATCTCCCGCCAATTCCGCGAGGAAAAAGAGGTCGTGCCCGAAGATCTCATCGCCGCGCTGGACAGTGGAGAGATCAAGATTAAAACCGGCGGCAATCTGCGCAAGAAACTCAGGCGGAGGGGCAAGCAAGGCCGCCGCAGAGCCGGTAGCAGGGGCGGCAGTGGCGGCGGCGGCGGTGGCGGTGAGTTCGTACCGGGTATGTCCTACGACGAGGCGATGAATGTGGCCGTGGAGCTGGGCAGCCTGAAAAACAAAGGTGGACAGAAACAACTCACGCCTCAGACGATCTCCCGCATCATGGACCGCAATGTTCGGCGCTTTCTGCCCTGTGTAGCCGGAGGCTCGGTCAAAAAGGTCAGCATGGATCTGGTCATCGGCGGCAACGGCAAAGTGATCGGCGTCTCGGTGGCCCAGGGGGACAGCAAACTCAAACGATGTGTGTCCTCCAAAATTCGGCAGATCAAGTTTCCCGAGTCACCGGCGCCGCGGACCCCCGCCTCCTGGTATTTCGAGCTCTACTGAGCCGAGACAGTCGAGGTGTCCAAATGAGACATAGCTGTTCCACCGGGCTGGTCGCGTTGGGCATTCTTGCGGCATGCACCGCTCCATCCCCGCCACGTATCGACGGTCGGTTGACAGGGATCGAGCGAGAGTCGCCGACTCCGGCTCCCACGCGCTCCTTTATTCCGAGCCATGACGAAACGAAACGCCGCCGGGAACGGGAGTTGGGCAACGCTCTGGCACAGACAATTGAAAAGTTCACCGGGGCTGACGATGTCGACGTTCACCTGAGTCTGGCCGATCGATCCCTGCTGTCCGCCAACCCCGCTATCGAAACCTCTTGCGCGATCCTGATCAACTCCGGGGCCCAGCAACCCGATCAAGCGGCGATCAAGGAACTGGCAGTAGCGGCCATTCCCGGCCTCGCACCAGCCCGGGTCAAGCTCTTTTTCTCGACCCGGACCCCGACGGTGCTCGAGACCCAGTTCGTCGGTCCAATCGAAGTGGCGCAACCATCGGTGATGGTGGCGAAGATCGCCTTGGGCGGTTTGTTGTCCGCCTGTCTGATTCTCGCTGCCGGATTGATTTACGCGGGGCTGCGGCTGCGCCGGATGCGCCGCGGATCGACTACTGCACCCCCCCGTCGGTGAGCTTGAGCACTCTAGGGGGAGCGGACAGTTTCAATTTGCCAATGCCCAAGTCTTCAAGGGAGACCGGTTTGCCCCTTACGCTCGCTGGTGCCGGCGGGCGCAGCTTCTCGCCGCTGGCGAGGTTATACCGAACCACGATAGTGGTCCCGGAGCTGCCTTCCCACAGCAACCGCAGCTCATTTCCCCGCTGCCAAGCGAGCGTCTCTCTTTGTTTGGCCGGATCCACGATTGACCGCTCGGTCAGCACCATCTGCCGGGCTTTACCCCAACGGGAAACCAAGTCCTCGACAATACTGTCCTTTTGACCCGGTCGAAAATGGAACACCACTTTGGCCAATTTCGAATCGATGAACTCACCGCGAATGAAGAGCAACGGCGAGGATTGCTCTGTTTTTTCCACCTGCACCCGGCAACTCTCCAGCTGGTGATCACCGGCCATGCGGTCCTCGATCACTTGACGGTCCAAATCCGGCACGCCGATCTCGATCTGCGTCTGACAAACGAATGCCCCACTCGTCTCGTCGAACTCGATGGAAAGAAGATGTTGAGCAGCCTGCAAAAATCGGCCGCTACCTACCCCCAGGTGAATCTTCTCCAGATTCAGGGCTGTAGCGACATCGCGTTCACGGGCATCGGTTTCTGTGGCTGATGATCGTCCACACCCCGCGCCGAACATCAAAAAGCCGAAACAAAAAAACAGGTTAGCGCTTCGTGCGTCCATCAGAGTTACCATTCCACACAACGACCGACGATGTCTTTTAATGATGATTATATCGTAAAATCGATGATGGTTAGTCCATCGCTTTCGCTATTCTCAGGCTCATTATCATCAGGATACGATTCAAAATTATCATCAAACAAGGGATACTCGAGGTAACTTTGTTCTGTTGATCGATTTTTGTCTCGCTCCCACTTTTGAATTTCTTCAATGATATATGCGGGTAGCATCTGTTCGGTCTCCTCGCTGTCTTCCATCCCCCCAGTCGAGTTCACATCCTCCATTATCGTATCATTTTGGTTTTTTGGGGTCAATGAGTCAACTTTTACCCACCGATACACACTCCCTTTATATAGTGCAATTTTTCGGCCAATTGGGTGAGATGGAATAACTGGTAGAAGAAGCTACCTCTTGAAGGGGGAGATGTCGCGCAACTTTCCGATAATATTGGGCATTACTTCGAGAATGGTCTCCACATCCCGCTCCGTGTTCGACCGGCAGAGGGACAAGCGAACCGATCCGTGGGCGAAGTCAAAGGGAATACCCATCGCCCGCAGCACGTGAGACGGTTCCAATGATCCAGAGGTGCAGGCAGAACCGGACGAAGCGGCGATCCCGTGCCGATCCAAATGGAGCAGAATCGCTTCCCCCTCGACGCGCCTAAAACTGATATTGGTCGTCCCGGGGAGGCGATTTTCGGAGTCCCCGTTGACGCGACTGTCCTCGATTTGAAGCAATCCCTGCTCCAAGCGATCCCGCATTGCGCGAACACGGGTCTGCTCGTCATCGAGATACTTTGCAGCGAGCTCGGCAGCGGCGCCCAAGGCGACCACACCGGCCACATTTTCGGTCCCTCCGCGTCGTCCCCGTTCCTGGTGTCCCCCGAGCATGAAGGGCCTAAACCGCCTGCCCCGACGGATGTACAGCGCCCCGACCCCTTTGGGGGCGTGGATCTTGTGGCCGGACAAGGCCAGCAGGTCGATCGCCCCTGAGGCCAAATCCAACTGCTGCTTGCCGATGGCCTGAACCGCGTCCGTGTGGAACAGCGCATCGTGCTCGTGGGCAATTTTTCCCGCCTCCTCGACCGGAAACAGCACACCGGTTTCATTGTTGGCGGCCATGATCGACACCACCGCCACATCCTGGTTCATCTCTTCTCTGAGCTCGTCGAGGGATATCCTCCCCTGTTTGTCGACAGCCAGGTAGGTTACGGCGTAGCCCTCCCGTTCCAGATAGCGGGCCAGGGTGAGCACAGCCGGATGTTCCACGCGGGTGGTGATCACGCGCTTGCGTCCCTTGCGGGAGGCCAACGCCGAGCGAATCGCCGTATTGTCGGACTCGGTGCCGCAGCTGGTGAAGACAATTTCGGTCGTGTGCTGAGCGCCGATGCACTGGGCCACCTGCTCCCGCGCCCGTTCTATGACGTGGGACACATCACTGCCGAACGAATGAACACTGGAGGGGTTGCCGTAGAACTCGGTCAAGTAGGGTCGCATCGCCTCGAAGACCTGCGGATCCACAGCTGTGGTGGCGTTGTTGTCCGCGTAGATGACCGGCATTACAAGACCTCCTCGACGACTTCGAGGGTGATGTCCGGATCAATGATCTCCTGCAATTTGTCCTGAATCCAACCCGAGGTCAGCCCGGCGGCCTTGCATCCGGAGCAATGACCGACCATGCGAATGATCACCCGGGTTCCGTCGATATCCACCAACTCCAGGTCGCCCCCGTCCTTTTGCAGCATCGGGCGGACCTCATTATCGAGCAGCTCCTGAATTAACGGAATCCGTTGCAAATTGGTCATCGCCGGCTTCTTGACCGGTGACTTGACCTGGGTCTCCTGCTCCCCCCAAATTTCATCCAGAACCGCTTGAATATCGTCCTGGCAGGAGGTACAGCCACCGCCGGCTTTGGTGTAATTGGTCACGTCTTCAAGGGTTTTGAGACCGTCTTCGGCGATCAATTTGCGGATCTTGCCCTCGGTTACCCCGAAACAGTAACAGACGATTCGACCCTCGTCTTCGTCCTCTTCGGTGTCGATCTTCTCGCCGCGATAGTTCGCCACCGCCGCTTCCAACGCCTCCCGGCCCATCACCGAACAGTGCATCTTCTCCGGAGGCAGCCCGCCGAGCGCATCAGCAATATCTTTATTGGTGATCTTGAGCGCTTCATCGAGGGTTTTGCCCTTGATCATCTCCGTGAGGATTGACGAAGATGCGATGGCGCTTCCGCACCCGAACGTTTGAAATTTCACATCCTTGATAATATCGGTGCCCTCTTCCACCGAGAAAGTCAGGGTCAACGCATCTCCACAGGCCACCGAACCGACCTCCCCGATACCATTGGGGTTTTCGACGCGTCCGACATTCTTGGGATTAAAGAAGTGCTCTTTAACCTCTTCGGTGTAGTTCCATCCCATGATTTTGGCCTCCTTGCCCAACGCAGGTTCAATTCCACGACTGGTATAACCATTATTTCAAATTTTCGCTACTGTCATACACCACCGGTGGATGGGGTGTCGGTCGATCGGGAATGACGGCGACGGATGGCAGGTGGGGATCGCCGGGGCTTACTTCTTCTTGGTGTTTTGGTAGTAATCCCACAGCCGGGGTAGGCCCCATTTCTCGAGACGAGCCCGAAATCCCTCGTCTTTTTCGCGTTTCATCGTGCGGAGGAGGTCGTCGACCAGTTTGGTGCGGGTGTTGAAGCGCTCTTTGACCTCGGTGGCCACTCGATGCAACTTGAGCAGCTTCTCGTTGGACACGTGGGTCAGACCTTTGTCCGGGTTCAACCGATTCTCAAAAAACTCCCCTTTATCAAAAAGCGACTTGAGCTCTTTGACAAGAGCGTCCTTTGAACCAAATCTCTCTTTAACTTCGGCAAGTGGTGACTTTTTCATCGTTCATCCTTTTAATTGCCCGGTGGCCTTTTCCGGCCCAGCAGTCCTTTTGCCGCCTATCGGCGTCCACAAGGCGAGAATCGATAGCACAGCCGCTCACCCGGTGCAAGTGGGGCGATGTTCTAAAAATGCACTGGGTGGCGTTTTTTCCATTTCCAGCTCGGCGACGTACATCCCGCAATTGGATCCGATCTGGTTTTCCCGCAGCTCACCAATGCTCAGAATCGTATCGAAACCCGCAGATGTAAACCGATCGACGACCGCCTGGTATCCCGCCGGATCCGCCGGGTCGATCACGCCGACCAGGCCGGATCGCTCTGCAGCCTTGGTGGGGTTAATCGGTGTCAGCTTGATCGCGAACCGCTCGGGAGAAAACAGCTCGGCCAGCCGCTGGGGATCGAGCGGATAACCTGTTGCAGGGGCAAAATTCAAGGTGACTTTGCGATCGCCGACTCGAAAGAATCGATCGCCGTACGCCGCAATTTGCGGAAGCTCCATGGTTCTAATTGGAATCAACTCCGACCGGGCGACATCACAGGTCGTATGGAGGGAAAACTGCATCTGAAAATGTCCGTCGCCGTAGTGCATCTCCTTGATTTTCAACAGATCGTCGAGAAATCGCTCACACCCTTTGGGCGCCACCGTGGAGATGCTGGGCATCAGTCCCGGGGCGTCCAGTCGTTCGGGGAGATCCTTCAACACCTGAAGCACGGCCGGGTTGAACGCCGGATCCCCCATCCGGGCAAACTGGATTTTCAGTTTTTTCACGGGAACGCGGCGATCCGGGTATCGCTGATCGACCAGAAACTCGATTTGATCGAAGATTTCGTTCGCGGTGAGCTTTCCCCGATAGGTTCCCCCCGCATCGCAAATGGGACAGCTCACCGGGCACCCCTTCAGCGTGGAGACGATGAGCACCCATTTTTCATCTCGCGGCCGCGGGGGCTGCACGCTTTCAACGCATTCGACCATGGATCCGTCGCCCAACTCCGCGACAAACACGCGCGCCAAGCTCTCGTCTCCCCTGGTGCAAATAACGTTCAGCATCAGTCCTCCGCGTTCAGGTAACGGCACGCGGCCATCGCCGCAAAGAGGCCATCGCCCACCGCCATGCCCACCTGACCCAGGCCGCCAAAGCGGGCATCTCCCGCAATGTACATCCCTGGAATTCGCGTCGATACCCCTTTATTCAAATCGATGTCAAGCGAATCCAGCAAATCATCTGCCGCCCGGTAGCGTCCAATGGCCACGGTCACACCAGCCCCCCGCAATTCGCTCCGCTGGTCTCCGCGCCGGCGCGCGGTGAGTACAATCTCGTCCCCCTCCCGTCCCACGCTGAGGGGTGTGGTGTCGTACATACACTGAATCGCCGGGTGCTCCTCGACCAGTTTCACCAGCCGGCCCACTGCGCGCAGCTTTGCCCCGCGCACAATGATCACGGGCCTGGCACCGGCACGGGCGAGGCTGAGCGAGTAGTCCAGCGCCGCTTCGCCACCGCCGATCACCAGGACGTCACGGCCCGAAGTCCGATCCTGCCGGAGTTGGTCGAGCTGTTGCCTCACCTCGTTGTAGACCCCTGCTCCGGCCAAAGTCGAGGCACCGGGAATCTCCAGGGTCTTGGACACGGTTCCCACTGCCACAATGACCGCATCCGCCTCGAGCGCGCCGAACTCTCCGGTCAACCGAAACCCGTTGGCCGAACGGGCGATACGATCGACCCGAGCGCGGGTCACCGGAACACCGAAACGCGCCAGGTGGGCTTCGAGCTTTTGGACGAACTCCGGACCGCTAATCGGCTCGAGACCGGGATAGTTCTCCATTGAAAAGGCATTGGCCACCAATCCCCCTGCGGTCCCCGTTTTGTCGAGCAACAGGGGCACCATTCCCAACCGGGCGCACTGAACAGCTGCAGCGCAACCGGCCGGACCCGCTCCGATGACGGTTATGCGCTTTTCGAACACCTCTCCACCACCTCTGCCGTGCTCATCACTACCGCCACCGCGTCGGCCAGGGCGAGCAGGGACGAGACGTGCCGTTCCTCGGTACTCGTGGCCATCCCATCGACCGGTAAATAGACTTCGAATCCGCGGCAAAAGGCAGATCGGGCCGTGGTCTCACAGCACATGTGGGTCAACACACCACAAATCAACACCTGATCGATCCCCCGTTTCGTGAGATATTCCTGTAGAGAAGTGCCCCAGAATGCATCGTAGGTCGTTTTGCGGATCACCAGCTCATTGCCGACCGGGGCCACGGCCGGCAGAATTTCCCCCTGGGGTTCATCGGCCCGGATGTAATCCGAGAAAAATTTGCCCAGCATGCCCAGATCAGTGTCATTCCGATGACCGTGGCGGGTGTAAATCACCGGACCACTCTTGGAGCGCCACGCGGCGAGCAGCACTTTGATCTGGGGCACGATTGCTGCGGAGGCCGATAGATAGCAGCGGCCCGCAGGATGGGTGAAGTAGCGCAGCATATCGATGACCAACAGGGCACACCTCGCCGGATTGAGCTGAAGCCCGGGACGGGGCGCCACGCTGCCGCGAACCCGGTCGAGCCAGGCGGCGGTTTTTTGCTGCAGGTTTTTGCGATCGAGGTATGTGGCCGTCCTCATCTCACCTCTCCAACGACGAGCGAATGGTATGCGCCAACGGGCTGTCGCGCAAGGTGGTGAATAGGGTTTGTCCTTCCAGGCGAGCCCGCGTACAATGCGCCAACGAGGAAAAGAGACATGAGGGAGAAAACCACCATCACGAGCTTGCTGTTGACCGCGGTCCTCGGACTCGCCACACCGGCTCACGCCGCCACAGGGGACGCCTATATCGCTTACAACCTGGGACTCGCCGCGCGGGCCAAGGGAAACATCGAAGCAGCATACAAGCTGTTCAAAAAATCCTGCCTGGCCCAGGACGGCATCGCGGAGGCGTGCCTCATCTGGAGCGAGCTGGCCGAAGGGAGGGGCAACGAAAAGGATATCAAGCGCGCCCTCGGCTCTGCGGTGATGCTCGCACCGGAGGACATCCGCGGACGCTACGCGCTGGCGATGAAGCTGCTCAAAAAGGAGGACTGGCCCTGGGCCATTGAGCATCTCAGCGCGGCCCTGCCCCACGCCAAGGACAGCGCGGATCGGGCGTTGCTGCACTACTACCTGGGCTACGCCCTGTTCAAGAACAACGCCCTCGAAGAGGCGGGAGAGCACCTGGCTCAGACACGGCCCTTGCTGCCCCCGGAACTGACGCAACGGTGCAACTACTTTCGGGCGATTATCGCAAAGTCAGCTGGAGAATCGGAACAGGCCGTGATGTTGATGAAAGACGCCATCGTCGGCGCCGATCCCGCCTGGTCCGAATCAGCACGGGCAGAGCTCTCCTCTTGGAGCGCTTTTCCCGCGCGATTGGGTTGGTTTGGACAGCTGAGCGGGTCGTTTGGTCTCAATACCCGCCCCCTCTCCGTCTTCGTGGAAGACATCATCGAAGCCAATGCGGCCCTCCAGAGCGTGTTTCGCGCGGACCTGTTGCACAATCGGGGCAACGAGACCCATGCCTTCGAGGGGCTGATCATCTTTTACCGGGAACAGAATTGGCTCGAGCTCGGCGATTCGCCCGACGGGGAGGAGGCAACCGATCGGTTCGTTACCGAGGACTTCAACACCACCGTCTTCATCGCCGAAGGGGCCTATCGGGGGCGGACCTGGATCAGTGGTCTGGAGCATCGCTTGAAAATCGGCGTGGAAAGCAGCATTCAGTACATGGACAACCCGCCGCACAAGAACGAATTTACCGGCGACTTCGAACGGCTGGACGGATCGCCGACCATGGTCACCCGTTCGCTGGGCGGAAAAATCTGGTGGACGATGGCCCCCTCCAAGAACGCCCTTTTCGACGTGCGGCTCAAAGCAGAGGTGCGGCCGAACTACATCGATCGCACCATGAGCTCGGCCCGGTTCCGCTTGCGACTCAACCACACGCGCTACGCCCTCGATCGGGCACTGCAACTCAAGCTGCTGGTCGGCACGCGGTACGATCGCACTTACCACGACTCCCAAATTTTCAAATACGACCGGCTGCTACCCGAGGCGGAGCTCAATCTGCGGTACAAAACCCCGATCGAGCGCCTGACCGCGGTCCTCGGCGGGCAGCTAAAGTACAACTACTATTTCAACGCCAAGGGCAATGTGGACAACTCCTTCCGCCCCCCGTGGAATGGGGAGCTGCTGGCCCAACAGATCGATCCGGCGACAGGGCAACCCCTGTATACCGACGCGATGCTCACCGCGCTGGAGGCCGAGTACTACGACTACGCCCGCCAGGATTGGGAGTGGGAGTTGAGCGGCCAGGCCCAATTGGCGCTCTGGTCCCGCGCCGTGTTGAGCCTGATTTACAGATATCATCACCGCATCTCCAACATCGATGATGCGCCGTCCCCCCTCTACGAAAACGAAGACGGCCAGTTGGCCCGCCTGCAGAGCCCGGAGTACGGCTACATTCGTCACCAATTGATGCTGGAGCTACGGCAGCAGTTTTAGAACCGACAGGAGGCCTGACGAGGTGGTCGAGCCGCCCACCCGACGACCGGTGATCCCGCAGCTGCCACCCCCATCACCTTCATCATCGTTATCATCATCGTCATCCGCATCCCCGTCGCCGTCTCCATCGCCGTCCCCGTCTGCATCGCCGTCCCCGTCGCTGTCCCCATCCCCGTCGCTATCTGAATCGGAGTCGGCGTCCGAATCCGTATCCCCGTCGGTGTCCCCGTCCGTATCACTGTCCGTGTCGCTGTCCCCATCTGTGTCCAGATCGCCACCTTGGTAAATCACATAGCTGGTCGAGGTACCGATTTGGCTCGACCCCCACTTGATGCGCATGTATCCGTTCTTTCCCCAGCCGGCGCCCCAGGAATTTCGCATGTACCAGACTTCCTCTTCATCGTTCCAGCCGGTGGGGGAAAAGCCCAAATCGGCGTCGACCCCGTCTTGCAGTTTGATGTTGTTTTCAAACGGACCCACCGTGGCAAAGGCCCAACAGCTGCCGCAACTGCCCTGATCGCGAATCGGCGTACACCCGTCGTCCTCGCACCAATTCAATTGAGCGGGCAACTGCCGCGATCCGTTTTCGACGAGCAAGTTGGGATTGGCCGGGGCGTGCTGATCTTGTGGAACGGCGAACGATCCGCGATAGGTTCCGTGGGATCGAAACTGTACCACTCTGGTTTGTACGGCCCTTTTTTCGAAGGGTCATTTGTAGCGGAGGGTCAACTCACCGGAACCGCGACCCGCCCCACAGACGTAGACCCGTTGGATACCACTCGCCCCGAGCATCCCCGCCGGTTCGTGGAGGTACTCCGCGCCGAGCACCCTGAGCGG
The DNA here is from genome assembly GCA_028278265.1 of Myxococcota bacterium. Taxonomy (GTDB): domain Bacteria; phylum Myxococcota_A; class Polyangia; order JAAYKL01; family JAAYKL01; genus JANQET01. The sequence continues at coordinate 57,599 of JANQET010000044.1, forward strand.
TGAATCGTCGTTCAGCTGAGCTTCCCAGCGAAAACCGGTTGTCACATTCGCCTCCAGCTCGATCGCAGCCACCCGATCCAAATCGGTTTCATCGTGGACGTCCATACCGGCCCCGGTGTCGGGATTCGCCTTGGCTACCCTTTTCTTTGCTTGCGCTGGTATACGTTGATTTGGGCCAGTGCGGCGCGGGCGCGGGCTTCGGTTTGGGGATCGGGATCGTAGTCGAAGACGCTTTGTAGGTGTTGGTAGGCGGCGGTCGGCTGGCCCCGTTCGAGATTGGCCAGACCGAATTCCAAAAAGACTTCGGCGAGCTCGGTTGAGCTCTGATGGGAGGCCACACAGCGTTTCAACAGTTGGTGGGCCGTGATGATCATTCCTTCTTGGCGCAACCAGGCAGCCAATCGGGCGCATTGCCTGGGGGAAAGGGCCGCGAGCTGTCGGCGGTCGAGTTGGTTCAGGGCGTGAATCGCCCGATGCTGATCCCCCACTGTCAGGGATTGCTGTAACTCGTCAAAGGGATCGACGGCCCCTGACTGGCCCGCTGCGGTTTTTGGCTTGGGCCGTTTGGTTTTTCGCTCGGAGCGGGGCCAGCGCCAGGCCACTTGCTCCCCGGCTGCCGCGATAGCCAAGCCCGCGACAAACCCGCCCAAATGCGCCCCATAAGCCACCGAAGATTCCTGACTGAGCACGAAAGGAAGCAGGTTGTCGATGATCACGTAGAACCCGAGTACCCAGCGCACGGGAATCAACCAAACATCAAAAACAATGGGAAAGAGAAAGATGAACACCTTCACTTTGTTGCGTTTGAACAACAAAAAGTACAGGCCGAGCACCCCGGAAATCGCCCCCGATGCACCAACCAATGGGGTGTTCGAATCACCGGCAAACGCGGCAAAGGCCAAAGTGGCCACGATGCCGGTCAGGAGATACACCACCAGGTAGAGCAAGCGACCCAGCCGGTGTTCCACATTGTCCCCGAAAATCCACAGAAACAGCATGTTGCCCCCCAGATGGACCAGGCCGCCGTGGAGGAACATACTGCTGAAAATTGTCATCAACTGCGGCTCTGCGGGTCGGTAGCCCCACTGATACACGAAGAGATCGTACGCGCTCAAGCTAGAGACGATTTGCAGCACATCTCGCTGGGAATGAATGTAATCCGAGTAGAGTTTCAAGTACTCGATTAACAACGGATCTTTGACGTCCACCGGTTGCATCGACAGGGGCAGCGTAATCAGCAGGTAAACACCCACATTCGCTGCGATCAACAACCAGTTGATCCAAGCGGTGTAGTTTTTCGGATTGGGGGTATCGCCGATGGGTAAAAACATCAGTTCCTTATTTAGCGGGCATTCAGTTTCGCCGCAACCGCTGGGTGGTCGGTTGAGCAACCGGCGATGCGGCCGACGACGGGTCGATCGATCCCGCATAACTCCAAAATGGGAAGCATTCTCCTGCGCTGCTCGTTACCACAATAGATGAAGGACCCTAAATTGAATAGAAAACTGGTCGGCTATTTTTGGGTGATCAACTTGGTCGTGTTGTTGGTGGTGTCTTACTTATTGGCCGAAGCGACCGGCAGCTTGCTCACCCGCGAAATCGACGCCGCGATCAGCCGACCCATGAACGGACCCCAACCAACGGATCAAACGGAACCGGATCCCGCCGATGCTGGCGACTATTACCGAACCGGCGACGGTATTTTGGCGCGCAATATCTTCGATTCGGTGACCGGGCCGATCGACCCCAACAGCACCCCCATCGCGGCACCCCTTCTCTCGGAACCGGAGGAACGGCCCACAATGACCCGTTGTGATGATTCCACCATCTCCCTGCACGCCTTGGTGGCGTTCCGTTCCGCCGCCCTGTCGTTCGCCTCGCTCACGGTGAACGGTGAGACCAAGCTCGTCTGGACAGGGGATCGGCTCAACGGTCGAACCGTCTCGGAGATCCACTGGCAGCACCTCATTCTCGAGGGTTCATCCGGCCCGTGTTACATGCGCCTGTTCGACAATCCCCATCAATCGCCGCCCGCACGGCAAAGGGGCACACCGACGAAGGCCCGGGCCTCGATCAATGATTTTGAAAACCAGATCAAATATGTCAATGAAAACAAGCACACAATCAAACGGTCGTTGATCAAAACGTTCATTGCAAACCCGAAGGAGTTGACCAAAGGGGTGCGCATCGGCCCCCACCGGAAAAAAGGAAAACTCATCGGATTCAAATTAAAGAGCTTTCCTCCACAGCATCCCCTCACCCTATTCGGCGCGCAGAAGGGTGACATCCTCCACGCGGTCAACGGCACCTCGATCTTGGATGCAAGCACCGCAATGGCGTTTTACCAACAGCTTCCCTCATTGAACGCCTTGTCCCTTTCGATACTCCGAAACGGACAACCCAAAACCCTGCAAATCGACATCAACGGGGAGTGAAAACGACGCGTTGTGCCCCGGCAGTCGGGCTTGTTTTCTCCCGAAAAAATCATAAAAATTTTTTCTGAACTTTTCTGAAATAAACCGCTCGCGGTCGCGTACCCCAGGTAGAAGCAAGGCAATGAACAGAAACCACGAGACAGGAGAAAAAACAATGACGACCAATCATCAAAACAAAAACAGTATTCAATCTTCAACGACCAAAAAAAGCTTTTCCGCGATCTTGTTTGTCGCGGTGATGGGGGCGCTGATGGTCGCTACGCCGAGCCTGGCCTCCCTGGGCCGGGTGACGACGCAACTCATCACACCGACACCGGCGGTTGAGACGGCGCAACCCGAGGTAGAACTGCCCGACCGCTGGAAGTGGGAGCGCAAGGCGATCACCTTTGATCACATGTACCGCAACAAACGATAGATGCGGTTCCCGCTCCCCAATCCCAATGCTTATCCCTCGCACGGTGCGTCCGTCCGGCGCATGAGCGCGCCCAATACCGACGCGCCGTCGATTTCCATACATCCCCTTTTTCTGTGTCCAATCGACTTACCGAACCCTTCGAGATCCCGGTCCGTGTGCCTCCTGTCCAGCCCGCGATGCCTTGCTTCACCCATCGCGTCTGACCGCACGCGGCCCGGGGTCTCGACTTTTGACGGTTACTTTTTTTCAGACTGCGTCAGGATCGTTTGACGGGATCCCTTCTAGATAGATCCAGGTGTCATGCATCGCCGCGGCCCGACCCAAGTCGGTCAGCGCCGCTTCTCTCAATTGATTGACCCTCTGGAGATCGCCCCGCCAAGCGGCCGGATTGAACTGCAGCACCTCAGGGAGCACGGCCGGATCAGCGGTGATGCGGGCCCGTACGCGGCCCACCGCGCTCTCGACCCAGACCTCCTGTTGATCGCTCAGGCCCTGTGCAGCGAGCGTTTGGGGATGAACGCGGACAACCGGGTTGTCCTTCAAGTCCCGCTCGTTGATTTGGGCGTTGACCATGAAGATGCTCTTGGTGGCCATCAAGCGCAAGGCCCCTTTGGGGATTGTCACGGAACGACGCTCGTAGGCGGTCACAAACTCGTACCTACCCGACGGGGTGGGGAATCGTCGATCATCGAACGGTACGGGTTTCTTCAATGGATTGGGCAGCGGTCCCTCGCGGAGACGCTCGGTGGACACGCTGTGCCGGGTCAGCTCCCCGAGCAACTGGGTTGCCCACTCGTCCGTGCTTCCCTCCAACAAGTCACCGACCCCCATCCGTTCGGCCAACCCCTCCAGAATCTCGGTATCGGATCGGGCCTCGCCCATCGGCGGTACCACGGCTCGATTCATCCCCAACCAGTGGTGTCCGTAGGCGCGCACCAAATCATCGTGCTCCAAATAGGTCGTGCAGGGAAGAAACAGCTCGGCGTAATTGGCCGACGCGGTGAGAAATTGATCCACCACCACCAGAAAATCGAGTTGGGCCAGGGCCCGGTCCACCCGGCCGGTGTCCGGAGCCGTGGCCGCCGGATTGGCACCGGCGATCCAGGCCATCTTGATCGGGGGATTTTCAGCGGCGAGTATTTCTTGGCCCAGGCGGGGTAACAAAATCTTGCGCTTGAACGGCTTTGACAAAACCGAGAGATCCAATCCCTCGGCCGCCGCCGTGTCCGTGAACACACCGCCCCCGGAAACACCGATGTTGCCGGTGATCGCAGCCAGGGCATCGATCAGCCGGGTGGTCGCGCCCCCGTCCCGCCAATACCCAATCCCCAATCCGGCCATCGTGTTGAGCGGTTTGACGGTCCCGTAGCAATCGGCCAGTTCCTCGATTTGCGCGCGTTCGAGCTGGGTCGCGCTCAAGACCTCGTCGAGGGTGATGGATCGCACGAGTCGTTCATAGTCCTCAAAACCGGTGGTATGCGCTTCGATGAATTCCCCATCGATTGCCCTCCGCTCCAACAGCAGCCGGGCGATGCCCAGGGCCAACATACCATCGCTTCCCGGACGGAGTTGAAAATGGCGATCCGCCTTGCGGGCGGTCATGGAGCGCACGGGATCGACCACCAGCAACCGGGCCCCCTTTTTTCGCGCGGCTTGCACGAAGGGGAAACTGTGGGGATAGGTCACGGCGATGTTCTTGCCCCAAACGACAAATCCGGCGGCGTTGGTAAAATCTTCCCAGGAGTGGGCGGTGTCGCCGCCAAAGTCCAGCGCCTGTCCTGCGTGAACCGCTTCCGAGCTG
>JANQET010000053.1 GCA_028278265.1 Myxococcota bacterium
ACAAAAATGGCAAAATACTTTTAATTTCCAACAAGTTACAATTTTGGCAAAATATAAAAATGAAGCGTCTGCCAAAAGAACTCATGCCCTAAAAAAAAAAAACTGAGTCAGAATAGTAAGATGGCGACAAAAGAAAAAAATGAGGTTGTGTTGATCCACGAACGTCTGCTACCAACTACAGGTTACCGCAATCCCTTACTGTGACTGAGTGACTGCACGATGGGAAAAAGTGAAGAGTTGTCAATTGCGAACCCCAAACAACTGAACGAGTGTTCGCCTGTGATAAACCCTGTGGAAAACATGTTGTTCAACTGTTAGTATTAGGAGCACAATGCAAAACTGGAATAATGCTCTTCGCTGGATTCAAGAAAAATTGAATCAGCAGGTGTTCGAGGCTTGGTTCGCACCGGTGTCATTCGAGAACCTCAACGGGCACACGCTTACCCTTAAGGTACCCAATAAGTTTTTCAAGGAGTGGCTCTCCAATAACTATATTGATCTCATTCAAGAGGCGATGCTGGTAGAATTCGGCAAGCCTTACCACGTCGATTTCCGCGTCGTCGAACAGGGTGACGAGCGCAGCCCCGACTACTCCGACGTAACCCCCAAGCCGCAACCCCAAGCGCCTCCCCACAGTTTCGGTGAAGTCCGGCTCAACCCCAAGTATCTCTTCGAGAACTTCGTCGTCGGTGCTTCGAATCAGTTGCCCCACGCCGCGTCGATCGCGGTTACCGAGATGGTCGGCACGAAGTACAATCCTCTATTCATCTACGGTGGCGTGGGTTTGGGCAAGACCCACTTGGTGCATGCGATCGGTAATGCGATTCGGGAAAACGCTCCTGAAAAGAGGATCTGTTACATTTCGTCCGAACAGTTTATGAATGAGTTCGTCTCCTCCCTGCGCACAGACAAGATGGATCTGTTCCACCGCCGATTTCGCCGGGAGACCGATGTGCTGCTGATGGACGACATTCAGTTCATCGCCGGGAAAGACCGCACGCAAGACGAGTTCTTCCACACGTTCAACTCCCTGTACGAGCAGAACTATCAAATCGTGCTCACTTCGGATAAATACCCCCAGGAGATTCCGGACTTGGAGGAGCGACTGCGATCCCGCTTTCAGTGGGGACTCATCGCCGATATTCAACCGCCCGAGCTGGAAACGCGCATCGCCATCGCCAAGAAGAAAGCCGAGGAGGAGGGCATCCCTCTGCCCAACGATGTGGCCTTCTTCCTGGCCAGCTCGATCAAGTCAAACGTCCGCGAGCTCGAGGGATCACTGATCAACCTGGCGGCCCATGCGTCCCTGGAAGGGCGCCGCATCGATCTGGACTTCGCTCAGGAGACGCTCAAGAAGGTGATCGCCCTGCAGCAGACCGCATTGACCGTGGAAAGTGTGCAGAACGTGGTCTGTAAGCACTTCAATGTGACCCTCGAGGAAATGCGCGGTAGCCGGCGGCAGCGCTCGGTCGCCTTTCCCCGACAAGTGGCGATGTACCTGTGTCGCAAGGGACTCAACACCTCGTTTCCCGAAATCGGCGAGCGCTTCGGCGGCAAGGACCACACTACGGCCCTGGCCGCATTCCGCAAAATCGAAAAGCTCGTTGCCGAAGATATCGACGTCCGCGGAAGGGTCGAAGCGCTGGAACGCCTCCTCGGATTCTAAGCACTCAATCGCCAAAGGGAGTATCCCGCTCTACCGTTCTGTCGGCGTGCCCAATCCCCGCTTCTTGGCGAGGAGCATCTCGCGGAGCTGATCGGTTTCCTTACCGATGGAGAGAATGACCGCAACGAGGGAGAGCAACATCGCATCCCCCTGTTCAAAAGAATCCCCATCTTGCCGGTTGGCCGCCACCAGACATCCGCAGGGGGTGCCCTCTTCGAACAGGGGCACGGCCATCAGATTCTCGATGGCCGGATTGGTTTGCAGCGCGTCGACCTGCAACTCGGGGGATTGCCGATCAAAGGCATGGGTAAACCGAATGCGGGACAGCCGGGCGAGAAAGCCGTCCTCGCTGCACATCGCGCATCGCCTGGACTCGGAGAATTCCACCGTCGAGTAGACCATCCGCGTATCCCCGTCCCTCGATTCCAGCACAAACAGCAACTGGGCATTGACCATGTGGAGCACAGAGCCGGCAATCTTGTCGATGGACAGGCGCCGGTTGGTACATCGCTCGGCCTGCTCGAGCCAGGTTAGGGCCACCTCGATTCCCGGTTCCAGACTGGCTGGAGGGATTCGCGAGATGGCGTCCTTCAGGTTGACGCTGTTTTTGTCATTGGGTGGACGCCGACCGTGCAATAGGAACACATTATTCACACTGTAGAAAACGGCTCGGGCCGCGGCCGCTTAAGCGCCTCAGGGGGCGGATGCCGCTAAATTGCAATCATGCAGGCCAACAGGTTATCATCACAGGTCAACAAGGAGGTTTGGCCATGCCCCACATTACACGGGTCGCCTGTCAGTTGATCCTGGTCCTGATCCTGGGATACTCGGCTGCGGGGAGTGCCCAGACAAGAGAGGAATGGCGGACAACAGAACAGAACGACGCCTCTGGGCTGGAGCTCAAGCAAAACTACACCGGGGTGACGCCCGGCAGCGGCAATACCCTACCCAAAGTGACGGCGCTCAAGGGCAAATCCGGCAATTGGGTGACCTGGCCGGGGTTTTCGATGCTCGACAACGGGGGTTCCCGAATATTTCTTCAAACCACCGCCGCTTTGACCTACCAGGTGGTGAAGAAAAAACGGGGCGTCACGCTCAAATTCGCCGAGGTCAAAGTGTTCCTCTCCAACAATCGAAATCCGCTGATCACAACCCATTTCAACACCCCCCTGCGCAGGGCCTATCTCAAACGGCGGCACAAATCTGTCGAGTTGGTGATGGAGCTCAAGGTCGCGGTCGAGCCGGCGATCAGCCAGACGGTCGACAAAGACGGTTACCATTACATGTTCATCGATTTTCCCGCGGGTCGCTATCCCGTCGCCGAGCTGCGTTCGGCCACCACTACGTTGTCGACAAATGATCTCCCATCCCCGTCCGGTCAATCAACCGTTGATGCACAGACGACACCCGCCTCGCCATAGGGCACCACTTGCCCCCGAACAGCCTCATATCCTCTGACGAACGCACTGCATGGGTCCGCCTGCTCCCGTTACTGGTCTGGGCGCTCACCCTCGAGCCGGCCGCCGCACAAACCCCGGCGATTTCGGAACAGTTGCAAATCGAGGCCCGGCAGCTGACCTATTTTCCCGACGAGCAGCGCCTTCGCGCAGAGGGGGGATTACGCCTCAACACGAGCCGACTGGTTCTTCACGGGTCGGTTCTCGAGGTGGATTTCACCACCGGAACACTTCAGCTGGACGACCCTCGCCTGACTGTGCCCGGACCAGCGCTCGGGCGCTCGATCCGCATCTTCGGCGAGCGCGCCCTGTGCCGCGCCGGTTATTGTGAGGTGCACACTGTCAACGGCACGGCGTGTCCCCACCATCCCGCGGGATACAGCGTCCGCGCCTCGAAATTGACGATGCATCCCAAGGGGGACATCGATCTCGATCAACCCGTGTGGCAGGTGGGCAGGGTACCCATTCTGGCGCTCCCCTGGTTGCGCCTGCGCCCTCCTCAACGGGCCGGATTGCTCCCACCGAGAATCGGCTATCACCATCGGGGAGGATTGTTCGCCGGGCCCGCCGGCTACCTTCCCCTCGGTGACGCGGCCTCCCTCACCGGGCACCTGGCCGTCCGCACCCGACCGGGCATCGCAGCAGGAGCGACTTTGACGACGCCCCGGGGGTATTTCGAGCTCGACCATCTGATCGAAGGGGGCACGTCATTCGTTCGGACCAGGGCCAACGCCCGGCCACCGCTGCAGCACTCGACCCTGGTCGCAGATCTCGATATCCCCTCCCATTACCGACTCGTCGACGATCTGGCGGTCTCGCCCCTCGATCGAGCGGTGACCCATACGACGAGTCGCGCCCTTTGGCGGACCGATCTCTACGGCACGATTTTCGAAACCGGTGTGGCCCTGATCAGTGGATTCGAGCGAAAAAACGCCGCGCGTGTCCGCTTTGACCACCTGAAGACATCGATCGCCCTATCCCAACCCGCCGGTCGGTTGACCGACTTCCTGTGGGCCCATTTTCGGCTGGGATTAACCCGCTATGACGGGCTGCAGGCCGGCTACTTGAACGACTTACGTTCCGCGCTCGCACCGTCCCACACGCGCCTCGAGGGCCGGGTTGGTGTAGATGTTCTTCAGCGTCTCGGCCCATTGACCGTCGAGGCGGGCCTGGCCAGTGTTCATCGCGCTTGGCTGGCCGACGGGGTCCGGCACCGGGACAGGGCGGTCCATCTGCTTTCGGGCACTGCCGAGCTCGCCTTGCCCCTGGTGCGCCGGTACGGCTCCCTACGCCATCGAATCACCCCGTACGCCGCCTATCTCATTACTCCCTGGTTGGTTGGAACACTCCCCGCCTGGTGGCTCGACGGTGCTGACCGGGTTCGTCTCGGCCATCAGGCGGTGGTCGGGGTGCGCACATCGCTGAACGGATTGCGCGAGTTTCCCATGGTCCGATTGAAACTCACCGAGCGGCTGCTTTTACCGGGCCTCGACCGACCGAGCATTCCCGGGTTCATCTCGGGGGAATTGGCCTTGGCCCTCGAACACTGGCACCTTTCCCTCGACGGCGCTTGGGATCATCGCCATCGGCTACCGAGTACCGCCGGTATCCTCACCGGCGTGCGCAACGGCGGATCGAACCACCTCGCCATCGGGGCCCGTTGGATCGGAACCGGTCACGGTCCCCATCTCACCGCTCCTTGGCCCGGCGGCTCCCCCACGCTCACCCACCCGTGGCCCTTGTCTCCTGATGAGGTGGCGGAGCTGTTCGGCAAGACCGCCTTCCAACTGACCCGTTGGGTTACTGTCAACGCTGGCGCGCGCGTCGCGGTGTGGCCCGACCTCGCCCTATTCGCCCTGTGGTACGGTTTGATGCTGCGCCCCTCCTGTGATTGTATCGGCGTGGGGCTGTCCGCTTCTCACCGCTTCAAGAGCGCCATTCCCGACGTGATGCTGAATCTCCAGCTGTCACCCGATTGAAATCCGCTTTGGCCCCAAATTGTCGGGATTAATTCCGCTCGGCGGCGAGCTCCTTGACCGCGGCAACGCCGGCAGTCACATCTTTTTCGGTGGTCAGCGGGCCGACACTGAAGCGCACAGCACCCTTGGGAGTGGTACCGATATCCTCGTGGGCGAACGGGGCGCAATGGAGACCGGTGCGACAGGCAACGCTGTAGTCCACATCGAGTCGGGTGCCCACTTCAGAGGGATCCATACCGTTGATGTTGAAGGAGAAGACCGGCGTGCGCGCTTCGAGAGTATCGGCACAGTACAGCTTAACCCCGTTGGTGTCTCTGAAACCGTCCCAGAGAATCTTGGCCAGCACCATCTCCTTTTCGTGAACCGCGGCCACGCCCCCTTGCTCCTCGATGTACTCCACCCCTTTGACCAGACCGGCGATGCCCACCATGTTCGGCGTGCCGTACTCCAATCGGAACGGGTACTCTTCCAAATGTCTCAGCTGGGCCGATTTCACACCGGTGCCGCCGGCGCGGGAATGGGGAATGACCACATCCTCACCGACGCACAGCCCGCCCACACCCATCGGGCCGAGCAGCGATTTATGCGCGGTAAAGGCCACGACGTCGATGTTCATCTGCTGCATATCGATCGGAATCACGCCGGCGGTCTGCGCCGCATCGATGCAGAACAACACCCCGGCTTCGCGACACACCGCACCGATCGCCGCGGCGTCTTGCACCGTGCCGATCACGTTGGAGCCGTGGTTGATGATCACCAATTTGGTATCGGGCCGGATCGCCTTGCGAATCTCCTGAGGATCGACGTAGCCGCTGCTGTCGAAACCGACAAAGGTCGCCTCGGCGCCGAAATCGTCCATGCAGTGGTGAATCGGTCGGAGCACCGAGTTGTGCTCGAGTCGGGTGGAGACCACGTGCCCGCCCTGACGCATCAATCCGAAAATAACCAGGTTCAGCGCGTCGGTGGCGTTGTAACCGAACACGAGACGTTCGTGATCCGTTCCGCCGAACAGGGCACACAGTTTCTGCCGTGCCGTAAGCAACATATTCGAGGCTTCCATCGCCAGATCGAAGGTCGAACGTCCGGGATTCACACAGGCCGCCGCACAAAATTTGACCGCGCTTCTGAGCACCGATTCGGGCTTGGGAAAGGTCGTGGCCGCGTTGTCGAGATAGTGAAGGTCTTCGTTTGAGTAGAGTTCCATTTCCATGGTCGCCACCCTATTTCACCGGTTCTGGGCCGTCAAGTCATATAGAACATCCGCATGAAAAAATGGATATTGTGCACAAAGTCTATCGACTTAGGATTCAAGTAATCCATTTAACCCATTCCTCATTGTCTTTCAACTCGCGCCCCTGGGCAGTCCACCGGTGAGATGAGGGCACTTGACGGCGTGCCGACATTTTCGAAGGCCGCTCCCATCACTTGAACGATGTCTTTCGCGCTTCGCGCCGAGCGGCACAGGGCGAACACCGCCGGGCCGAGGCCGCAAACCGAGCTCAGCACAGCACCGGCCTCTGCAGCCGCCCGCAGCGCATCACCGGATCCGGGAATCGGCTCACAGCGCGCTGTGATGAACGGATCCGGCGCAAAACAACGGGACAGCAAGCCGATATCCGAGGTGAAACAGGCGGTGGTGAACGCAGCAATATTGGCCGCGCTTTGCGCCGCATCCCGACGGGCGATCATTTCGGGCAACCCGTGACGCTCTCGCCCGGTATCTCGACCCGGCTGCGGAATGACCAGGGCGATGCGCAGATCCGAGGGCAGGGGTACGCGAATCAGATCAATCGGTTTGACGCAGTGCACCAAAATCAGGCCTCCCAACAGGGCGGCGGCCACTTGGTCCGGATGATGGGGGGCCGAGGAATCCGCCTGGGCGATCATACTCGGTCCCACCAATTCGTGCTTGCGCAACGGCGATCCCAACAGCTTGTTGGTGGCAAAGGCCGCGGCTACTGCCATCGAGGCCTCACCACCCAGCCCGCAGCCGGCCGGAATGTCCCGGCGCACGGCGAGATCGACCCCCCGTTTGATGCCTGCCTTTTTGAGGGTCTCCAACACGGCGAGGCCGGCGGGATGGTGATCTACCGTCAACGGCGGCGATTGGTCTACCCCGTCCAAGGAGACCAGTCGAACATCGGTACCGGTGGTTCCCCTGGCCGCAACCACGTTACCCAACCCGTTCAGGGCCAACCCCAACATGTTGAACCCCAGGCCGAAATTCGAAATCGTGGCCGGTGCAAAAACGCGTACTTCGTCTCGTTGCATCACACTTCTCCACGTTCTGCCGCAATGCGCAACACATCACCGAGCACCCCCATCGCGGTCACTTCGACCCCCGCGCCCGGTCCGGTGATTACTAAGGGAATCGACTGGTATCGCTCCGAATTAAATACAATTAAGTTTTCAGTACCGGCCAAGCGGCCGGCCGCTGAATCTGCCGGCACAGCCTGCGGGCCGACCGTGATCTGTTCGCGCTCCACTTGGGCCAGATAGCGCAACACCTTCCCCTGCTTTTTGGCCTCGGCGACCTGCGCGGCAAAGTGATGATCGCGGTCCCCCAGCCGCTCGATCAGCGTATCATAAGGTAAACCGATCCACGACGCGTCGACTAGCCCGGTGAGCGCCACCGGGGAGTGTCCGGTCACCAGGCCGGCCAGTCGGCCCAGGATTGTCGCTTTGCGCGCCACATCGATACCACTCAAATCGACCGCCGGATCGGGCTCGGTGAAGCCCTGATCACGCGCCATCGCGACCGCCCGGGACAGGGGAATCTCCCGTTCTAGACAACTCATGATAAATCCCAATGTCCCCGACAGGCTTCCCTGGGCGGTCACCAACCGATCCCCGGTGCCGACCAACATCTCCAACGTGTCCACCACCGGCAGCCCGGCGCCGACCGTGGCCTCTGCTTTGAGTATAGCGCCACTTTGCGCACAAGTGGTTTGCAGTCGGCGAAAAATCTCCATCTCCCCGGCCAACGGTTTTTTGTTGGCCGTGACCACATCACACCCCCCTTCGAAGGCCGCCAGAAAGACATCGTGGGCATCGTCGGCGTCGCTGGTGTCGATCAGCACCGGACGGGTCAGCCGGTAGCCGAGGACCCGGCCCATCATTTGACGCGCCGATCCACTCACCCCCTGTTCCCAATCGCCAATGCGGCGACCTTCGTTCTTCGCCGCGATGACCTCTTCTATGCGCTGACGCGGGATGCCGGTCGGATCCAACAGAAAACCGCTTCGGTCGCCAACGGCCAACAACCGGGGTTCGAGACCAAAACGCTCCTTTATATGAACCCGGCGCTGCTCCACCAAATCAATGAACGCCCGCCCCACGTTGCCGCAGCCGAGCACGATCAGATCGAGGCTGTCTCGGGTCTCCACCCCCGTATCGACCCGGTGCAGACCGAACTCCCGGTGCAGCACTCGGACCGCGTGATCGATGTCCGCTTCGTCCAGGGCGATGGTGATGTTCAGTTCCGACGATCCCTGAGCCAGTGCCAGAATGTTGATCCGCTGCTTGCCCAGCACCGCCGTCGTGCGGCCGGCCACACCGGGGGTTTGGGCCATGCCCAGGCCGACCACGGCGACCAAGCCGACATACCGCCGCACCGCGATCTCCTCAATGTCCCTTCGGGAAAGCTCGGGCCGAAATTCCCGCTTCAGCGCGCTCTCCGCCAGATCGACATCCTCCCGGGGAATAGCCAGGCAGATCGACGCCTCCGAGCTGCTCTGGGAGATCATCGTCACGCTGATCTCCTGTTCGGCCAAGGTGTCGAACAACCGGGCGGCAAACCCGGGAGCACCGGACATGCCCTTGCCCTCCACCGAGAGCAGCGCCTGGTTGAGAATCGCACTGACCGCCTTTACCGGGTGGGAACCGGGGGAAAAACAACCGTCGATCACCGTCCCGCGGGCCTCGGGCTTGAGCGAGTTTCGCGTCCACACGGGAATGCGCTTCTCCATCACCGGAATCATCGTGCGCTGGTGCAGCACCTTGGCCCCATAATAGGACATCTCTGCGGCTTCGCGATAGTTGAGGTGTTGAATCACCCGGGCGTCGGCCACCACTCGAGGATTCGCGCTGAACACCCCGTCCACGTCGGTCCAAATGGTCACTTCGTCCGCGTTCATCGCCGCGGCGAGCAGGGTGGCCGATAGATCCGATCCGCCTCGCCCCAGCGTCGTCGTCGCCCCGTCCGGTCCGCGTCCGCAAAAGCCGGTAACCACCGGAATCGAGCCCTCGGCGACGACCGGGCTCAAAGCATGGCGAATGGTGCGGTCGGCAATTTCGGGGATTGCGTTGGCCCGGCCGAATTGACCGTCGGTTTCCAAAAAGCGATCCGCATCCATCGGCGCGGCCGACGCACCCAGCGTCTGGAATGCAGTGGCCCAAAGCCGTACGGCCAGCTTCTCACCGGTGATCAGGATGCGATCCCGCGCCCTTGGGCTGAGCAACCGATTGATCGCCGCGGCCTCCCCCAGTCGACGCACGACCCGAATGAGTGCGGTAATCTCCCAACCCACTGTTTCCTCGTTCGGGCGACTGAATTGCTTGAGGATCGCCAGGTGTCGTTGCTCCATCTGATCACAGAGCTCCTGCACATCACCGTGCTCTCCCAAGGCTGCGGCGCGGCCGACCTTCACCAACATATCCGTGGTACCGGCAGTGGCCGAGCTGACCACCACAATGTTGCTCTGCTGATACCTGTCGACCATCAATCGACAGGCGGCGAGGATACGCTGAGCGTCGGCGACAGAAGTTCCGCCGAACTTATGGATTTCCAATCGTTTCATTTTGGGGACTCCACCATTGCCATCGAGGCATTAAGACTAATCGCCAATGGGACCAGCCGTGCAATTTCGGCGTCAATCGGCAGAAGATCAACAACAAAATGAATTCCGGGCACAAATTTTTTCCCACACAGCCCATAGAACCCCCTATTTCCCGGCTCAATACAATATTGCATAACTATTAAAAAACAACTGTACCGTTTTAGAGAAATCTCGCCGGTCCATCACAATGGCGTTGAGTCAGCGAACCGATCAGAGTAAACTGTTACTGGGTGCAAAGTGACCGTTCAAGATTAGAGATTGGCAATAGATACATTGAGTTAAGGAGTTTTGGATTAAAAACAGGTGTCTATTTTTCCGAGCAAAGATCGGTGAATAAAAAAAATGGCTAAACCAAATAAAACAGCGCAAAACATAAGAAACTGCACCACGTGTGCACTAAACATGTACAAACCAACATAATTATCCACAAAGGAGGACCGTCATGAAATATGCGAAAGTAACCATCTGGGCTCTGCTGTGCCTATTTGTTTTCGTGGTCGCGTGTGATGGGGGAGGACGTTCCGCCACCCCGGAGGGGGATGACGACAACTCCGGGGATGATGACGACGACAACAACGACGATGGCTTCGACAGCGACCAATGGGAAGACGACGACGACGACAACGACGATGAAACAGACACCTACATGGATGGCTGCGAAGGGGTCGATTTTCTCTTTGTCATCGACAACTCCCGGTCGATGGACGATGAACAGCAGAACTTGATCAACAGCTTTCCCGGCTTCATCGCTGAGATCACTGAAGCGATCGACATCGACAATTACCACATCATGGCGGTCGATTCCGATGGGTTCAATTTTCAAGGCTGTGACGGGAGGTTGGGTGCGGGTCATGTGGGCAACAACGTTCAGACCAATTGCGATATTGCAGGGGGCAATCGCTACCTGATCAAGGATCAACCGGAGTTGAACGACGCCTTTGCCTGCATCGCCCGGGTCGGCGTCACCGGTAGCGGCAATGAAAAGGTGATGGAGGCGATGACCCGTTCGGTAACCGCGGAAAACGCACCGAATCAGTGCAACGCCGGCTTCATTCGCGACAATGCGATCCTCGTGGTCACCTTTATTACCGACGAAACGTGGTGCGATCCCCCGGATGGTGATTGTTCGGCCGGAGATCCCACGAGCTGGAAGGCCGATCTGGTCGCTGCCAAGAACGGTTTCGAGCGGTCCATCGTGGTGCTGGGGGTCTTTGGGGACAACGATTTGGACGACGGCATCTGCACCGAGTACGACACGGCGGGCAATGGGGCGATGGGGGCGCCGGTGCTCAGGGAGTTCCTCGAATCGTTCGACGAGGATCGCCGACAGTTCTGCAGCGTCTGCGAAGAGAGCTACCAGCAGTGCTTTCACGAGGCGGTCAAGATCATCGACGACACCTGCGATGACGGCGTTGAATAGCCGGAGCTCAAGATAGAATTAAAAAAAGGGGGTAGTCCGAAGGAGCGCTACTTCTGGGGCTTGGCTTTGTTCTTTGCCGAGAGGTTCTTCGCCGGATCGATTTTACCGGCCTTCTTGGCTTTTACCGGTGCGTTGCCCCCACCACAGCTGCCGGCGGGGATGGGTGCTTTACCACTGCCGTCACTGAGCTTCTTTTCGCACCCCGGCACGTCCTTGTTTTTCTCGCAGAACGCATTCTTGATCGCGTTGGCATTGCGCGCCCGCATGTCGAAGCGGTTGTTGAGCAGCCAGTTGGGTGAACCGGTGATCCCCAAATCAGAAGACTTCTTGAACGAGGCGGAGAGCAGCTGTTGGCCCTCATCACCTTCGGCGCACTTCTTGATCACATCGGCCTTAATCGCGCCCTTGGCGCAGGATTCCCAATCGTTGTTGCGATAGTCCTTGTTGCGGCACAGCACGTACTCCATGAACTTGTAGTTCTTGTTGTAGTGTTTTTGCGCACACAGCTGGCGGATGTTCTCGTCCACTTCGCCCTGGCCGTGCATTGAGGTGAGCTTGCCGTCCCGCTCGTTGCCGATGAAGTTCATCTCGAAATTGAGGTGTTTGCGATCGTTGTTGAAGTTCTTGAGCACCTCGGCCATCGCATCCACTGTCCGCACGCCGTAGGGGCACTGACTCATCACGAAGACATCTAGCTTGTTGCTCTCTTCGGCGCGACACACTTTTTTGCCCGTGCAGGTCTCATCGTCACAATCGATCTTACCGTTGCCGGTGTTGTCTTTCTTGTCGTCGCAAATCTCTGCTGCCGGATCCCAGGTGCGGCCCAGGGGATAGACCAACTGATCGGAGCCCTCGATTTTGACCAGCCGTCGCTTGAGCCGGTTGTACCCGTTCTCCTCTTTTTCGACCTCTTTGCCGAAGACAGCGATCGGCAGGAACTTCTGGCCGCTCTTCTCGAACAGGGCCTTACCCTCGTCGGCGGCGTAGTCGAGCTCTTTGATCTCCGCGCCCTCGAACATATGACTGACGAAGGAGAGGAACCGCTTGGGATCACAACCGCGCCCCTGGCACCGCTCGTCCTTGACCACCGTCACCGGCACCTTCACCGGTGCGGGGATGCCGTCACAGTACGACGGCTTGGATCCCTGAAATTTGTTACAGATGGCGCGGCCAAAGGAAGCCTCGGTGCGACCGCCGCGGTAGGACTCATCGGCGAGGAAAATCGTCGGGCTGCCTGTGGCCCGCTTCTCCTTGGAGTGTTTGAACGAGGCCCGCAGCAGCGTCTTGCCCTGTTCGCCCTCGTAACAGGTCTTCATCTTTGCCGCGTCGATCTTGGTCTTTTTGGCGCATTCTTCCCAGCCGTCGGGGATTTTGCGCCACTCTTCGTTTTGGCATTTCAGAAAAGACAACCACGAGTCCACGTCACCGACTTCACGGGCGCACAGTTGTAGAATATTACCCTGTACTTCTTGCTCGCCGTGCATCGAGGTGAGCTCACCGTCCTTTTCGCGCCCGATGTAGTACACATTGAAATCAATGTTGTCCCCCATCTTGTCCAGCACCGGCGTGATGGCGTTCAGCACTTTGACGCCGAAGGGGCACTTTGACATCAGGTGAAAATCCAGCGCTACTTTCTCGCCCACCGCACCTGCTTGTTCTTCTGTTTTGCCCTCATCCTTGCCCTTTGGTTTGCACCCGACCAGAAGTGCAATACCCAACAACAGAATCAGACCTTTGTTAAATGCCTTCATCGAAATCCTCCCAGGCTACTTTTTGAGATTCTCGTAGCATTGAAATAACAACCCTTTGTCCTTTAATCATATTCCAATTGAATCTGTGATTTTTAGCCGCTTCTCGCGCGCTCTGTCAAGCGACCGGCCTACTGTAGATTGGATTCGTCCGCTTCGGCGGCCCGCCAGGGTAGGATAGACGGTTCGTCCACTTTCCAAATTCCCGCCTCGATACCGACAAAAAGTGACCGGGCCATCTCCTCTTGATCGGTGGTCTTGTTCACCTCGCGCATCCACAGCTCGACGGTGCTGGGACCGGTCAGTGTGTTGAGGCAAGCCTCGATCGCCTTGGGCAGGGTGGTCCGCTGACACAGGGCGCCGGCGTAGCGGGAGGGGGAAATGAGGACATCCCTCATTTTAGAGATGATGGATGGCGCATCCAGCTCCTTACTTCGGGTGACGAGATGATCCGAAATCGACGAAAACAGATCAACCGGCACTTCGAGGACATTGGGCCGGCAACAAATATCCTTGTAAAACTCATACCGTCCGCGTCGCCATCCCAGCAGGGTGGTGAACCTGTTTTTGATTTGTGTGCCGATGTGATTGAACAGCTCCACCGCGCTCAGCATGCCCAGGGCGATCAGCGTATCCCCCAGATGGCCGTTGAACCGGGGCAAAATAGCCAACGCCAGGTCAACTTCGGCCCGCTCGAGCACCCCGTGGGCCACCAAGTGTTCGCCCAACAGCTCGGAGGGATCGTTGGAGCCGACGTAAACCGCCCGGCCCTTGCGAAAGTAGACCTCTTTTCGGCTGCTGCCCTTTTGACAGATGAACAGGCCCGAGTCATCGCGTACGGCCAGCGCGAGCATGATCTCCGATGGGGACTCCAGATGAAGCAGCCCTCTGCGATCCGGTTTTTCGAGCCCATCCACATCTCTGGTCGGCGTGTAGATCGGCAAATGCCGGGTCAGATCCGGTATTTCGCTGGCCGGGATGAAACTGTCCCCGTCGATGGAGATCAGCGTATCCGCGCTGACCTGATCCGAATAGATCAGCTCCATCAAATGGGCAAACGATGTGGGTCCGATCTTCTGTCCATTGGGTAGCTTGACCACATACCGTCCCACCGGGCCGTACGGTGTGGCTTCTCCGGTAATCGGTGTCTCGCTATACGATGGAAGTTGATCGAAATCCGCCGTCCGAATTTCGGCGATTTGCTGCTCGGTCACATTGCCCGGTTTGAGCGACAATTTTCCCGTCGCCTGGCGGTCGTCGTCCATATCGGATGAAGCGATCTCGCCCACTTCCGGTGTCTGGGGCCAGATGCGATCCGGGGCCAGGCTCTCTGAATCCCTCAGTTCCAATGCCCGTGCGACCTGCACCGCCAACTGTTCGGAGCCCGGATGGGCCGGGCGAGCGTCGAGCACCTCAGTCAACTCGGCGCGGAATTCGGCGGCACTGGTATACCGTTCGTCCGGATCCCGGGCCAGGGCTTTCTTGAGGATTTCGAGCAACCGGGGATCCACTCGATCGACGTTTTGCTCCAGTGTGCTCAGACGGGCGTCCTTGATGTCGAGCAAGACGCTGAGCTGACTGTGCCCGGTAAAAATCTTCTTGCCGATCAACAGCTCGGCGAGCACCACTCCCACGGAGAACAGATCCGCCCGATGGTCCACCGTGAGGGCCTCCACCTGTTCGGGCGCCACGTAGCCGAATTTCCCCCGGGGCACCATGGCGATGGGGCGATATCGTTTCGACTCGATGCGGGCGATGCCGAAATCGCTGATTTTGACCGCGCCGCTCCGCGAAAGATAGATATTGGACGGGGACATGTCCCGATGCACCACGTTGAGCGAGCGTCCGTTCACATCGGTCAGTCCATGCACATGCTCCAAGCCCATCAGCACCTGACAAATCATCCACACGGCCAACGCGGTGTGGTCTTCTCCCCAGGGGTACAAACGCCGGGCAAATCGCCAGCAATCGAGCCCGTCGACATACTCCATCACCATGAACAGCCGTCCGTTGTACTCCCCGAAATCGAGCACTCGGACGATATTGGGGTGGTCCATCTGCGCTGCGAGTTGGGCCTCGTTGATGAACATCGCCAAGAACTGGGGATCGCTGGCAATGTCGTAGAGGATGCACTTGATGATCAACGGGGGAACGCCGGGTTCGGCGTCCTTTTCCTTGCCGAGAAACACCTCGGCCATGCCTCCATGTGCGATTTTTCGTTCGAGTACGTAGCGTCCAAACGAAATGGCAGAGGCGCGCTGAACGCGCGAGGGTTCGATACTCTCAGTCATCCATTCCTCTTACCAAACGAGTCGTGGTTCAAAATTCACTGTTATTGAGCTATTCTAACATATCTTGACGAATAGGCACGCGCGGGCCAAACAAAAACCGCAGCGTAACCAGCCGAACAGAAATGGATAATTGAGCATGATCAGCCCCTCCCAGCTCCTCGCTTTACCGGACGAAATTCTCGCGATTTGCCACACAATCGCCGATGCGGGAGAAGAGGCCTATATCGTGGGAGGCGCGGTCAGAGACGCGCTCCTCGGCCGCTCGGGTCTGGACTGGGATCTGGCGACAACAGCGGAGCCGAAAATCCTCATGACGCTCTTTCGCCGGGTCGTGCCCACCGGTCTGGCCCATGGAACGGTGACTGTACTTTTGGGGGATCAGCAAGCTGAAATCACCACCCTGCGAGGAGAAGGGGAGTACAAGGACGGTCGCCGACCCAGCGTCGTGACCTTTCTCAAGAGCATCGACGCCGACCTGGCCCGCCGGGATTTCACGATCAACGCGATCGCCTGGGATCCCCTGCGCAACGAGCTGCACGACCCCTTTGGTGGGGCGGCGGATATCGACGCCGGGGTGATCCGGGCGGTGGGAGATGCCGCCAAACGGTTCACCGAGGATGGATTGCGGGTCCTCCGCGCGGCCCGATTTGCCGCCACCTTGGCCTTTGAAGTCGCCCCCGAGACCCTGGCGGCGATACCGGC
>JANQET010000054.1 GCA_028278265.1 Myxococcota bacterium
AAGATCACAGTGTAGCCAGTAATTGGAGTTTGATTCATGGTCGATCTACCCGAAATAACAAACGAAATGTGCGTTTTCTATATGGGAACTTCTGCCTAAATGGTCAATCCGTGGACGGTTGGCGTCCCCTCATTGTCGAGGGCGACGAAGGAGAGATCACAGCTGACGATCTCCCGTTGCCGGTTGTGCACCGACACCGAGACACCGAAGCTCGTCCGGCCCAGTCGACTGATGTGGGCGTAAAACGTCAACAGATCCCCCAGCTTGGCCGGATGTTTGAACAGTACCTCGCTCACCTTCAAGGTGACAAACGCCCGCTCCGGCCCGAGCAACTCAGTGGCGAAAATTGCCCCGGCCTCGTCCATCCAGTTCAACATGGTGCCGCCGTAGAGCATTTGCGCCGGATTGAGATCCTGGAACATGACTATCTTCTTGTAGACCACACTGGGTTTCATTTCGTCTCCTGAGGGGTTGGATATCGATCTAGTCAGAAATATAGCGCGGGTAGGTGGCCTTGGCATTTTGGGAGATCTGCAAATCGATCTCGAGGGTGAGAAACGGGTGCTCCTCGGAGGTAGTGCCCAACACCCGGCCGTACTCCGGCTCGATAATCCATCCCGTCCCTCCCGGGGCCAGGTCGCCTGTGCCCGGACCGCGCAGGTTTGACGATAGGCAGAATGCGCCTGAGATGATCGCCGCCCCCTGTCCGCCGCTGAGCCACATCTCGGTCGACGGCCCGGGGGTAACTCTGGGACAGACGATGAGCTCGACCCCTTGCTTGGCGTAGTCGCGGGCGTGCCGAGTAAACCACAACTCCGAACAGATCAGCAAACCGATGTGCCCGGCAGCGCAATGGGTGGCTTCGAAAACACCGTCCCCCCGCTGGTACCAGGAGGCTTCCCAGTAACCGGCTTCATCGGGTAGGTAGTACTTGGTGTGAACCGGTTGATAGCCCCGATCCCGCTGCCACACAAATCCCTCGTTGTGGTGGTCGGCAGTCGGGCGTGTGCTGATGACGACGCCGGCGCCCAGCTCGGCCAACCGCTCTATCCAGTGGTCGTGTGCGACAACCGCTGCCTGCCAAGCCGACGCGTCCACCTCGCGGGTGCGGGCGAGCCATGGCGCGAAGGGCATCTCCGGTAGGACGACCAGCTCGCTGCGGTGTTCGCGAACATGCTCGCCGAGCCGCTGCCAGTCGTCGCTCAGCGACTGCGGATCGTTGCCCAGCTCACATACGGTCACTTTCATGGGGTTATTTGATGCGCCCTTCGACGATGTCGATCTCTTCGGCGATGCGGTCGGCGATCTCCTGGAGATCGTTGGCGCCGGTGTAGAGCTTGCCGTTGATGAAAAATGAGGGTGTCCCCTCGACGCCCACGCGCATTCCCTCCAGCTTGTCCTTTTCGATGTAGCGCATGGTGGTGGAATCTTTCAGCTTGGATTGAAATTTGGCAACGTCGAGCCCGACCTTTTTGGCGTAGGCCAGCAGATCATCGTCATCCAGATCGGCTCGATTTGCGAACATCAAGTCGTGGAGCGGCCAAAATTTGCCCTGGCGATAGGCACTTACCCCGGCCAAGGAAGAGGCCACCCCCCGTTTGTGGCTGCGCACTGGAAAGAATTTGAAATAGTGCACAATCTTGTCGCCGAATCGCTTGTGAAATTGTTTCAACTGGGGCGCCAGGTGAGCGCAGAAGGGGCATTGAAAGCAGGCGAATTCGACGATCACCACCTTGGCCTTGGGATTCCCCTTGTACGGGTGATCCGATACGTCGATCGGTAGGATCTCCTCGGGGAACGCCGATTCATGTCGCTGGGCGATTCCCTGCTTGATTTCATCGTCGGTTTTGTTCTTGCGAACCATGCGCGCGACAAAGCCGGCGTGACGGCGGGCGGTCATATCGTTTTTGGCCACACATTGGGCCAGGGTTCCCTGACATCCCCGCGTATTGTTCAACTGGCCCAGCAGCTTGACCGCGCGCGATTTCTGTTTGGCAGAGAGCTTGTTGGGTTGAACGCCGACCACTTTCTTCCAGTCGAGCTCGGCGGCAGTCGCGGTGCCGGCCAGTAGCAACAGACCAGCCATGGTGACAAGCGTTAAAAGTCGGTGATTAGGCATGTTGTCTCCTCTTTGCTAACCAGTGATCCAATGTCAGTCGGTCCGGTCGGATATAAACGACAAAAGCGCCGACAAGAAGGAAAAAGGCGTCCCGAATGATGAGGTCCGAGTCCATTTGATCACCCACGTCGGCCGCGGCGAAACAGCCGCATTGGAGTTGCAGATCAGCGGCCAGGGCCATGGCGATGGCCACGATGAACATGATGTTCATCCCGCAGGTGATCAGCGCTGCCGGACGGGTCAGCCAGCCGGCGATCAGCAGCACCCCGGTGACGAGCTCGAGCCAGGGCAGAATGATGGCCTGAAGGTTGATCAACGACAAGGGTAGGATTTGGTAGGTAGCCACCTGCAGGGCGAAATCGTACGGAACGGCGATTTTGTGAATACAGGCGTAGATAAAGGTGATCGCCAGCGATAGACGGGCGGCCACACTCACCCCGTCGAGGATCCACTTTTTGTGGGTGCTGTTCATTGAGCTGCACCCCCTTTCTCTGTCGGAGCCTCTTTCTCTGCTGGCGCACTCCCTTTCCCCGTGGTCGTTTGTCCCGATTCCTTCAACTTGGTCAGCCCGCCGGCGAGATAGGTCACCCCTTTAATCCCCGACTCGACGAGCTGTTGGGCCAGGGGTTTGCCGAAGTCCACCGACTTCTTTTCTGTCGCTGCGTCCTGATGCAGACCATAAACGACGATCTTGGTCGCCTTCTTGGCTTGGGCGGTGGTCTTCACCTTCTCCACATCCTCTGGCTTGGCCCCGAACAGTGCGGAGTACGGCACATTGATCGATCCCTCGATATGCTCGGCCTCGAACATTTCCGCCGGCCGGGCGTCGATGTACAGTACGACTCCTCCGGAAGTCCCGGCGAGTTCGGCTGCCGAGGCGGCTTTGGCTTCGGCCTCGGAGTCCTTGCAAGGAGCGAAAATCTCGTAGGGAATATCGGTCACCAAGGGGATCCCGCTCGGTCGAACCGCATTGGTGGCAATGGCGATTGCCGCTGATCCGGCGGTGATGGCAAACGCCAGAACGAGGACTTTTGTAGCAATCTTAACCAAATTTGTTCTCCTCTACTGCTACTGCAATCGCGGTCAGGGGGGCGATCCCTGTCGGGCTCAGTTCTTGTTGGCTTTCTTGACCTGTTTGAGGATCTCCTCGACCGTCAAGATTTCCGGGATCGGATCGGTTGCCAGGACCACCCCGGTGTCCAGATCGATCACCGCCGAGAAAGGATAAGCGTGGCTGTCGGCAAACGCCGGATGGGTCCCTGACCACAGATCGCCACGCCTCCCGTCGAGGTGCGCCTCGTCGCTCAGATGCTCAGCCGCTTCCTCGTTGGAAACATTCCCATCTTTCCCCACGTAAACGGCAAAGAATAGCCCGTTTTCTTCTTGAATTTCCTTGATACTGTCTCTGATGGCACCAAACTGGTCCTCACAGGCCGGTCAGTCGTCCGTGGCCATCAACAGGACCAGCGATCGCTTGCCGTCGGCGCTTTTTTCACAGAGGTCTACGTAAGTGACATCTTCGTCCTCATACTCCTCTTTATCGATTTTGCCGTTTTCATCGACGTCGATGAACGCCGTCTGATCCCACTCGGAGACAATGGAGTCGTTGGTCAGGTAGTGCTCTTCGGGGCTCCACTCCAAATTCTTGCAGTCGAGCTCGTCATCGGCGCTGTCATTGTTGTTGTCATCATCGTCATCATCCGCGGTACTGCCGCCATTGCAGGCGAGAAGCGAAAACCACAATGCGCTCAACGCAATGGCGCCGTAACGCAGCGACGGCTTAAACTGTCTAATACTCATTGATAGCTCCTTGGGGCCGGTGGTGCGCTGCTGTCCAATTCCTCGGTTTCGGAGTCCTGATCACCACCGTCCATCATCCCTCCGTCCGGATGGTCCGAATCGTGATCCGAATCATGGTCGTCATCGTGGTCATCGTGATCATCGTGATCATGGTGATCATCCGTACCGTCGTGACCGATGTTGTCCCCGATCGACTGCCAATAGTCGAACTCCCGTTCGGGCGCACACATTGTCATTAATGAGAAAACCGCTGCAAAAAGGAGAATACTCCCCAGATAGCGGCGTTTTCGTTCTATCTTGTCGGTGCTTTGTTCATTCTTGGAGTGGCTCATTGTGCCTTCCCTCTGGCGTCCCGCCTTCGATGTTAATCGATACAGATTTCTACGCAACCCGCTTCGACCTCGATCTCTTCAATTTCGATATCCTCGAACGCGGCGTCCCGATCGACCCCTTGGGCGGTGAGGTCAATCGGGTCCTCGACATTCTTGAGGCTGAGCACCGGACCGCTTACCGGAGCTTCGGTGAGACGAGCGGTCAGATCAACTATGGCGAGCTGGTCCGAATCCGCCGCTTTTGCGGGCTTGACCTTTGTCGCGAGCAGCACCATCTCCCCTTTTTTCAGGGGCTGGGTGTGCACAATCGGTTTGGGTGGGGCCACAAACGGTGCCGGTTCGATTTTCTGTTCCTCGTCCTTTTTCTTACGCCGGCTTTTTTTGCGGCTGCGTCGGTCCCCCTTGCCGTCGGACTCCTCTTCGGGTTGTACCTTCGGCGGCGGTGGTGGCGGCAGCTCGACAGTGATCGATGCGGTGCCGGCGGTGAAGAATGACTGAACTGACACGACCCATTGGTCGCCCACCTTGATCGCTGCCACCTTGGCCTCGGTGACGGTTAGCCGGGCGTCACCCAAGGAGAATATACTGGGTTTGGAACCCACGTGGAGCTGAAATCCCCCTTCTAGGAGTTCAATCGGTTGTTCGGTGGATTGGCCGTCCCCCGACACACGCAACCGCGCTCCGGAAGAAGCGGAGATCATCGCCTTGTCGCCGACGACGACCGTCGCGCCCTCACCCGAAGCGGTGTATACCTTTCCCGGCTGTGTCGGTGCGGTGGCGTCGGTTGCGGCCCCCTGCTCGATCTCGAATAGGGCCTCCGTTGCGGCCACGCTCTTCACCGAGACGACCGTGCCCGCGCGGAGCATTACCGGAGCGCAGATCATCAAACCGATGACAGTCCATAACATCCCATTGAGTTTCATTCCGTTCCCTTTTCTAACTGTGCGCATCATTGGTCCTCCCCTCCTAGAACCGCTGCCGCAGCTCGAGCATCACCGTGTCCCTTTTGTACGAGTACTCCGGCGGGGGTAGGTAGGCTACCATCTCCTCACCGGTGGTGTCGTCCACGGTGATATAGCCGCCGACCGGCGCGTCGTCGATGTTGGAGAGTCGCTCGTGATGGTTGTACATCAGCGCCAGATTCGCCCCCTTCCACAAGGAGAGCAGCAGCTCTGACTTGACCTCCCATTCCAGATCGCCCCGCGTCAAGTTGTAGTACTCGTGAGCGAAGTAGGAGTTGAGGTACTTGGCCAAGTAGCTGTCCACGTCATCGCCGAAATCGATTTTGACGTACTTGGGGCGGAATGAGTTCTTCTCGTTTTGCCGGGAGTTCATGTACCAGTTGTACTTCAGCAGTCCTCCGGCGGAGAAGGTCAAGCGGGGTACCGGGGTGTGCCAGCGCACGTCGACCTGAGCCTCCGGTAAAAAGCGGTCGTACTTGATGACCTTGGGATCCTCATACGCCCGATCGTAGCGACTGCCGATCATCAACTTGAGCTGAATCGCTCGCTCGAGCATGTACAAGGTCTGATGCAGGCGCAGGCGGGCGCGAATGGTGCTCCGATCGGGATCGATGTAATTGGGTCGCCCCTCGACCTTCAATCGAACGGAGGAGATCGCATTTTTGT
>JANQET010000060.1 GCA_028278265.1 Myxococcota bacterium
GTAGACCTCCACCCGGGAGCCCTGCTCGGCATTGACCCCGGGGATTTGGATGTGGGTCAATTTCTCCACCGGCACAGAGAGGTTGATCCACAGCTCATCACTGCCCATCAATGTGGCGATCGGCGTGGAGGGCCCCACCAGTTGGCCCACATCGACCCTCTTCTCGAGCACAATCGCGTTGAACGGCGCCCTGATCACCGTACGTGACAGATTCAACTTGGCGCGGGACAATCCACTTCGGGCCGAGGCGGTGTTCTGCTTGGCCACCTCCAGGTGGGGGGTACGGCGCGCCAATGACGACACCGCCGCCCCGGGCGCCTTGTCCCGTCCCAGGACCTGCAGCTCCCGCTCGGCAATCTCCACCCTCCCCTTTTCCAACTGGAGCTCCAGCTCGGCCTGATGAACCCGCCCCTCTTCCTGGGTGATCGCCAGGGCGTAGTCCCGCCGGTCGATACGGGCGATGATATCCCCTTTTTTGAACAGGGTCCCCGGCGCCAGCTCAGGGGACAATTTGACCACGCGGCCGGTCACCTCGGGGGTGAGGGTAATCTGCCGGGCCGGCACCACCGAGCCGGTGGCCGTGACCTGCATCGTCATCGGTTGCGGCTCAACGGTCATCAGTTCGACGACCGGCGCGATCTCATCCGCATCCTTGCGTTCGGGCTTTTGGGCGTGCTTGACGATCTGCACCGCCCCAAAAACCGCCGCTGAGATGATCAAGATCGGAATAATGACGTGAAAGACTATCCGTTTCATTGGTTACTCCCCTGTCCCATTTCTGGTCAGTAAGGTGTGGGTCCAGTCGCCGCCCATGGCCTGGAGCAGGCGAACCCGGGCCAGCACCAAATCGTGATAGGCCTGGGCTTCACTGAGCTGCACGGCCTGATGCGTGGCCAGGGTGACCAGCACGTTCAAATAATCGGTCAATCCGACGACATAACGCTCGCGGGCCTCGCCAAAGGCCACCTTGGAGGCCTCCAATTGACGCACCATCGCCTCGTAGTGCTCCTGCTGCTCCTGCTCGCGAATCCGCGCATTGTCCACCTCCTTGACGGCAGTGAGCTGTTTTTGGGCAAAGCCGTTCTTGGCCGCGGCCAGAGCCGCTTTGGACTGGCGCAGGGCAGCGTGGTTCGCGCCGCCGGACCAGAGGGGGATCGAGATCATCGCGCCCAGGGCCCAGGTTTCCCCGTCCCCCACCTGATCGATGTAGTTCATCTGGTACCCCACTGAGCCGTTGAGCACGAGGCTCGGCAACAGGGTTCGCTGGGCGCTCTTTTTGCGGTGCTCAGCAGCTTGCATGCGTAATTTCTCTGCGCGCAGGCTCGGTAGGTGGCTGGGCAACCGGTTCACCCGGCCGGCCGGCGCAGGGCTCAGCTGGGGTAATTCGGCGCCGATCGGAGGGAGCTCGTCCGCACCCGGCGCACCGATCAGCAGGGCCAATTGATTTTTACCGGTGGTGACCAGAGCACGGATCAGGGGCAGTTGGGCTTTGGTCGCCTCCAACTGTTGTCGCTGTTGCAGCACATCAAGGGCCCCCACCGACCCCCGGTCGAGCCGAGCCTCGACCAGTTCGAGGAGCGCCGAGTTGTTCTTGATCTGCCCTTCAATCAGCGCCAAGCGGGTTTGAGCCGTGATCACGTCGAAGTAGGTTTGAATGATTAAAAAGGCGAGGTTGTAGGCGATGCCCGCTGCATCGGCCCGGCTGGCAGCCGCGTCTCGAAGAGCGGCTTGGCGAGCGGCGACGTTTTTCCCGGTGATGTCCACCAGGTAGCTCGCCTTGAGCACAGTGGACACGGAGTGCATCAGTTGGGTGTCGTCATCATCGCTGCTCGCCGGTGCCCCGGGGATCGGATCCATTTTAATCGCCGAACCCACCGAATTGTACGGGGACAGATTGTACCCCGCTTCAGCACTGATCGAAGGCAATAACGGCGCCAACGCTTGGCGGGCCATCGCTTCGGCTTGGCTCACCCGGTGGCGCGCTGCTGCCACATCGAAGTTGTTGCCAAGGCCCCGGCGAATCAGCTCGTTCAATGTGGGATCGTTGAACTGCTCCCAATAGGGCGTCCTGGTGGCAGCTTTGGCATCGGAAACAGGGGTGACCGGATGGGGTCCAGCTTCATCCGCCAGGACCGGCGTGGTGAGCGTCAAAAAGCAAAACAAAATCACTAAATTAAGCAGCTGGTTAATCATCGCTGTTCTCCGGTTGCATCCCCCGCCAGAACAGGTCGACGAGGTGGCGGATGTATTGAGCATCATCATCCGGGCCAAAGTCCGACTGCATCAGATGGCGCGAGATGGCGCGTCCGTGGAGGGCCCCCAGACAGCTCTGGGCCCAGGTGGCGCTGTCTGCCCCCGCCCGAACCAAGCCGCGTTTTTCAGCCCGAGCAAACCAAGCCGAAAGTTCCTCGAGCAGACGGATCAAGGGGATGGTCTTGTAGCGTTTGATGAACTCCGAGGGATCGATTCGGCCCGATTTGAGGATCATCAGTCGGGGCAGCAGCCATTGCATGGTTTCCCACAGCTTGGTGATCAGCGCGTTGAGCTGAACGCGAAATTCCTCATCCCCCGGTCCGGCTTCGATCCATTCGTGAATCGGCAACCGCTCCGGCGGGGCCAAGGCCGCAAAAATGAGATCTTTTTTGGTCTTGAAGCGCTTGAACAGGGCCGGCTGGGACAGGCCTACCTTGTCGGCGATCACCTGCATCGAGACGTTCAAGCCGTGCTCGAAGAAGCACTCTCGAGCCACATCGATAATCTTTTCAGTGGATACCTGCTGGGGTCTGACCATGGTGCGCTCCTCGGTTGGCGATTTAGTTAGTAAGCACTCACTAACTAAAAACTAACACCGGTTTTTCGGGAACGCAACCCCCCCTTCACAATTTTTATTTGATTTTGTCCGCAGTCCCGGCAGCCCGAATCAACCCGGTTATTCAACCCAGTTATTTTTGCACCGGAGATAGCTCGCCGGGATACCTATAGTACAGTAATGTACTAACGACCAACCCCTATAGAGGTACAGCATGTACTGCAGCAAATATTTTCAAACCGGGTTCGTTCTTCTGCTCGCAGGCCTCCTCACCCATTGCGGCAGCGACGAAGCAGCGGGTGATGATGATGCGGGCGGTGACACGGATACTGATACGGATACGGATACCGACACAGATATGGACATGGATACCGATACAGATACAGATACAGGCACAGATACGGACATCGATACAGACACGGATAATGACACGGACTCCGATTCAGATACGGATACAGACTCGGATACCGATTCAGACGCGGATGGGGACACCGACACCGATACGGATGGGGACGCGGATACCGACACAGACACGAGCACGGACAGTGATCCGCCCGATCCTGCGATCCTCATCTACACCGCAAGCTCCGATGGAAACATGGGGGGACGGGACGGTGCAGATTCCCTGTGCGAACTCGCTGCAACCGCTCATCCCGAATTGACCGACAAAAAAGTTCACGCAGTGGTCTGCATCGATGACATCAGAGAAGTGGACATTTTCCCCACCCTGTTCGGCATGCCGGCCGACATTCCGGTGCAAAGCCTCAACGGAACGCAACTGGCCGCCAATTGGCCGGCCATGATGAGCGGGTTGGACGTCTCCCTGCAGGACGCAACTGTCTTTACCACCAGCTCCTGGACCCAGTTTTTCACCGCCTGCGCAGCGCCGGGGGGCGGATGCGTTCACACCTGTTCAGGCCTGACCACCAACAGCGCCTCACTCAACGCCTGCGTCGGCCGCAGCGACTACACCACAGACAAATGGATCGCCTGGGGCAACATCCTCAGCTGCGCCACCCCCCTGGATTTCCTCTGTTTGGCGTTTTAGACATCACCGAAAAAATGAACGATCGTTCGTCCGATGAACCGTTCTTGCCCGTTCTACCAGTAATGGGAATACCGGCCACAAGATCACTTCAAGTTGGGTAAGGAACTTTTATGAAACACCTGTATCTTTTTGCTTTCACCGCCGCGTTGTCAACCTTGTTGAATCAGGCGACCGCTCAGCACCTCGAAAACTGGGGTTTTGAGGAGTGTGTTTACGGAACAGAGTTTTATGCGATTGCCGGGGCCTGCGAACCGGGGGAGCGACCTGCTCCGGGGTGGCAGATTGAGTGGACCAGCACCGATCCTCATCAGCCCTGTGTGTCGGATCCGCTCGACGGCACCTTCACGGTGAGCAGGCACGGCAATGACGGCACCAACTATGCCTTGCGGATGGTCGATACCTGGGACGATCAACCCCTGTGGGTTGTCAGCGATCCGATCCCGTGTCACGCGGACCAAATCTTCACGGCCACCGGCAGCGTGTACATCGAACCGGGACAGCCCGGCGAGGAGAAGTGGGCCGAGATCGGTCTGCAGTACTACAAAGGCCCGGAGTTCAACCCATACTCCCAAATGCACGTCCTCGACGGAACAGCCGAAACGGGGCGCTGGGTAGAGCTGACAGTCGAAGTGACGGCGCCGTTCTGGGCCACCCACGTGCGATTCGTGCTCTCTTCGGGCTCTGCCGCCCAACAGGTGGTGCACTTCGAACCCAAGAGCCTGACGCGACTCGTGCCCAACGGCAGATTTTCATTGGGCACCGCCGGCCAGGTGCCCGAGCATTGGACTTCCCTGCAAGTAGAAACGGCGGTGACGAATCAGGACGGCCGATTGCTGGTTAGCAAACGGCAGCCCCAGACGATTCTCGATTTTGGTTTGGAATTTGGTTGCGCGCTGTCGCACGGTAGGCTGGAGTGTTGGGGCATCAACACGTTTGGCCAACTCGGCACCGGGTTTCCCCAGTATGGCATACCCAAGCCGTCCCTGATTGAAAACCTCCCCGGCCCGATTGTTCACATCACTACCGGCTACGAGTTCATCTGCGCGATCACCGAGTCCGGGGAGCTGTGGTGCTGGGGCAACAATGGGTCGTGGCAATTGGGTATCGGTGGCCCCTGGGAAGAAGATATCTGGGAACCGGTGTTGGTGCAAGGATTCAACGGCCAGGTGATCAACGCGACGGCCGGCCACCACCACGCGTGTGCGGTTGACGAAACCGGAGCTGTTTGGTGTTGGGGGAGGAATGTGAACGGTCAAGTGGGCAAGCACGGCGAGGAAATCTGGAGAACGCCTCAACTCGTTGCAGGACTCGACTCCGGAGTTGTAGACATTGAGGCTGGAGGCGACCACACGTGCGCGTTGCTGGAAGGGGGACGACTGGTCTGTTGGGGGCGCGACAACAAAGGTCAACTCGGAGATGGCGGGGCAAACGAAGACAAATTCTCTCCGACCCAAGTCTGGGGTCTTGAGCAGGGCGTTAAAGATTTTACGGTTGGCTACCGACACACCTGTGCGGTGCTGGAATCGGGTGCAGCCAAGTGTTGGGGAAACGATGAGCATGGACAGCTCGGTGACGGACCGAGCCTCTCCTACAAAGTCCTCCCCGTCTCTGTGCGAGGGCTGCAAACCGGTGTCGTCGAGATTTCAGCTTTTTTGTACCACACCTGTGCGCTGTTGGAAGATTCAAGTGTCAAATGCTGGGGTAGCAATCATCAGGGGCAATTGGGCATCAGCACTAGCAAACAGAACTATCCGGAGGTTCTCTGGGTCGATTCTGTCCGAAACGCCGTCGCGGTTCGTTGCGGCGGATTTCACACCTGCGCGATACGCGATAGCGGAGAATTGCTCTGCTGGGGGTATGACAGAAATGGTCAACTCGGAGACGGGTATCCCAAAGCGGAACAGCCGTTTCCGGTTTACGTCAAAGAGATGGGACTCGTCTCCGGCGCGGACAGTCAACCGGTTGCGGTCGTGCCGAATAAACAGTATCGGGCCTCGGCCAAGGGTGTGATTCTAGGGACCGATGCGCAAAGCGGAGCTCTGATGACCGTTCTGTTCGAGGATTCTGCCAACAAGATCGTCGGCGGCTCGGATTCGGTGCAGGTTACCGCCACTTCTCCAAGTGATCCCGCAGTCGACATTTCGCTGGACGTCCAACCCCCTGCAGATGCGACCCAGGCCGTGGTGCGGTTGCACTATCCCCATGGCCAAGGAATCGAGGGCTGGCAGACAACCTTCGACGACATTCGTTTTGGCGAGGTGCAACGAGAGCAAGCGATGTTTACCGACTTTTTCTCTTGCGGATCCGAGTTCAACGACGCTTGCGGTGATTCGGTCAACGGTCAGCTTTGGGGCAGCGACGGCTGCGCCGGTTACATGGCCTGTGACACCCAGTGCGTCGATCCCCTGATCTGTTATTCCGGCAGGTGCACCTATCAGCTTGAATAGCCGGTTCCGCTCCGGCGCCAGTTGATGGAAAAAAAAGGTGAAAGCGGTTACACCTTCATCAGGGCGTCGATGAAACGAGGAGCTGGAGCAGTGGGATATTTTGATGAACAGCAACACGTGGATGAGTATATCCAGATGGCCGAGGGGTTTGACGGTCGCGAGCTGATCGATTTGCTCAAAAACCACCTCGCGCCCGGTGCAACGGTTCTCGAGCTGGGAATGGGGCCGGGCAAGGACTTGGATATTCTCCTCGAGGGCTTTTCTGCGACCGGATCAGATGCCTCCTCAGTGTTTCTCGAATTATACGCGCGCCAAAATCCCCACGCCGATTTGCTCAAATTGGATGCGGTCACCCTCGAAACCGAGCGAACGTTCGACTGCATCTATTCCAATAAAGTACTGCACCATCTGCGAAAATCAGATCTTCGCCAATCCTTCTCCAGGCAGCGGGAAATTCTGACTGAGGGCGGTTTGGCGTTCCACTCGTTCTGGCTCGGCGACAAAGAGGAGATGATGAAAGGACTCCGCTTCGTCTACTACTATGAACAGGAGCTGCTGGAACTGATCGGACCTGGATTCGAACGCCTTGAAATGGCGCGCTACACAGAGCTGGAAGAGAATGATTCGTTTTACGTGCTGCTGCGCAATCAGGGAAAAGGGTAACCCGGGCCCGGAGCTGTTGTCACCAACAGATATAGAAATTTTTCCCCATTTTTTACCTCCTATCGTCCAAAAAAGTAGACGGTTCGTTTTAATTGGGGGTGCAAAACCGCGGGATTAGAGCGCGGCACGGATTTTGCGACTCGATTGATACAGGGGATTTTGTCGATAGGCGATCATGGAGGTTTTGTGATGAAACGTAATTTGCGACTGAAACTGGTTCTGATGTGGGGCGTCGTCGCCCTGTTCGGCGCGGTCCACAGCGGCTGCTACGAATTGGACATTCACATTCACGGTGATGGGGGCTCTGGCGATGCTGACGCAGATGGGGACGGAGACGCAGATGGGGACTCGGACGCAGACGGGGATGGGGATGCGGATGGGGACAGTGACAGCGACTCGGACGGGGACTCGGACGGCGACTCGGACGGTGACTCGGACGGCGACTCAGACGGGGACTCAGACAGCGATACGGAGTACGTCCCCATTGATCTGAATTGGTTCAAGCAGGGCTTGATCGGCCTCTGGGAAGGGACCGTGACCACCCAGTGGAACGGCACGAACCCAGTCACGTTTGAGTTCGACGAGACCGAGCACTACTCTGCCCAATGCGAGGTAGAGGATTGCAGCGCCCTGTACTGGGGGACCGATGAGGACCATTCGTCGAAGAAGTACCACCTGACCTCATTCAACTCAGAGCCCGAGGCATTCGGCTGGATCTACATCTACTTCGATGTGGGCACCACGAATCGGGCGGACATGGAGATGGTTCGATTCGACGACGATCAAGTCGAGCTGACCTTTGAGGTGTGGAAGGACGGCTACGGCCCCGTGATCTACGATTTGATGAGGGTCGAGTAGAAACGGCGTCGGCGCTGTTCAGGAATGACGGGAATTAAGGATTGGCCAGGTCCAGCAGCGTTCCCGTTGTCATTTGAACGGCGTTGAACCCAAATAGAAAATCCTCTTCGGAGTAGGATTCGTAAACATCCTGGGCCGTGTGATAATAGGGGTTCGATCCGTTGCCGATTTCATTGTCCCGCCGGTTTTCTCGTACGCTGACCGCCGGAATCAAATCTTCATAGGGTGCGCTGTCGGTGTTATACATATTGTCGCCGACTTGCGCTGGATAGTCGTCTGCGTACAACACTGCACCCTGTACCAGGGCTTCGGCCAGTTCCTTTGATGCGGCGGCTTGTACCGAATCTTTTTGATACGACACATCGAGGTCTGCCTCGGGGATCTGATCCGGCTGCGGAGGGAGCCCGTGGTCGTACAGTACCATGTCAAACTGAATGATGCCCAACCAGTTCGGCTCGGGATAATTTCCCGAACCCACGGGATCTTCAATCCCCTGTAAATCCTTGCGCTGATTTCGATAGGCCCTCGACCCTTGCAGCCCGGTCTCTTCGTTGTTCCAGAAGATGAACCGAATCGAGACTTTGGGAGGTTGCGGTGCCTCGGCAAAACAGCGGGCCATTTCGAGGACAGTCGATACACCTGATGCGTCATCGTCTGCCGCGCCGCCGCCACTTCGACCATCGAGATGGGCAGAAACCATGTACATGCGATCGGGTAGGGTCGAGCCCACGATGGTGACGTACATGCTCGAGCGAGGAGAACCATTGTAGGTATACTCAACGCGCTCAACCTCGTACCCCAACTGTTCGAGACGTTGCTGCAACCACTGATCCGCCTCATCGTAGCTCGCCGATCCCTGCTTCCGATCGCCAAAATCAGAGAGCGTCTTGATGGTCTGTTTGAATTCCTCAAGGCTCAGACAATCGAGTGGCCCGCTCGTATCCGTGTCCGTGTCGCCATCCGCATCGGCGTCGGTATCCCCATCCGCATCACTATCGGTATCCCCGTCCGCATCGCTATCGGTATCCCCGTCCGCATCGCTGTCTGCGTCACCATCCGCATCACCGTCGGCGTCCCCATCCGTATCGCCGTCGGCGTCCCCACCTGGTGGAGCATCGTTGTCAGATTGACTAGAAGGAGCTGAGCAATAGGTCAACATCGCTGCGAGCCCTACCAACAGACAACTGACAAAGACTGCTATAGATCGCTTCATTGCATTCTCCCGTTTTTTATACAGCTAGATTCATAATTACACACCGACTACCCAATCTCAAGGCTAAAATGACCCAATTTGGACAATCCAAGCCAGCGGGATATCCGCACCACAAGAGAGTTTTCTTTTGTGACTGAGGATATTGCCGCTACGGTGTCCTACATCGCTTTTCGTATCCATTCATGAGGTAAAATTACAGAAGGAAAATATACTGAGGGCTTCGTCTCCGAGGTCAGATGGTTTGACCTCATCGATGAGTCTTCAACCTCAAAGCATCACTGGCTGGAGTTACGTTACTTGCTTTTCCTGGGTGACTTATTGAGTAACTTTGCGCGCCAAACTTTTGAAAAAGGCTGCGCGTCTAAAAAGAACCGTTTGCACAGACCGAATCATTGGCGATGACATCTGTTCGTCCGATCTCCAACCAAGTACCGTCGTTGAGCTTCATCAACACCAAAGAGTCCAAGCATCCTGGGACCCAGGACGTTGTCGCCAGTCGGAGAAACGCGTCGTAATTGGGTATCGTCAGCTGTCTGACCGTCGTGTTGCTATTGTTGAAAATTAGGGTTAATTTTGTCCCCACATTCACGGTAGAACTAAATGAATGTGGAAATCCGTCCAAATATGATCCCGCAGGACAATCTACAAGGGTAGCCTCGGATTTTGGACTCAACAATCCGCAATTGGTTTCGCGCGCCAATGTTTTTGGGGATATGAAGTTCACTCCCCTTATTTGTTCCCCAAGAAATTTAGCGTTGCTGCGGCCATTCCAATCGTAAATAAAACCATTGATGCTTTCGGCATCGTCATGAAAATACTGCTCATCAGCAAATGACTGAAAACCATAAGTGGTACCGCGACCTTGATCCCATACATCGTAAAAACTATGGGGAGTATCAAAACGGTTGCCCTCTATACGTGTATCGGTCGAGTTGTTCAAGTGAATTCCGTAACCATCGACAGCTGTTGTAAAGGTATTTTCGACGATGGCGGTGCCTCGTGCTAGCCCCCCCATAATGATTCCCGAACTCTCACATCCAGCGCCTCCAAATAGCCGCTCAAAGTGATTTCCACTTACGGCACAATTTATACAGGTGTCCACGTGAACCGCGGAGAGATTGCTGCTGCAGCCGGACGGATTTGATTCTTCTATTATGTTCCCCACGATTCTCGTATTGGAAATAGACTGAGTGGTATCGCCAAGCTCTAGCGATACACCGTATCTTTTATAGCGAGTAATGGTATTTTTATCGATTAGACCATTGATCGCGAACGACCTAAAAACAACACCACTAAAGCAATTTTTTACAAAGTTGTTTCTGATAATCGCGCCATAGCTCTTTTCGAGACAAAATGCACCTCCGCTGCTATTACCAAAATTAACGATCTTTAAATCCTCAAAAATGGAGTTGCGTGTATTGGAGGATTCACATAGGTCTATTGCATATCCCGCATTCGTGCCGCCTTCCAGGATCATTTTTCTAATTTTGGAGTGAAAGAAATCGTTTCCGACAAATAAACCAGACGCTTGAATAGTGGGATTGAAGATTAACCGCGTGAATCCTGTAGAATGGCCATCATGGTTGCTCCCCGCACCTTCGATCGTGATCCCATAACTGTTTTTTAAGTCAATGCTCTCATCAATGCTATAATCCCCGGCAGGTATAAATACCGTGCCTGCCTGCTCTGTTGTCTCAAGTAGATAGTCGATCGCCGCTTGGATTTTTTGGGTATCGCTGGCCACACCGCCATCGGGTGTCTGCGCGAAGCACTCTATATTGACGAAAGGAAATGAATCCATCTCATCGCAGACGACGTCGCCACTGGTCAAATTCTGCTCACTTCCTTGCACATCAGCGATCTCAGACGGATTTTGCCTCCGTCCTTCGACGCAAGCCCCAAGTAGAAAAGCTGCCATCATCACCAAGACTGTTTGATTGAGTTTCATATCCGCCTCCTCAGCAAATCTCTCTCTTTTTTTTCCGCAAGATAATTTCTTACAATAAAATGCATCCAATCATATTCGAAATTTTTTGTCAATTGCTACGTGTTTAGCCTGAACTCGCTGCCACTGATACCGCAGCCGAATTGTTACGCCGCCACCGTTTGATTAACGCAAATCCCACCAGGCCGATCAAACCGACCAGCATTGCCTGACCGAAACCATCGCCTATTTTCGGGTAGAGGGTCGCTATCGAACCCACCGGCGTTTTCACCATCTGCTCACCGCCCCATGCGCCCGCATTGTTCTCTTCGAACGTGTCAACACGATTGACCACGCGGCCATAGCCATCTGATACAACCGAAACCCCGGCTCCGGTCTGGCGGAAGATCGGTATTCCGTTTTCAACGGCGCGGAAGATTGACATCCCAGCGTGAATGCCCCGTATTTTCGCTGTGTCATGCGCTGAGATGAACAGCAGATCGACATTCTGCTCCCCGGCTTGCCTGATCGCAGCCGGAAAGTCGGCATCCCAGCAGATCACCGCACTCAATTTGCCGTAGGGCGTCTTTACTGTCTGCAGCTCACCGCTGCCAGTAACCGGCTACAAATCCCGGCTACAAATCCCCGGCTACAAATCCCCACCCACGATGAATATCC
This sequence comes from Myxococcota bacterium, assembly GCA_028278265.1. Classification (GTDB taxonomy): domain Bacteria; phylum Myxococcota_A; class Polyangia; order JAAYKL01; family JAAYKL01; genus JANQET01. The sequence continues at coordinate 11,641 of JANQET010000060.1, forward strand.
CAATTTTATTGGGATATTTCTGCCGCGACTTAGAATACGGGCGCGTCTCAATATTTTGATTTGGATAGCGTTCTCTTTTGTCGATGATATTTCCATATATTCGCCAGATGAGGTGTGGGAGGCTGTTGAGTTCGTTCCGCTTTTCGGATTGGCGGCTTTCCCGGTGGGCGAGAGCGCGTTTGTCCTTGTTTTTTGCACACCGGTACGCTGCTGCCCTGGTGAATGGAGATTTGGTGAATGACAGAGTCTTACGCAGCTCTGTCGTATCCCACAGGGCACCACACCGATGGGGGATAGCTCCACTTTGGCCACTCGATCATCGGTCGACGGCCTCGCAGGTTCGCTGTGCGGTAGTTCTCCCAGATCTCTCGGTACTTTCCGTCGAATTCCCGATAGAGTTGCTCCAACTCCTTCACCCGTTCTCTTGTGTCAGCCATGAATCTGATCCTGGGGCGAATAGCGGGATCTTGGGGACGGTCCGTCGGCTGTTGAGACAACACCACTCCCATGCTGAGCACCGGCTTGAATTCTCTTTGCTTGGCTATTTCAACTTCTTTGATACGAACCAGCTGTTCAATATTGGCCGCTATCTTCTTCTGGCTGAGTCCCTCCCACATCGGCGGTGTGGCCATCTTGAATGAGAATTCTTCGAAGAATTTGCTCTTGTCCGGTTTGTTCTTTCGATTCCTGCTGGCTTTGAGATACTGGGTCTGATTGAAGACCTTTGCCGTGATCGGCATACCGCTCTTCGACGCTTCAAGACCGTTGAACCCCAACCATTGGTCGGCTCGTTCGGTCAGTCCGGCCTTGACCGAGTTGCAGCAAATGTAAGCAAATCGGTTGAGGAAGGTATTCTCCCCTTCGATGATCATGTCGTCATAATGTCGGGCCCAGAATTTGCCCTTTCGGTCGAGCATCTTGTTGACGGCTTTGGCGATGTTGGCCTGCATATAGCACATGAATTGCGCCAGAGTTCCATTGGTATCTCGTGCGAGCAAATGGAAGTGATTGCTCATGAAGATCACGGCATACAACTCAATACCGACGCCGTACAGTGCCATCGCCTTGGTGAACCATTCCTTAACGATCGAAACGACTGTTGGTGTGGGTAGCAGCAAAAACAACTCGTGTTCAATACGGTTAGTGACAAAATGAAAAGCGTCTTTTTCATGCATTCGGACGTAAGCCATGTGCTGAGCTCCTTTTGAAAGGCCCTATCGGCCGCATGGTCCAAAACGGTGCTAAAAAAATGCACCAACGGACCAAAAAGTTGCGCCGCAAAATCGGGAGGGCAAGGACTGTCCAGCGAAGGCTTGCAGTGCCCCAGCACCAGAACAAAGAAAGACAGACAAACTTCGAAATTCACCAATAGTTTTGCGATTTACACCGTGGGTGGGGAGGTGTTACCGGGGAGGTGTTACCGGGAAGTGTTACCGCGATTTACACCGTGAGTGGGGAGGTGTAGTGGGAAGTGTTACCGCGATTTACACCGTGGGTGGGGAGGTGTAGTGGGGAGGTGTAGTGGAGGAGGTGTAGTGGGGAGGTGTAGTGGGGGAGATGTTGTCCGCCCGCCAGGGCTTGGATTTGGCAATGCCAAGACGTCGTGACCGCGTCCCTCGTGGGCGCGGCTCCCCCATCACTCATACGCCTGCTCAACCGGCAGCTCCAACTGATTTTTGGGCAACCCGGTCCACCAGGTGAGCTCTATCCCTGCCCAGGCGTTGAAAGAGCTGGTGGGATCGCCCGGCCCCACGTCTATCCCGACAATCGGTGTGAGTGAGAGTCCCCCAGAGCAGCCTCTCTGTCGATGGAAAATCTCGTAACCAACCGCCAAGGCGTACCAGCCTCCGGCCTGTCCAGTCACTTTGTCCAGCCCGTCTTGTCGGCGGGAAAAATCAGTGGCGCCGAAACCGATCCCCAGTCTGAAGAACAGCGGCTCCCACGGTCTCAACTGGGCACTGAGACCCAAGTGCCCCAAGAGGGTATAGTACTCCTTGTCGAAACTCGATCCCATGCCGATATCCAACCCCAGATCGAGCCAGGGGGCGAGGGCCTGGCCCAAGCGCAGCGAGCCGGTGATGCCGGGCCAGGGGCCGAGGGTGCCCGATTCTTCGTTTTGATTGGTGTTGATCAGGCCGTGCGCGCCAAGGCTGAAGTAGTAGCCCTGGTGGGGTCCGGGGAGTTGCAGCTCCTGCCCCTGGGCGGGCCGATGGATGGCGATGAACACCAGGGCGCCCAGACCGATGAAAAACAGGCGAGCGAAGCCATTGGTTTTGAACCGATACATTTAAAACTCTCCTTTGATGCCGATGATCGGGATCAGGGGCAACGACTGCTGCACCCCGGTTTCGCTGGAGTCGTAGTTGTAGGTGCGGCCCACCGGATTGGCCCGGTTGTAGACATTCTGCAGATCGAGGTAGGCGGTGAACATCCAATTTTCGAAGACCCAGCGCTTGTCGATGCGCAAGTCCAGCTGATGAAACGGGGGCAGGCGCTCGGAATTGGGTTCGCCCAAAAATGCCTCGTAAATTCCATCGTCGACCACATAGACCGATCCCCCCCGTGGGGTGTAGGGGTTACCGCTGACCAACCGCCAGCGCATGCCGATGCTCCAATTGCGGGGCAGGTAGTAGGTACCGAGCAGGGTGAGGATGTGGGTCTGGTCGAAGTCGAACAGGCGATAGTCGTCCGCACCCCCGTCCTTGCGCTCTGCCCTCGAGAGGGTGTAACTCAACCAGCCGGTGAAGTTGTTGCTCAAGTCGTGGCGGAACAGCACCTCCAGGCCGTAGACCCGCCCCTCCCCCCGATTGTCGAAATTGAGCGGCACGATTTCCCCGTCTTCATTGGAGGTCTCCGATGTCCGGCTCACCAAGTCGTCCAGGTCTTTGTAGAAACCGGTGATGTCGAGCGTCAGATGGGGCAACGGTCGGTACTCCACACCGGCCGAGTAGTGCCAGGCGGATTCCAGGCCCAGTTGGGGATTGCCGAACACGTCGTCGGTTTCGTCAAAGCTCGGCTCCTGAAAAAATCGGCCGATGCCCCCCTTGAGCGTCCACTGGTCATTGAGCTGGTAGCGCAGGGTCAGGCGCGGGGCAAATGAGGTTTGGTCCACCTGGGAGAAGTAGTCCGCCCGGATCCCGGGGATGATCAATAGGCGATCCCACAAGGTGGCCTGGACTTCGAAGAAACCGGCAATGGATTGGAAATCCTCGCTGCTTTCGGTAAAGCGCAGGGTGTCCAAATCGGGACGTCCGCCCTGCTCCCCCTCTTTGGACGCCTGGGGAAACTTGATCGATACATCCGCGCGATTGAACAGATAGTCCACCCCGCCGAGCAGGGTCAGCGCGTCGTTGAATTTGAGGGTCAGCACATCGCGGAGTTGGGCGGTGTAGGACTCGATATCCAAAAAGAGCTGTTCCCCCAAACCAAAGTAGATCCAGTTGCGACCACTGGTCGCGCGAAACGTATTGGTCACCATCTCATTAGGGGCAAACTCGTATTTCAAAACGGTTCGGTAGAACCGCGTCGAGGTGGAGGCGTCGTTGGCTCGGATCTCCGGATTGAAGTTGGCCGGATTGTCGAACAGCAATCGCAGCTCGTCGTCAGAGCCGAAGACAAAGGCGCTGATTTCATGGGCGCTGCTCGGTCGCAAATTGAGCAGCAGTTGGTAGTCGTAGTAGCGGGGTGCGGTGACCAGGTTGACCCCGGCATCATCGGGCACCAGCAGATCCAAGAAGGTGTCCACGTAGCTGCGGCGGCCGGCAACGGCGATGGCCGCCTTGTCGCCCAGCGGGGCCTCGATGTAGGCGCCCGAGTCAAACAGATTGACATCGAGATACCCACCCACCTTCTCCGGGTTCAGGCGCTTGAGCCGCACGTCGACGATGCCGCCGGTGGCCCGGCCGTAACGGGTGGAGAAGTTGCCCGGATAGAAATCGATCTGATCCAACATGCCCAGGGGGATCACGCTGCGGGTGCCGCCGAAGTGGTAGATGATCGGGACATTGACCTCGTCGACAAACACCTCGGTATCTTCAGGGGAGGACCCGCGGACGATGATATTGCCGCTGAGCGGTCCGGTGCGCGCCACACCGGGCAGGTTCTTGACCACGGCGAGCACATCGCCGGCCGCCCCGGGAATCTTCTCCACCTCTTCGATGGCCAGGCTGGTGCGGTTGACCTCCCGGCGGGTCTGTTGTCCCTCAACCAGAACGTCATAGGGATTGTAATCCCCCTTTTCCAAAAAGTAACGCGCCTCGGTCAACACCTGGGCGGTGATCTCCTCTTCGATGCGCAGGGGAAAGTAGCCCTCGGGCTCGGCCAGCAGGCGCCAAAAGCCGGGCGCCAAATCGTAAAAGAGGAACTCTCCGTTTTCGTCGGTGGTGGCTTCAAATCCCACCGCCTCTTCGCCGTCTCCGCGAAACACGGTGACGGTCTCACCGACGATCGGCAACCGGGTGCCCCGCTCGACCAGCTCCCCGCGAAAACTGAGCACCGGTTCGGCTGGTTCAACGGGTTGCTCAGGGGGGCCCGTTTGCGCCGGCGGATCGGACTCGGCGCTCTCCTCCTCGGGGGCGACCACCCCATCGAGGGTGAAGCGGTAGCGGTAGGTGATCCGCGCGGGCACCGGGGTGTCCCCTTCTTTGGCCGGGGTGAACTCAAACTGGCTGGCCGCCTCGACCGCCGCTTCGTCAAACCCCAATCCCGCCGGTTCGGCCGGAACCGCCACCACCACTCCTTCCACTTGTCCGGTGGCATCGATATCGATTTCCAAAATCACCTCGGCCTCGATCTGCTGTTCGACCGCCTCCGGGGGATAGGTTGCCTCGACCGTACGCAGGAGCACTGGCGGCGTAAAGGGGGCTGCTGATTCGTCAATTGCAGCGGCTTCGGTGGAGGAGGTTGGCTCGTCTTGGGCTGCCGCGATCGAGATCTGCAGCAGTACGGCGCCAACTAAGAACATCGCCTGTATAGTTGCAAAGCGTTTCATTGGGGCACCTCAGAAAGTGAAATTGCGCGTTGGGTAAAGCCCACGCCGCCCCGCTCGTCTTGCAGCACCAGGAACAGGATGGCCTGTCCGCCGGGGATCTTCTCCGCGCGGGGAATGTCCCAGACATTCTGTTGCAGATCGGCAAAGGGAATCTCTCCCTCATAAAACGACGTTCGAACCGCGTCCGTGCTGCCGGTGGTGACGAACCAGGTCAAGAAGAGGAACTCCCGGCGCGGTTGGGGATCGGGATCGAGATCCGCGGGGAGGGGGTTGAACGTTTCAGCGACCGCAGGGTCGATGTCGACAGTCAGCTCGTACAGCTGGTTCGCCTGGAGCGCCGTGGCTTGGGTGGTCGACAGCGGGATCGGCGTTTCGGTCGAGTTTTCCCTGACCGCCCGAATCTCCCCCAGCGTTGGATTGCTATTGGATTGAATGCCGGCATCGTAGGAGAGGCGAACCTCCTTGATCGCGGTGACCGACTCGGTCGCCGTGGAAGCGGTCAACCGAACGACCACCGAGAGACCACTGGAGCAGTCGGGCAAGGCGATCAACTCCGGCAGATCCGTGTCCAACGCCGCCCGGCAGAACTCCTCGAGCACACCCGGGGTCAACGGATATGTGAACGAAGCGCTCGGTCCGGTGCCCAAGTCAAAAGAGGGGA
>JANQET010000067.1 GCA_028278265.1 Myxococcota bacterium
GACGCTCGCACGACCTCTTCGTCGTCCACGACCAGCACGCCTCCGGTAATTGCTCTGCGGGCTCGGACGGTGGGTTTACAATGAGTGACGGGCGGGTCCGGGCGAAGCTGAGTCGAAAGCGCGTCCCCTCTTCCCGCTTGGAGTCGACCGTAACGAATCCCCCGTGATCCTGCATGATGTTGTAAACCATCGACAACCCCAACCCGGTGCCCTCACCGACCGGCTTGGTGGTAAAGAACGGATCGAAAATATTGTCCATCGTCTGCCGGTCCATACCGGTACCGGTGTCTTCGACCGTCACCGTCCAATATTGCTGTTCGAGCCGGGTTTCCCGATCCCGCGGAACGGCCAGCTCATCGCCCCCCTGCGCGGTCAAGCGAATCGTCAGGGTTCCACCGTCGGGCATCGCATCCTTGGCGTTGATGCACAAGTTGAGCAGCGCCTGGGTGATGGAGGTGCGATCCCCCTCCACGGCGGCCATTTCCCGGGGCAGCTGCAGTTGCAGATCGATCGCCTTGCCCAGGGTATTCCGGCAAATGGTCGCCACGTCATTTATGATATCGACCAAATCCTGCGGGGACTTGTGCAATGACCCCCGTCTGGAGAGGGCCAACAATTGATGGATTGTGTCCCGGGCGCGCCCGCCGCAATCGTTGATCACCCGGATCTGCCGTTGCAATTTGTCGCAGACAGGATCGGGTTGCATGGTCCCGATCACCCGATCGGCCAGCGAAGCTGCGCCCAAAATTCCGCTCAACACGTTATTCAAATCGTGTGCCAGGCCCCCGGCCAGCCGGCCCAGGGTCTCCATCTTCTGGGATTGAAACAGCTGGCGCTCGAGCTCCACCTTCTCCGAAACATCGCGAATGCTCATCTCGACACAGGGTTCGTCTCGGTATTGCATCGCGGTGGTCACCACGTGCACCGGGATTTTTTTGTCGTCTCGGCCAATCAACACGGCCGATCGAACGGTCGGGCCATCCGGGTGTGCCAGCGCGCGCTGGACCCAATCGCCCCTCAGATAGTCCCCCAGCTGTTGGTTGATCAGGGCCGGGGCGTCCTTGCCGACGAGCTGACAAAAACTGAGATTCACCGCCCGGATCCCCGATTCGGCCGCGGCGATGACAATCCCGTCGGGTACCTGATCGAACAGGTCATGATAGTGGCGCTCAGACCGGCGCAGATTCTTGGTCACATAGCTGAACAGCCCGGCAACCACAGCCAGGACGAAGGCCAGCACAATCTCGTCGAGAAAGGAGATCTGGACCGGCTGCCCGGCCAGGGTGCCGAATAGCCTTCCGCCGGGAATATAGAGATGGTAGACGACCACACTCGTCGAGAGGTGCGCCACCGCAGACGCGATGCCGGCGTAAAACACAAAGGCTTGCCGTCCCCGCAGAGCGGCCAGGCCGACGATCAAAAAATAGAACACAGTCACGGTTCCGAAAACCAACGTCAACGGTAGGACGGTGATCATCGCGATCTGGGCCGTGGTCACCGTCAGCACGTCTACCGTAACGGTGAGATAGGCGATTCCCCGGTGGTAGTACCCCCGGCGCAGCACGGCGAGCACGACGCCGCTGCTGACCGCCCACAACAGCGCCACCCCGGTGGCGAGTCGCAGCCCGGACTGCGCCTGACCGGTCATGACGAACATGTAGACCACCAGCAGAACAACCGCACTCAGCGCGACAAAGAGGCGCACCCAGCTGACGAGTCGCTCACCTTCGGCCTGCGATCTGTCGTGCCGTGCTATCATCGATACCCATCTACAGCCAGCTCACGAACCAGCCAGCGCCTCTTCCTCGGTGTCGAAGCCTATCCCTCTCAGGCTGGAAAAGTGGCGATAATCCTCACGAAATAGTGTAACACACCCCGGGCACCGAGCACGGCCACCTTCATTCGACGAGCGCGGTTCATCATTTTCACCGGCTGTTCGGCCGATTGACTTCTATCGAACACTCGTTTTATGTAATCGGAAACTCGGTTCTACACGGGAGGTTATCATGAATGCTATCCAAGCCGGTGCGAAGCAGGCGGTTCAGAGTTGCGTCAGTGTCCAAGCCAACGACAACGTTGTGATCATCACCGATCATCACACCAAGTATCTGGCCGAGGCGATCGAAGCCGAAGTCAATGCGCTCGACGCCCAACCGAAGATGTTCATCATGGAGGATTTTGGCGAGCGCCCGGATGACGGGCAAAAGCCGTTGGCCTTTCCCGAAGTGATCGGCGCTGCGATGGCCCAGGCCCAGGTGAGCTTCTACATGGCTCAGGGAAAGAGCGGCGAGCTGCAGAGCTTCCGCATTCCGATGATCAAGGTCGCCGAGAAACACCAGCTGCGCCACGCCCATATGCCCAATTTCATCGAGGAGATGATGAGCCAGGGGATGGCCTCGGACTACGAGCAGATCCAAGCCCTGTGCAAAAAAGTCTACGACATCGTCTCCGTCGCCACCCAGATCCGGGTCACCGCGCCGGGGGGCACCGATTTTGTTGCCACATTCGACCAGCAGTACAAGTGGATCATCAGCGACGGCAACATCAAGCCGGGTCATTGGAGCAATCTCCCCGACGGTGAAGTGTTCACCCAACCGGTGGACGCCAACGGCGTGGTGGTCGTCGACGGTTGTTTCGGCGATTTCTTCAATCAGAAATACGGCGATATCGGACAGACCCCGCTTTCATACGAACTGAAGAACGGGCGGTGTGTCCGGGAGTCGGTTCGCTGCGCCAACGAAGCGCTCAAAGCCGAGTTCGACAAGTACACGTTTGAAACCGATGAAAACGCCAATCGGCTGGGGGAGTTTGCCATCGGCACCAATATCGGTTTGACCGGGTTGATCGGCAACCTGCTCCAGGACGAAAAATTTCCCGGCATCCACCTCGCCCTCGGCAGTCCCTATCCGGACAAAACCGGGGCCAAGTGGGACAGCGCTGCCCACAACGACGGCATCCTGCGCAATCCTACGATCATCGTCGATGGCAAAACCATCATGGAAAACGGTAAGTTCACCATCTGAACCCGGTACGGCCCGCCGATTTTCTCCCCATTTGGTGTAACTACTCCCGGCCTTTCGTATCTAGTTGATCAATTGGCTTTTGGACCACATCCCGGCTGAGCCGGGCAGAGGTGCAACAGCTCTTGTGCACCGATATTGTGCATTATCCGTTACTCATGAAAAACGTAACAAAATCAAGTGGCCTGATGGGATTCGACACCTATACAGCCGACCCACCCGACGCTATATTGGACGCCGTGACGCGAGCTGTCATGTTGTCGCGGACTCGACCGACACACGAATTCAACTGCAAGACAAAAGGAGCGCCAAAAATGAGTAAAACGGTGGGTATCCTCCTGATCGCCCTCGCGGTGGCCTTGGGATGTGATGAAAAACTCGATCCCGTCCAAACCGGAGATGAATCCGATACAATGGAGGAAACGGTCACCTATACCAAACACACCAAAGCGATTTTCGACGCGGATTGCACGTCATGTCATGCCACGACCAAGAGCGGCGCAGACCGGTACGGCGCCCCGATCGGCGTGGACTTCGATACCTACGAAACAGCGGCGACCTCAGGGGATTTGGCAAACCAGCGCGTTCAGGCCGACGTCATGCCCCCGGCCGGTCCGCTGAGCAATGTGAAAAAAAGTTTGCTTCGCCAGTGGGTCGAAGACGGTCTAATCGAATAGGAAGGAGATCGCTCAATGCAATATCGGTGCGGAAGACGGTGCATGCTCCTTCTCTTTTGCTTTGTTTTCATCGGGTTGGCACCCGCAGCGGCACGAGCAGGGCGTCTGGCGAACGAGCAGAACGAGCCGGTAAACGGGACGGTGACCGCTGAAGCAGACGACGAGTTGGAGGAGATCGAGGAAGTGGAGATCATTGAGGAGGTCGCCGAAATCGCCCCCGGTGGGCCGCCGGCGGAGTTCGACGGTCAAAACACGATCCGGCGCGATCGGGCGATCAACGTGCTCACTGCCCGACCGGTTCGGGCCAAGTCCCTGAGCCTGATCATCGACCACCGTCCGAACAAGCGCTTCTGGTCCGGTGAGGATGCATTCTTCAACTACCTCGGACTGGACGGGGGCGGCTTGAAGATCGGCCTGGGCCTGCGTTACGGGATCCTAGACGACCTGGACGTGGGTCTCTATCGACTCAACGACGCGGGCATCGACCGCTTCGACACCTATGAGTTCGACGCGCGCTTTCGCTTCCTCAATCAGCAGGCCCATGGTCTGGACATGGCGGTGCGCGCCGGATTTTCCTGGTTCGCCCAACCCGATACTGACGATGGTCTGGGGGGCTTCGGTCAGTTGCTGGTCGACCGCATCTTTTTCGACTCGTTGCTGGTGGGCGTGGGATTCACCTTTCACTCCGACTCGAGCAACGACGTCAAGACCGACAAAGACAAAGGGTATTCCGGCGCAGTGATGGGGGCGTTGGAGTGGCGCTCACTTACATGGATGGCGTTGAGCGGTGAGGTGTCGGCTGCCCTGTTGGGCTACAAGGCGGACTGGCCCGCCTTCTCCTTCGGGGTGAAGCTGCTGACGCACCGACATTCGTTTGCCCTGCTGGTGAGCAATACCCAGTACATCGCCACCGACGGGGTGGGTGCCAACACGTGGCGTGATTTCGGCGATCTGTTGTTTGGATTTCGGATCGTCCGCGAGTTCAATTTTTAACGTCGCAATCGCCGAGCGGTGCGACCGAACAAAAGGAAAATGTGATGCAAACCAGACGCAATTTTTTGGGGAAGCTGTTTGGCGGGTTGACGTTGGCACTGATCGGTTTGAAAAGCGGTTTGGCCTGGGCCAAGAAGATGGCGCTCAAACTCGACAAAGTGCCCAAGTTGAAAAAAGTCGGCGGGGCGATGACGATCAAGCTCGCCGGCCAGGAGGTAATTCTGATTCGAGAATCCGACTCGACGGTGCGGGGCCTGAGCCCGATCTGTTCCCATCAGGAATGCCGGGTGGCGTACAATCCCAAAAAGCGCAACATTCAGTGTTCCTGCCATGGTTCGGCGTTTGATTTGAAGGGCAACGTGCTGAACGGCCCGGCCACCAAACCGCTCAAATCGTACAAGACCCGCTTGGACGGTGAGCGCATCATCATCTCGGTGGACTGAGATGAACGCCCAACAAACGCGCTGCGCGGTTTGGCTCGCTGCGCTGGTGGTCTGCTTCTCGTATGTGGGGCTGGCCCTATCGGCGAACGAACCGGACGCGAGTGCCAAGGCCGAGGGGGTCGAAGAGGTCGAAGAGGTCGAAGTGATCGAGGAGGTGGAGGTGGTTGAGCCGGGTGAGGTCGCTGTGGTGGGCGACGATCCGGCCTCTGCCGGCTTCACCTTATCCAAGGTGATCGGGCGAAATCACCCGGCCCTGGTGCATCTGCCGATTGGTTTTGCCATCGCAGTGCTGTTCATCGAGCTGCTCTCCTTCTTCCTGGCCAAGCTCGACATGGGTCGCTCCGGCCTGGTGATGTCCGGTGCCACGGTGGCCGCCTTCATCCCCGCGGTGATCTCCGGTTTCCTCAGGTCGGAAGAGGTCTTCGCCACCAGGGAGCCGCCGGGGATCTTCTTCGACCACCGCAACCTGATGATCGCCGGCGCCTCCATCTTCACTGTCTCCCTGATCCTGCGCCTGCTCAAAAAAGACCAACTGAGCGGCGCCTGGCGCTACATCTACCTGGCGCTGTTGTTGATCGCGGTAGCCGTACTGGGGGCCGGTGGACACGCCGGAGGACAGATGGTTTACGGTGAGGACTTTCTGCCGTACTGAGAGGGCCTGTCTAGCGGTCGAGTTCCTTGATCATGTCGATGGCCCCTTCGAGGCCGTCCACTGCAGGGGCGATGTACTTCAACTCACCGGTCTGTAAATCGATCACCGCGGTGGTGGGATAATCGTACCAGGCACAGGGTGCCGGCGGGAACCGGTACAATCCCAAGATGTAGTCCGGCTCCAGACCCGCATCGGTGGCCACCTCATAGGCTTCTGCAGGCTCCAAATCGACGTCAATGGGGGTGGGCGCCGTTCCACCGGAGATCCGCGATAGGATGAGTCCGTTGGCCTCGTGAACCTCGTCCCGCCGGGCAGCGACGGCCTGGGTGTAGGGTTCGTTGGTGGTCGCCCAGATGGCGCAGTAGGTAAAGAGCAGTGATTTTTTGCCGGTCGCCAGAATCGAATCGAACTCGATGTTCTTCTCTTCTTGCTCGACAATGTGATCCCCATCTTCGTCGGCAAATCCGTTAAAGCTCCAGTTGGGCACCACATCCCCCACCTGGCAGGAGAAATCCCCGTCCGAATCGGAGTCCGCATCGCTGTCCGCGTCGCTGTCCGCGTCACTGTCCGCGTCTGCATCCGAATCACTATCGCTATCCGCATCGCTATCAGAGTCACTATCCCCGTCCCCATCAGCGTCCGAATCGGAGTCCGCATCGCTATCCGAATCCCCGTCACTGTCGGAATCGCTGTCCCCGTCCGCATCTCCGTCACTGTCCCCGTCCGCATCCCCGTCCGCATCTCCGTCACTATCGGAATCGCTATCACTATCGCTATCCGCGTCCGCATCGCCCCCGTTGGGTGTATCGCTATCCTCCCCCTGGCAGGCAATAACCGAAACAAATAGGCAACCGAGGCAGACAATAGCCATCAAGCCCCAAAAAAATTGGCGGTTTAGATAAAGCATCTTTGCTCCTTGAATCGGGTCATTCGTGTATTATGTTCTTTTAATTTGTACGAAGAGCAAACTAACCTGTCAAGGTGTAAAATTTCATCCTGAAAAGTTATTCTGTGCATTCATTTATATGGATAGCGACACAACCCCGACGACGGTGTTGACAGTACGGTACGAATCGGTCCTATCAGTACCGCTCCAAGGATCCATCCCCTCCCGGACCGGCGACTTTCTCTCAGGGACGGGTGAGCGCCCACTAACCCAATGTTCAACCATCTGAAAAGACTCATATTTTCTCTCCCTAAAAAAAACAAAAAATTTTACGGGAAAAGTGCAAGAGAAGCATTGACATCCGGCACGAGTTTTGCTTATTCCCTGCCCAATGGAATTGACTCCCAAAGGCGCAAAACTTAGACGCTTTTACGGGATGTACCGATAAGGAGGACAAAATGTCAAACATGGAATACTTAGAAATACCTATTGATTTGAACAATGTTCGAAAACCCGACGACCGCACCCTGGACGAGGATCAACCCTTCGATGAATGCCCCACCTGGGAAGATGAAATAGACCAGTACGAGCGCCCGGCAGCAGAGAGTGTCCTGTACCCGACGCAATCCACCATGCCATCGGTCGCCCCGCCGCCACCGATCAAGAGGCGCACCAACTGGCTCACCGGACTGGTCGTCTTTGCCCTACTCGGGATCGGGGTGGCCTGTTTAAGCTGGTTTGCCGCAGACATGGGTGTCACCCGCGCCGCGGACCAGGTGGATGGTGCAGCGATGTTGGGACCGTCTTTGAGTGTCGGAACGCTTCCCACGGAACGGTTTGACAACAGCAACTCAGCCGTCGCACTAACAGATCCTTCATCCGAGGAAACGACGCCCCTCTCGTCCGCCTCAGCCTCACAGATGACGTCAAAACAGTCTGATCCGCGAGCGACCCGCAGCAGGCGCAACAGAAAGAGAGCCAAGCGAGCCACGAACCGGACACCGCCGACACCACAACCCCAGGTCCAGACGTCACAGGAATTGCAGTGCCCAACGGATAGTACCGAATCGACCGATGGGCGATGTGCCGAAAAACCGGCCGCAGTCCCATCCCCCGACTTGGACAACTCTGCTCAGGTCAAAGAGTCGGTCATCACCGAGGCGTCCAACGACCGGAGCGAACCGGAATCGATCATGGATTCGATCGAGCGAGCGGTCAAACGACCGGTCACGGCAGATGACGAGATTGATCAACTGATCGGAACCGCGGTGGCCCCACCGCCGAAACCCGCAGCGATCACCGCCAAACCCTCGGCAAACGAACTCTTTGCCCAGCCAGCCACCGCCTCCAAGCGAACCACGCTGACCAAGTCCCAGGTTCGTTCGGCATTGACCGCCGTTGCGGCAGCAGTGAGCCAATGTGGCAAGGGGCAAAGCGGGCAGGTCAGAATCAAACTGGCCATCCGGGGCGCCACCGGTAGGGTGATCGAAGCCCGCCCGGTCATCGGCGACGCCCATCGGGGCACCCCACTGGGTCTCTGCGCAGCCCGCCGGGCTAAATTGGCCAAATTCCCCAAATTCGACAGCGGCGTCCAGGTGGTCGAACACGATTTCAAGTTCTAAACTCCTCCCCCCGGCGTTCTTTTCCCACTCCAGTAATATTTGGAATTGTTGCAAAGGCACCCAGTGGTCGCTGCTCTGA
>JANQET010000063.1 GCA_028278265.1 Myxococcota bacterium
CCCGCCGGTTGATTGACCAGGGGATCAAAGAATTGAACTTGGTGGCCCAGGACACGGCGAATTACGGCGTTGATCTAGAAGACGGCACCGACTTGACCCGCCTCCTTCACGCACTCAACGACCTCGAGGGGGAGTTTTGGATCAGGGTGCTGTATCTCTACCCGGACGCGATTCCCGACACACTCCTGGTCGCCTTTGCCACATTGCCCAAAGTGGTGCCCTACCTGGATATTCCGATTCAACACGCCAGCGACCGGATGCTGCGGGCGATGCGACGAGGACACCGCTCCGGGGATCTGCGAGACCTGATTCGGCGCATTCGCGAGCACGCGCCCGATGCTTTTCTCCGAACCTCGGTGTTGGTCGGTTTCCCCGGTGAGACCGAGGCCGATATGGACGAATTGCTCGCGTTCATCGAGTGGGCCGAGTTCAACCATCTGGGCGCGTTCCGGTACAGCCATGAAGAGGGCACGCCCGCTTTTTCGGCAGATCACCTCGTGACCAAGCGAGACGCCTACAACCGCTTTCGCAAGGTGATGGCCAGACAACGGCGGATATCCCGCCGGCGCAACCAGGCCCTCAAGCACCGGGAGCTGCGAGTATTGATTGAAGGTCCGGACGACGATCAGGGATTTGTCTTAAAGGGACGCCACTGGGGGCAGGCACCGCAAATCGATGGGGAGACCTTCATCGTCTCGTGCGAGGCACCGCGGGGATCGATTATCACCGCACAAGTGATCAAGACCGGGGATTTCGATGTGGTGTGTGAACCGATTTGACAGGTTCTACTCTGAGGGTGAAGTGGGCTCGGGCTGAGGTGCCGGCGCCGGTTGGGGAGCCGTTGGCGCAGTGACGGGCTCAGGTTCCGGTGTCGGTTGAGGGGGCACGACAGGCTGCGGCGGCGCTGCCGGTTCAGGGACCGTTGCCGGTTCAGGGGCTGTTGGCGCAGCGGCGGGCTCGGTTGCCGGTGGCGGTTGGGGCGGCTCAGGAGTGGTGTCCGGCGGTGGCGGACCAGGAGCCGGTACCTTCGATTTTCTGAAGAACCGCCGCACTATCCGCCGGGAAATCTCGGCAATGAACTCCCGTCGTTCCGCCTCCTGCGCAACAGAGGCCTCACCGACGAAACCGCGAAGCGCCGCCTCGAGATCGACGTGAAAGGGGCCGTCGATCTGCTTCCCCTCTTGGTCCAATAAAACGACGACAATCTGAATCAACGTGCGGGAATAATCTTCGAGCTGATCGTAGGTTCGCACGATCTTCATTTCCAACTTCACCGCATTGGTCGGGTCATCGGTCACATCGAGTCCCACGCGTTTCAACCGCCGTTTGACCTCCAAATTCAACGGCGTAGTCATATTGCCGTACGACCGGGTTTGATTGTCGATGATCGGCACGAACACCGGACCGGGGCTCGTGTACCGAGTTTTGCACATCAACGACGATGCACAACCGGCCTGCGCCCAACAGCCGAGGACCCAGCAGCATACGGCGATCCAACCGAGGGATCGGCGGGTAGGTGTGATTTGCATCTCGCTCTCCATTTCTCAAATGATGATCCCCATACTACGCTCGACGCCAGGCGCGCGCAACGGCATATCCGGATTCGGAGAGTTGACAGGAGGCCTACCTCAGCCAAATATCGTCCACATCGATGATATAGGTCGGGGTCAAATCGAGATTGAGTGCAAAAATCACGTGGGACACCTTAGTCATGTCAAAGGTACCATCCACTTTGATGTCTTCCAGAACCACAGTGTACAACTCGTATGATGTGGTCAGATCGAAGTAGGAGTACTCGCTGTTCACATCTTCGTAGTAGAGCAGAAACGTCAATCGCACCGGCGCATCCGCTTTGGCATAGAATTCGATGGTCGTATAGGCCGACCAATCCGCCTCAGCGAGACTGTACGGCAGATAGGCGACCGCCCCCCACCAATCGTCCACATTGATGTTGCAGCGTATATGACTCATGCCGCCGTGCGGGTCTGCGGTGGTGTCGACGATGGTGGATCCCTGGGGCGGGAGGCTGTCCCAATTCATCCCCGCAACAAATAAAGCGGTTTCCCCGTCGTAGAGCGCCAGCGGGGCGACCCCGGTGTCACTATCAGTGTCTGTGTCTGTATCCGTGTCTGTATCTGCATCGGTATCCGTATCTGCATCGGTGTCCGTATCTGCATCGGTGTCCGTATCTGCATCGGTGTCCGTATCGGTATCACTGTCCGCATCGCTATCACTATCGGCGTCGGTATCGGTATCACTATCCGCATCGGTGTCGGTATCAGCGTCCGTATCCGTGTCCGTGTCGATGTCCGTATCCGTGTCCCCATCGGAATCGGTATCAGTATCGCTATCGGCGTCAGAGTCGGCATCGACATCCGTGTCGGTGTCCGCATCCCCACCAACGCCCGTATCAACACCGGCATCATCGTCCGTGCTGTGGTCGGTCAGTCCACTGTCCACCGACACGATTTCAAATCCCAATCGCCCGCACCCCAGTAGGAGGAGGCTAAAGCTTAGCAAACTCCACCATCTCCATTTGGGATCTGGCGCAAAGCGGGTGACTGCTGCAACTCGGGAATTCATCCTAATCTCTCAACACATCCCTATTGTTAATATAACATATTTTTACATGCATGTTGTAAATTCGATACAAACCAAGGACTGTTCATCATCACAGCTGTGTCGCACCGCTGTATGAAATACAATTTAGCATCTATTTAAATTGAAGCTCGCACCGTTTTACGGCCCGTTTTTCAGCAGAGAGATCCCCGCCGGCGTAAAAGTATGCAAAAATTGTTGAAAACAAAATCAACTTTTCGAGCAACCTTTCGCACAGGTAGTGAGTCCTATAAACAAGCCTGAGGAGAAAGGCGTAAAATCGTGATTAAAAATAAACAATTGGTCCACTCGGCAGATGTCACCCAGAGGGGTTTGAATCGAAATTCATCAGTCAAAAAGGAGAAGAAAATGAAAACTTTAATGATAGCAATGGTTGCGACGGCTTTTATGTTCATCGGCTATGGCTGCGAGGTCGAGGACGGGGAGCCAGACACCCGGCGGGAGAGCCAATTGGAGCCCAAAAACCGTGATGGGAACGACTACGACAGCACGTGCGCCGAACCCAACATGCGATTTGGCGATCGATGTTGCAGTCCCCAGGGATTATGGGGCGGTGTGTGCAAGCAGGATCGGGGATGGATCAGCGAGAGCGGGTGCTACGATGAGTACTACGTCGAAGGCATCCAATACTGTTGCAGTGGAGCGTTTATTCCCGAAATGGGCTCGTTCGGTTTCCTGTGTGAGCACGACCCGGAATAGTCCCCATGAACGCCTCGCTGTTGCCGATCAGTTCTGACAGGATCACTAAGTTCCGAAATGGCGGCTGATCGGCAGGCGGCGAATGCGCGTTCCCGTGGCGGCGTGGATTGCATTGACCACTGCCGGAGCAACCGGTGAAACGCCGAGCTCGCCCACCCCTCCGGGGGGTTCGGTACTGTCCACAATGCCCACCTCCACCGGCGGCGTATCGGCCAGGGTCAAAATCGGACAATCGTGAAAGTTCGATTGCTGGACCTGTCCGTTTTGAATGGTGATCTCACCGGTCAGTGCGGCGGACAAGCCAAAAACCACTCCCCCTTGAATTTGCGCCTCCACTGCGTCCGGATTGATCACTCGCCCGCAGTCTACCGCCGCGTACACCTTGTGCACGGTCATCTTGTTGCCGGGATCGACCGAAACCTCGGCAACCTGGGCGGTATAGGTTCCCGAGCCCTCGGTAAATGACACCCCTTGGGCAGCCCCGGGAACACTGGGTGTCCCCCAGTTGGACATCGCCTCCACCCGCTCGAGCACGGCCAGATGGCGTGGATCGTTGTGGACCAGCTTCTTGCGAAACGCGAGGGGATCCTGGCCCGAAGCAACGGCCAACTCGTCGATGAATCCCTCCACGAAAAACGCGTTCTGGGAGTGGCCGATCGACCGCCAAAATCCCACGGGAACCCCCAGTTTACAGGCGACGTGATCGATCTGCTGATTGGGGATTTCGTAAAGTACTTGGTTGAACCCGGCAATGGACAGGGGATCGACCGGAAACGGCAGCCCGTCCCCCAGAATCGAGGGTCCGGCGTTCTTGGTCATCCAGGCGACCAGATTCCCCTGGGCATCGAGCCCCCCTTTGAGCTCGGCCGTAAACGCGGGCCGATAGAAATCGTGTTGAACATCCTCTTTGCGGGCCCACATCACCTTGACCGGCTCGCCGGTTTCCCGCGCGGCGAGAACCGCTTGAACCGCATAGTCCGCTTTGACTTTACGGCCGAATCCGCCTCCCAGATGGGTGGCGTGAACCGTGATCGACGCCTCGGGAATCTGGAGCTGGGCGGCCACGTCGCGAACCACAACCGCAGCCCCTTGGGTGGGCAGCCACAATTCAATTTGGTCCCCGTCGACCCTGGCGGTGCAGACCATCGGCTCCATCGTCTCGTGGGCCAACAGGGGCACTTCGTAGACCGCCTCGACAGTGGTTTCCGCAGCCGCCATCGCAGCCGGTGCGTCACCGGCCGTGTGTACGTTCAATCCGGGCTTGGTCAGGCATTCGGCCAATGTGGACGAAATCGAATCGCTGCTCAGGGCCAGTTGGGTCGGGGTGGCATCCGTCTCGAGCACCAGGGAATCGGCCACTTTTTGCGCCTGCCAGATGCTCGGTGCGACGACCACGATCCCGTGCGGGATCTGAACGACCGCCATAGCCGCTGTATCGGCAATCGCGGCCTGCAGCGCTGCGAGGTTCGTCACATGGGCGCCCAACACGGAACAATGGCGAACCGCGCCGTAGACCATTCCCGGCAAGACCACGTCCTGACCGAAAACCGACTTGCCATTGACCATGTCGGTGGTATCGAGTCGATGGGCCGGTGTACCGATCAATTTGAACCGGGCGGGATCCTTGAGCGTCGGTTCCTGCGGAACTGGGAGGTTGCTGGCGTCCTCGGCCAACTCGCCGTAGGTCAACGAGCCGTGACTCGGATGGAGCACCGTGCTTTCGGCCGTGGTCAAGGTGGCCGGCTCCACACCCCAGCGGGCTGCCGCCGCCGCCACCAGCATTTCCCGCGCTGCCGCGCCAATCTCCCTTAGCCGGGTGTAATTGACGCTGATCGAGGTGCTCGCAGAAGTCATCGGCGAGCCAAATCCATAGGGCGCATAGGCGTTCTCGGCGAACTCTCCGACCAACTCGAAATACATGTCTTTCCACGCCGCGTCCAGCTCTTCAGCTACGATCATCGCGATTCCGGTGGATATTCCCTGCCCCATCTCCGCTTTAACGATCTGCACCGTGATCTTTCCCGACGCATCGATGTTGATCCACAAGTCCAATGAATAGCTCTCCGGAACCCCGGCATCCCCATTGGTATCTGCGCCGCCGTCGATGGGTTCGACATCGTCAGAGTTGTCAGGACACCCAATCGTCAGCCCGGTGAAGCCCACCACGGTTGCTTTGATAAAGGTTCGTCGATTCATTTCTGATGCCATGATGCGCCCCCCTACTCTTCCGGTTTCGCCGCCGCGTGAACAGCGGCTCGTATGCGTTGATAGGCGCCGCAACGGCAAAGAGTCGTCATCGACTCGTCGATCTGCGTGTCAGTGGGTTGGGGAGTGGTGCGCAGCAGATGTGCCGCGGTCAATACCTGCCCGGGCTGGCAAAACCCGCACTGGGAGGCCTCGGTCTCGATCCAGGCGGCCTTGACCTTTTGCCCCAGCTCATCGTCCAAGCCCTCGATGGTGGTCACCTCCTTGCCGGTGATCTCCTCGACCGTCACCTGACAGGATTTCACCGGCTCCCCGTCTAGCAACACCGTGCACGTGCCGCACAGTCCGATGCCGCAGCCGTACTTCGCGCCGTTGAGCCCCAGGTCTTCGCGCAAGAACCAGAGCAACGGCTTTTGGGGGTCGGTTCGCACCGCATACCCCACACCATTAATCTTGATGGATGCCATTATCAAATCCTCCGCCCTGCAAGTGTGAAAGTGTTTTGCGTACCGACTAAGACATACAACAAATGCCCATCCGACGAAACCGATCCGGGCCTAGAATGACATCCCGCAGCGATTAATTTCTTCCGAACGGTAGATTATTGCGATAACTCTAGAAATTGAACCCCGGAGCAATTAGTTCGCCGGCAGCGATGCCAACGTCCCTTCCCTCGTAGGTCAGCTTGAGACGGCCGCCGAGGGCTTTGTGTTGATCCAGGTCGTAGAGAACCTCGGTCGGCCCGCGACCATTGGAACAGGTGATCGCATAATCGAGGTAGGTGTTCTTGAACGGACAGAACCTACCGAACACCTGTACCCCGGTTTGCGCTGAGGGCAGGCGTTATAATAGGGTTGGTTGACCGCCAGCAACACCGTGGAGCCGTGATCCACGTTCTAGATGCCAAAGGGGTCAGAAAACGACCGGCGATCACCCCGAACCAGTCGCGGGGTTTCCAGATCAGCTGGGCCCGCTCGATATAGATGCCCCCTACCGGTTTTTGCTCAAAATGCGGCATTGATGGAAAAAGCTTTATCGAACTTAGGGCTCGCGGAAAAATAAATACCGAGTTTTGAGAGTGGAGGCGCAATTCTAACAAAGAGCGAGAAGCCTTAATACCTGGGGTATTTGGGCGCCGAGCGATGCCGGTAGAATTGATGGATCCTCTCTCAAAACAGGTAGTTATTCTTTCGCGAGTCCT
>JANQET010000092.1 GCA_028278265.1 Myxococcota bacterium
GGGACCACCGGTACGATAGGTCTGTACTGCGCAGGGCAGGGCGTAGGCGGGCGCGCCGTCTTCCAGCTCGCACTCCTCTTCGTTCTCGAAATCCTCGAACTGCTCGATGGAGTGATAGGTCGGGCTGGAGCGGCGCCAGAGGATTTGGGTCTCACTGGCATAGCCCGTGGTATCGCCCAGCCTCGATCCGTCCAATCCCGAGATGATCCCCCGCTGGTAGTGCAGGCCGGCCTTGGTGTCCAACAACAACGACATGTCGTCCGAAGAGGCGATCCAGCCGAGGGAGGCGTCGAACGAGGTGTTGTTCTTCTTGTTGCCACGAGCTGAAATCTCACCGGTGAGATTTGTATTCGACCTGCCGGAGTAGTCTTTGTGCCAGGTGGGAGAGGCGATTGCGGTCAGGGCGAGGCGGTGATTCTGATTGAGGGTGTAGGTCAGCTTGCCCACGATCTGCAGGGTGTGTTTGTCATCCTGGAATTTCGTGGTCGTGCCGTCGATCTTTTCTGTGATGACTTTTTCGTCCTCCTCTTGAGGAACCCAGTCATCTTCTCCATCGCCGTCTTCGTCCTCCCCGGTGTTTTCCCAGAGGGTTTTGTGCAGGCTGCGGCTCAGTTCCCAGGATTCTCTGGCATATCCAACGCCGAAGTAGAACCACAACTTGTCTTTGATGATCGGACCGCCGATATCCGCACCGACATCAAATACAAACAGCAGGTCTTGCTCAGTTACTACGGTCGAGGCTTCTTTTTCCACCGTCTTGCGGGGGCCTTCGAGAAATCCGGGGGTGTAGGTGCCCCAGACCGACCCGGCGAATTTGTTGGATCCGGACTTGGTCACCGCGTTGAGCACGCCGCCGGTGGCCTTGCCGTACTCGGGCATGTACCCGCTGGTGATCACGTTGACCTCGGAGACGAATTCCGATGAGAGGGGGGTGCCCATGGTATTGTACGCCGGGTCACCGATCGACATCCCGTCGACCACGTAGCGGTTCTCCGGAGAGGTCGCCCCGCTCATCCCGGTTCCGTACAAATCCGCATCCGCCTGTGGCGCTACAGTGGCCACCGATTCGATCGAACGGTTGGCGCCGCCACGACCAGTGGGCACCGACACGGGGATGCGCTTGGTGAATTCGGAGGTGATGTTGGTCGCCATCTGGGTCGATCCGATGTCGACTGTCGGCGCGCCCCCGGTCACCACGATCTCCTCTACGCCCTCGGAGGGACCCTCTTCGGCCGCTCCGGCAGTGAGCGCCACGTTGACGCGGAATTGGGTGTCCGCGCGCAATCGAATGTTTTGTTTTTGGAACGGTTGGTAGCCGTCGGTTGTTACACTGAGGACGTATTCTCCAGGGGGTAAATTGGAAATACGATATCGTCCCGATTCGTCAGATGTGACGACCTGCTCGCCCTGAAGGGAAGGCGAGGTGACTTTGACTTGCGCGCCTGCAACCGGTTCCTGGATGCCGTCGTCGACGACCGTGCCCTTCAACACGCCTAGGCCTTGCTGAGCAATTGCCGATGTGATCATCAGCAATTGCAGCCCAATTGCAATCAACCAGATAGAGTAGGGTTTTGTTCTCCTCATAATGTCCTCGTAGTGGGGGTCCATCTGCCTTTTTGTTGTTTCGAACGCCATAAGATAGGAGACCTTTTGACAATTTGTCTACTATAAAATGTAATAAATTGTTTATTTAAATACGATGACTTTCGTTTGAATTAATTACGATATTCTTCGTTTCAATTGGAATACAAATTATTGTAACTAATTGGACGATTCGCTCGGCTCAGCGACAAATCACCGCGCAGCGCTTGGGAATTCGTGCGTTTGACAATATCGATTTTCGGGGATTGTTCCGAATTCGACGCTAATTTGTTCAATAGAGAACATTGCAGTTGATATTAATTCGTTCAACGCATTTATTATGATCAGGGAAGTATTCGATTTGTGCTAATTAGCGATTGAATGAACAAGTGGAAATTTGATTTCTGTGAAGTGATACTTCAAATCGAACCGAACCCAATTTGTCGTCCGAGGAGTGGTTAATTTGAGGAGTGGTTAATTTAATGAGATCAATTTGCTTTATAAACATTAACCGTTTTAGTTTTTCAGTATCGCGCTTCACTGCTAATCTGGTTTCAACCGTTGATGTGAGCTTTTGGGTGAGCCCTGGGTGGCATACCAGCGGTAGGCGTGGGGACTCCCTTCAGGAAGGCGTTGATTCGATTGCCACCCTTGAACTAGACTCGGTATCGTTTGAAGTGGAGGTGCCTTGATCACAGCGAGACACAAACGGTTCCAACCGGGATCCCGACAACTATTCGCGGCGACGCTCGTGCTGGTCGGTCTGTCGGTATCCCGGCCCGGGAGGGCGCAACTCGACGCCAGGGTTCAACTCGTTGAGTCGGACGGCACAGTGGGCGAGACCGTGTTGGAAGCGCTGTTGGCCCCGGGTGAGTTTCCGGGACGACGATTTGTTCATCTGAGCGCTGCAGCACAAGCCAATTTTTGTCTCGATGCCAGCCTGGGGGCGGCCGAGCCGTTTATCGAGCTTCATCCAGAGCGTCTGCGGTGGCCTCAGGTGGCCGGGCTCGCGTTACGGGTAGAGAGCGATCCGGTCCAATTGAAACCGGCCCCCGGGGATATCAGCGACGACGACCTGGACGCGGGCTTTACCGTGGAATGGACGGTGATTCCCCTGGGCCAACGGTTTCAACCGGTGCCTCATTTTGCTGTTGGAGTTGTCGCCGCCAGGGTCGTCTCCCTTACTGATGGGCGCACGCTGATCCACTGGCAGGCCGATCCGCCCCCCCCGGTGTGTCGGCCGAATCCGCCGACTGGTGCGCCCAAATGCGATCTGCCCGGTGTCAGTCGCGAAGCGAGCGCCATGGCGCTCAGTCCGGACGGCACCCTGCTGGCGCTGGCGCTCGGTGGCCTGCATCCGCGGCTCGAGGTCTACACGCTGAATCCAGAACCGACGCGCCGCTGGCAAGCGCTCTTTCCCACCAAGAGCGGTGGGGTCCAGGAGACCACTTTTTCAGCAGACGGCCGGTGGATCGTGGCCCTGACCGGACGGGGACGCCTCCACCGATTCGACGCCCGGCGCGGCGGTCGCCACATGAGTGTGCGATCCAAGGGACGCGCTGCGTGCGCGATACCTCCGGGGCGTGTGATGGCTGTGGCTGGTGAGTCAGGTGAGGTAAGTTTGTGGTATCTGTCCGATGGAACCATCGCCTGGCATCTGCCGGCGCGGCAACTGCTCGGTCCGATTGACAAGCTGGCCACCAGTGGCAACGGTCGTCGATTTGCCACCCTGGAGTACGATGAGCAGCGCTCGGTGGTGCGGGTGTGGGAGATCAACAAACGGGTGATGTTGGCCCAGATCGAGGTCGAACCGTACGTAGTCGCCGATATTGCGCTGGATGATCAGGGCAAGCAGCTATACGTAGCCCACGAGCAACAGGGACTGCTCAGCGCACCGGTCCGGCGCGGGGTGAAACCGCGACCCCTGGGTGAGAAAGCGGCCGCACGGTGCACCGGGCGAATTCAATGGATTTCCAACAGCAAACGGCTCAGCTGTGTCGTATCCAATGGGGTGATTGAGCTCAATTCGCAAGGCCGAAAGATCGGTGAGCGGGTGACCAATATCAAGGCGAGCAAGTGGATCACCACCGTCGCAACAGGGGGCAGCCGCATGGCCGCGGTAGGGGATGGCCATTTGCTCATCTGGTAGACCCACAACAGTAGAAAGAGAATTAGGAGTGGAAAAAGCGTTTGCAGGAAAAGTCGCCCTGGTCACCGGGGGATCCCGTGGTATTGGACAGGCGTGTGTCGAAGCTTTGGCCAAAGGGGGCGCAGAGGTGGTTTTTACGTACCGCCACAATGAAACAGCGGCCGAGCAGACCACAGCGGCGGCAAAGGCCCACGGCGGTCGGGTGATCCCGCTGAAATGCGACTCAGCCGACACGGCACAAGTGAATCAAACGGTGGAACAAGTCATCGCCACCTTTGAGCAATTGGACATTTTGGTGCTCAACGCGGGGATTACCAAGGACCAGTACTTGATGCTGATGAGCGAAGAGGAGTTCGCCCAGGTGCTGGACACCAACCTGGTCGGCGCTTTCAGATTTGCCAAGGCAGCCTGCCGGCCGATGATGACCCGTCGGGCCGGGACGATCATCACGGTTTCCTCGGTCGCCGCCCTGTTCGGCATTGCCGGGCAGACCAACTACTGCGCCTCAAAAGGGGGACTGGTCGCCTTTACCCAGGCCATGGCCGCCGAGCTCTCCCCCAAGGGGATTCGCGTCAACGCGGTGGCGCCGGGTTTCATCGAGACCGATATGACGGCGCGCATGCCGCGAAAAATCAAACTCGAGGCCAAACAGCGGATTCTCGCCGGGCGGTTCGGCACCCCCCAGGAGGTCGCCGGGGTGGTCGCCTTTTTAGCGTCGGACGCGGCGGAATACATCATCGGTCAGACCCTTGTGGTCGATGGCGGTCTGACCTCGACGGTGGCCTAGATGCTCCGGCAGATAGCATTTGTGTTTCCCGGGCAGGGTGCTCAACAGGTGGGCATGGGACGGGATCTGTTCGGTAGGGATCCGTTCACTGACGAGCTGGCAGCGAGGGCTTCGGATGGGGCAAGGGCGGATCTGACCCGCTTGTGCCTTCGTGGACCGATGAAGGCGCTCTCGGCCACGGACATGTTGCAGCCGGCGCTGACCGTGGTGTGCCTGGGCTTGTGGCAGCGGTTGGTCGACGCCGGGGTGACCCCGGGGGTGGTCGCCGGTCACTCGCTGGGGGAGCTGCCGGCCCTGGCGGCCAGCGGGATGGCCGATCCGCGAGGAGTGGTGGATGTGGCCGTCATTCGGGGCCGGGCGATGGCCGACGCCGCGGCAGAGCGAGCGGGTTCCATGGTTGCGGCGACCGGGCGGCTGGTCGATGATCTGGAGATCCTGCTGCAGCCGTTTCAGCAGCGGGGTCAAGTGGCCGTCGCTGCGGTCAACGGGCCGACCCAGGCCACCCTCTCCGGAGATACGCTGTTGCTCGACGAGGTCATCGCAGCCCTGCGTCGGCAACCCGACCTGAAGGTGACGTCCCTACGGGTCAGTGGTGCGTGGCACTCTGATCACATGCGCCCGGCGCAGGCCCTGTTTCGCTCGGCATTGGGACATCTGGCGCTCCGTCGTCCGACGGCATCGATGATCTTCAATCGCCACGGCCGGCCCTGCGCCAATCCGGCCGAGGTGAAAGAGGTGTTGGTCAGTCAACTGGTCGCCCCTGTGAGGTTCGATCGGGTGATGCAGCAGTTGATCGATCTCGGGGTCACCGACTTTATCGAGATTGGACCCGGGAAAGTGCTGCGCGGCTTGATCCGGTTGAACCATCCCGATCCCGAGGTCAAAGTCCACAACGTTTCGGACGAGCGGTCGCTCATGCGTACGTTGAATGTCCTGTAGTCGACTCAGCTGAACAGGGCGAGTGACTCGGCGCGGGTCTCGCGCAATTTCGCCCATTTCTCGAACATGTACTCTTCGCTGACACCGGCAAAGGCGAAGTCGTCGCTGTCGGAGAACTGCTCGAGAAAGTGCTCGCATTCGAACGAGTCATCTTTGATGTAGAAATCGACGTGGTCGGCGATGCGCAGGATTGCCGTGAGATAATCGACTGTCTTGTGCTGGTAGGCCAACGCGGGATGGTGGTGCCAGGCCACGACCTGGGGAATCGGTTCGGGAAACCGCCAGTTCCAGAGGATCTGTCCGCCGAGGACCCCGTGATCGTAACCCAGCACGCGGTGCTCTTTTACATGGGCCCGGTCCGGGGTGGTCAGTTCAATCGGATCGCCGGATTTGTACAACAGCTCCCCTGATTCGATCAGGAGCAATTTGCCCAGATCGTGGACCAGTCCGCACAAAAAGGCACCGTCGACAAAGGACGGGAGCAAGTCGCGAACCAGCTCCTGGGCCAGCGCCGCTGTGGCAGCGAGATGATCGCGGATCGACTGCCCCATGCCTTTCACATCGGGAAACATCTCCATCATCGCCACCGAGCACACCACCTCCTTGAGCGTCGAGTGCCCCAAGCGGACGATGGCCTTGTTGATCGAGTCGATCGCCTTGCCCCGAAAGAAGAAAGCGGAGTTGGCCAAGCGCATGACGTTGGTGGCCAGGGAGGGATCCTCTTTGACCAACCGCACGATGGTGGAAACCTTGTAGTTGGGGTCGTTCAAAGTGGCCATCACCTTTTGGGCAACCACGGGGAACGGTCTCAGCCCCTCGACCGAGGCGATTTTTGCTGCCAGGCTGAGGGCTGCCTGCTCATCCGGATCCGCACTGGTGTCGTTCTTGGGGCTGAGGACTTGGTTGACAGCGTCGTTCAATTCCATCGGTCGAACGTTCCTTTCCGTCACGCGCCTATTGTTAGATACGGCGCGCCTGTCGTTAATTTAATGGGGGGATTCGAGCGGTGGGTTATACGTTGAACCGGATGTGGCAAATATCCCCGTCTTCGATGACGTAGTTTTTGCCCTCGATGCGCAGGACACCCGAGTCGCGACACTTGGCTTCGGTGCCCAGTCGGCTGAAATCCTCGAAGCGAACCACCTCGACGCGGATGAACCCGCGGGCCAGATCGGAATGGATCGTCCCCGCAGCATCGACCGCGGTCGAGCCTCTGCGCAGCGACCAGGCGCGGCATTCGTCCTCCCCGTGGGTGAAAAAGGTGATCAGATTCAACAGGGAAAACGCCGCCTTGATGAACCGGGCCGCCGCCGGCTCCTCCAACCCCAAATCGGCGAGAAAGGCCTGCTGATCATCGGGCCCCAGCGCCGCGATCTCCGCCTCGATCGGACCGCACAAGGGCATCACCGCCAAACCGCGATCGGTGGCGTGTCGGCTGAGCGGCTCGGGCACCACCGGGGCGGAGTTGTCCTCGGGGAGACTGAGCACGAGCAGGAGGGGTTTGAGGGTGAGCAGAGCGAACCCGGCGATCGACAGCTTTTCTTCGGCGGACAGCGCGAGCTCACGCAGGGGTTGATCCTGGTTGAGCAGGTCGGCGCACCGCTCCAGGATGCCCAGTTGGGTGGGATCGGAGCGATCCTTACGCAGTCGCTCGATCCGTTTTTCAATGACTTGCATGTCGGCGAGCATCAGCTCCTCCTCAAAGGAGAGACACTCGGCGGACGGTTCCGGGGGCTCCCCGCCGTTGTCGAAGCCGCGGATCACTTGCACCAGGGCGTCCATCTCGCGAATGCGACCGAGGGTTTGGGGATCCAGGCTGCGGGTGCCCCTCCCGCCGGGAACGTCGGCAAAGGCGAGCTCGATGTAAGTGGTTTTCTGGGGTTGATCGATTTCAGCGAGCCGGTCCAGTCGCGCGTCAGGCACCTTGATCGTGCCCAGGTTGATTTTGTTTTTACCGATGCCCACCGGTGCGTCCTGGCCGGTCAGGGCGTTGAACAGCGTGGTTTTGCCCGATCCGGCAAATCCGATGATCCCGATTTTCATAAGTTCTGGTCCTCCAAGCGAAAAAGCACGCAATACGGGTTATCAAAAAACAAACCCTCTTGCATCGAAAAAGACACGCCCTTATACTGGCGCCGCCAGTTGGGGCCTGTAGCTCAACTAGGTTAGAGCTCCCGGCTCATAACCGGGCGGTTCCCGGTTCGATTCCGGGCGGGCCCACGAATTGAAGGTGTTACAACAACCGGCCAAGGATATTCCGTTGCATGAAGAGCTCGTTGCTTTAGAAGAACTGCAGGCCCTGGATTTAAAACTCCTAAAATACCGTGATGAGTTGACGGAGGTCCCCAAGAACCTCGAGGCGATGCGTGAAGACGTGGCGCACGTGGGGGAGCTCCTCAAGCGTGAGCAGACCCGGCTGGAAGAGGCTGAGGAGTGGCGTGGGAGTCGCGAGAAAGAGATCGTGATTCACAATGAGCTGCTGGCCAAAGCCAAGAGCAAGCTGATGGCCTCGCGAAACGAGAAGGAGAACAAGGCGGCACAGCGCGAAATCGATGCGCTGCGCAAGACGATCCAGGAACGTGAAGAAGAGACCCTGAAAATCATGGAGGCGACCGAACAGTATCGTGTGGCGATTAAAGCGCACACCGCCGAATTCGCCGAGCTCGAGAAACAGCTCCAGGCGAGTGAGGAAGAGGGCAAGGCCCGACTGATCGAGGCCCACAACATGATCGAGCAGCACGAGGCCGAACGGCGGCGGCTGACCGAACGCGTGCCGGACAAAATCCGACGGCTCTATGAGAGAATTCACCAACGCCTCGGGCGCGCGGTGGTCGAGGTCGTCGATGGCCACTGTTTGGGGTGCAATATGGATCTCTCACCGCAGATGTACATCGAGGTGCAGCGGGGCGATACGATTCACCAGTGTCCCACCTGCCATCGGCTGTTGATGTTCAAGCCTCAGACCGACCAGAGTGACTCCTCGTAATAAATCAAAAATTCCTCCCTTCTTTGTCACTTTTATGTAGAATACCCCCGTTCCAGTGGTCCGGGTGATCGCCGGCAGTGATACTTCGTCATTGCGGGAGGAAAGTCCGAGCTCCGCAGGGCAGGGTGCCGGGTAACGCCCGGTGGGGGCGACCCCAAGGAAAGTGCCACAGAAAAGATACCGCCCCGGTTCGCCGGGGTAAGGGTGAAAAGGTGCGGTAAGAGCGCACCGGGGCCTCGGTAACGGGGCTCGCATGGCAAACCCCACCCGGAGCAAGGCCAAACAGGGGGCGTCTGCCATCGGCAGCGCGGGTAGCCCGCTCAATGCTCCCGGGTAGGCCGCACGAGGCGGCTGGCAACAGCCGTCCTAGATGAATGGTCACCGCCCTGGCGCGGGTGACCGTGTCGGGGGACAGAACTCGGCTTATGGGCCACTGGGGCAAACGGGCCAGCAGTTATCTGCTGGTTCCGTTTTTTTGACTCCACTTGGCCTCGCCCGAGGCCAATACTTCCTCGATCAGGCCGGCAATAATGTCGAATGCCCCTTGAGCGTTTGAGGGATCCGCCCGAATCAGACCGGGTGGTTCCCCCTCGATAGAGTGGGGGGTGGCGTAAATGGCCGGTAGACCCGCCTTGGCCATCTGGGTTCGAATCTGCTTGGCCCGTTCTACCGTGTGGAGATCCGGGGCCAGCACCCCGACCCCCACCGCCGCTGTAAGAAACGGCCGCCACAGGGGGGCCATCTCCGCGTGGAACGGCAGCGCGAGCAGCTCCAAGACCGCGGCCTCCTCGATATCGAGCTGACCGAGATTCATCGGTAGGCTGTGGAAGTAGGCCTCGGCGTTTTTGGGGATCAGATAGCCGTCCACGCTGAGGGTCAGTGCGGCGCTGAACTGGGTCGCCGTCTTTTCATCCGGGACGAGCCAGATCAAGCGCATCGGTCCGGTGATCCCGGGTCGGCGCAGCGCATCGATGGTCTGGTAGAATCGACCGGTCATCTCCGGCGGAATGAATTTGGTGCGGTTTCTCGTGCCCACGGCGTAGACCTGGCCGCGGGCCATCAGATCTGAGACCACATTGGCGGTCTCCAGATCAGTGCCCGAGGCATAGTCGAGCACATCCCCGAAACACTCGAAGCGTTGGATCAGTCCGACGACCTCGACCTCCAGCGCCGGGCGATCCTCATCGGTCTCCTCGGCGACGAATTCGAGCAAGTCGTCGAGGCTGAGCACGTCTTTCAAGAAGCGGATGAGCTCGTCTTGCTGGCGCACCCCTTCCATCAACAGATTGTCCACGCGTCCGCGGATCTGCGTCGGTCGGGCCGGGTCGGTCAAGTTGAAGCCGAACGATCCCTCAGTGGCGCCGACGATGCGGTAGAGCGCCTTCAGCCCCGAGGTTTTACCCAATTCTGCATCGATGATGTCCCCGTCGCGCAGATAGACCGCCCCTTCACAGTTGGGCAGATTGAGCTTCAGGGTGCCGGTGGTCAATTTGACCGAGAGCATCTGCAACAAGTCCACCGCGCTGACCTGGCTCAGATCGCCGTTGAGATCGGCGCTGTCATCCCGCCGGGAGAGCTTGTGTTGAGCATCGGAAATGACGCGGATCAGATAGGCGGCGATCTCGTCCGGGTTGAAGGGGGACCGCACCCAGCCGTCGAGAAACGCGGGAATTTGATGGGGCGCGTTCTGCGGTGAGACGACAAACAGCAACACCTCGGCCGTGCGGGGGTTGCGCTTGAGCACCTCGCCGAAGGTCCGCGCCTTGCGCAGGGAGGACTCGATCTCCACCAACACCATCAATGGAGGATGTTCCACCGCTGTGCGGATCGCGGCCCAGCCGTCGGTCACCCGCTCCACCTCGTACCCTCGAACCACCAGTGCTTGCTCGAGCCGGTCGATCGCTTCGTTGTCCTTGGTCGCGATGATGATGCGCGGGTTGATCATGGGGAGCCTCGGTGTCCTTCACAGCACACTGTGCTGGAGGTAGTACTTTTGTTGGAGACGGTTGATCAGCTCATCGACCATCGTCATATCCGCGAAATGCAGCGCCCAAACCAGGTTGTCGCCGACCGCGCGGCCGATCAAGCCGTAGCGCTGAGCTTCGCCCAAAAAGAGGATGAAGCGGGAGTCCATCAATCGTGCATCGTCGATCTGAATATCGGCCGCACCCGGGGGGATATTGGGCCACAGCCCTTTGGGACGGAACACGTAGACCAGTGCTTTGGTGTTGACGATTTCCACCGGCTCTGTGTCGACCAGCAAACCGGCGTGGACATAGCAGATGCCGGGTAGGTCCCGGCGTTGACAAAGCTCATCGAGCAGCAATTTGGTCAGGTGTCTGGCGCGGGTTTCGGTGAGCAGCACATGGCTCAGCTCCCGCAGGGGATCGTCTTGTGCCGGAGCGGTACCGTTGGAGCCGAGCAGCGATTCTCGCTGGGGGTGATTCTCCTCCGCGCCGAGCAGCTCGTCAAAAGTGGTCCAAAACTCGATGTGCTTCAACTTCGGCGCCACCAGTGGTGATTTGCGGTGGATCGCCGCCCGCTGGTGGCTGGTTTGCATCAGCTGCGCCAGGTCCTCACCGTCGTTGGGGAACGACGCCACGCCGAGGGTGATGCCCAGCGGCGTCTTGCTGTCCAGGGCATTCAGCGAGGCATCGCGGCTCAGGGTGTCCATCAGGCGACGGCGAGCGGTAAGGGCGCCGAGGGTGCCGGTTTCGGGGAAAATCAGGCAGTACTCATTGCGCTCGATGCGGGCGATCATGTCGCTGTCGCGAATGCAATCGAGCACCACCTCGACCAGACGTGAGGAGAGGCGGCTCAGCAGGGTCGGTTCGAACCGCTCGCTCAGTTCGTTCCATTGCTCGACAATCAGAGTGGCGATCGAGAGCCGGTGGGCGTGTCGTTTCGAGGTCTCCAGCTGGCGTCCGGCGAAGTCGGCAAAGTAGGTGAAGGTGTAGGCCGATGTTTCGGGATCCTTGATACCGGTCTGTTCGAGCAGCTCGAGCCGTCTCAGGTTGTGCAGGGAGGTGATGCAGAAGTCGGACATGATCTCGGCCAGGGAGACCGCCTCTGCCTGGTTGATTCTCGATCCCGTGAGCTTGCGGTCGACGATGAGCAACCCCAAGAAGCGTTGCCCCGTGCACAGGGGCACCCACAGCTGGCTCGATTCACCGTTGATCGTGAACGGGGCGCGTCGGCGCAATTGGGCGGCGTGCTCGTGTTGATCCAGGCTGATCATGTCGCTTTGCAGTTTGCCTTCACCGCGACGGGCTTTGGGCAGGAGCAGTGGGGAGTTCCCCGACTGGCTGATCCAGATGCCCACCTCCTCCGCATCGAGCTCTTCGTAGACGATGTCGACCAAGCGCAACAGCAACTCGTCGATTCGCTCACAGGCCAGCAACTCCTGTCCTCGCCGCAGCAGGGAGAGGGGGCGCGACGGGGTACTTTTTGGTTT
The DNA here is from genome assembly GCA_028278265.1 of Myxococcota bacterium. Classification (GTDB taxonomy): domain Bacteria; phylum Myxococcota_A; class Polyangia; order JAAYKL01; family JAAYKL01; genus JANQET01. The sequence continues at coordinate 11,897 of JANQET010000092.1, forward strand.
TGGGGGGGGAATGGTCTCAATCGTTTGGGCGCGGGTGTGCTCTGCTTGATCGAGGGTCAATAATACGTCGTCACCGGCCAGTGGTTTGAACAACGTGGCCTGTGCACCCAGGGCGCGGGCGCTGGAGACCGCGTCGAGCGCCGCTGGACTCGCTGTCACCAGAATCATCACCTCCGGGTGGAGCGCCCCCACGTGGTGGACCAACGCCAGGCCGGTTTCGTTGGGCAGGTCCAAAGAGATGACCACTGCGCCGAGTCGTTCCGATTCGAGCAGGGGCAGCAATTGTTCGGGATCGGAGAGCGGGTAGACCGCTGCGGCACGTCCCTTGAGGATTCGATTGAAGAATTTTAAATCCCGATCATCCGCGTCCAGGACCGCGATTTTCATATCCGCCGCGTGAGCCATTTAGACATGATAGCCCTATTCACGGCAGTTCTCAAAGAGTGGGCATAAGTTACTTTGGCCTGCCCACTGCAAGGCAGGGTGTTGGCGATTTGTTTTTTTAATAAATTCAGAATGTTATGATCGATTCCGCCTATGGCTTACTCCAGCTGCACCGATCCAAACCGCTGACAGGGTTAAGCGTGGAGAATCTTTCTCGAAATGAATCGTTCATAGGACTTGACATTAGCCCCGCTTCAGGGTAGCGGTGTCGGTCGTCGCGAATGGAGGAAGAAACGTGGCTAATCACAAGCAGGCAAAAAAGAGAATTCGACAAACGGTCAAGCGCACGGCGCGCAATCGACTCATCCGCTCGACCATGAGAACCTACATCAAACGGGTCAAACAGGCTGTTGAGCAAAAACAGGCTCCTGAGGCCCAAGCCGCGCTCAAACTGGCGATCAAACAACTCGACAAGGCCGCCAGTAAGGGTGTCGTACACCGCAATACCGCCTCGCGCAATATTTCACGGCTCACCGTTGCCGTGGCCAAAATTTCTTAAATAGTTTCCCGACGAAACCCTCAAAACAGGCCGAATGGGGAAGACGAAAATCAGCGTTTTTTCCAATGGTTCGTGATATGGTGCCTTCCGATGAACCCGCGATGGCCAACACTTGCCGCATTTCTGGTGCTATCGTTGGTGTTGTGGGCCTGTCGGCCGACGGGTCAGCAGTCCTCCCCGTCGACCACTGCGACACCAAAGAAAAGCAGATCTGACAGCGGCGATAAAAAAGACGCGGATACTGCTGCGCCTCTGGGGGAGCCGAGCGTTCCGTTTGCGATGATGGGCGGCGGGCCGCTGCGTGCCCATCGCATGCCGATTCCCGGGCCGCGAACCCAGCCGGTAGAGTTGAAGCGTTTCCGCACGGGGGCTAGAGTCTTCGGCTCCCCGGTCATCGGACCGGAGGGCACGGTGTACATCGGCTCAGTCGACGGCACTTTCAACGCGCTGCGCGACGACGGCACGTTGCGGTGGAGCTACATCTGCGATGAGCCGATCTTCGCCACAGCGGCGATCAGTCTCAGCGGGGCGGTGTACATCGGCTGTGACGACAACACGTTGCTGTCGTTCAGCACTGACGGCCATCTGCGCTGGACGTTCACGATGAAGCAGGACGTGGATTCATCCCCGGTGATCGGCGAGGACGGAGTGGTCTACGTGGGCAGCGATGGTCTGTACGCAATTGGTCCCAAGGGCAATCGACGGTTCACCGCTTGGTTGGGGGGGCATCTCAGCGCCCCGCCGGCTATGCGCCCCGACGGGATGCTGGTGGTCGGTAGTCACGATCACCGCCTCTACGTGGTGTCTCCCGAGGGCACGGTGCAGTGGAGCTACGACACCCGAGGACCGATTCAAGGGCCGGCCGCGGTCTTCAAAGCCAACGACGTGGTGTTCGGTTCGGATGACGGGTATATCTATCGGTTGGGAGCCGACGGCAAGTTGCGCTGGAAATTCCGGACCCAGGGTAAAGTACAATCCGGTATCGCCCTATCCACTGACGAGCGGGCACTCTTTGCCACCTCGATGGACGGCGGCATCTACGCCCTCGACGCGTCGACCGGCAAACTGAGCTGGCGGGTCCAGACCGCAGGTCCGGTGCGCTCATCACCGATGCTGGACAGTGAGAACCGGCTCTATGTCGGCTCCCGCGACCATTTTCTCTACGGCATCGCCGCGGTGAACGGGGAGGTGCTGTGGCGAATGGACTTGGCCTCGGAGGTCGACTCCACTGCCGCGGTAATTGTCGGTCGCCGACTGGTTGTCGGTAGCGATGATGGGGTGATTCGCTTTTTGGGTGAGGCGTCGCGTTGACTTGTCCCCGGGAAAAAATAGAGGCCAAAGAACAGGTATTGTTGAGACCCTGTGCAGCGAAATCCGCCAACCATCGCGGGCGCAACCGGGTTGAATCCCCTTGTCCGGTGCGCACCGCATTTCAGCAGGACTGTCACCGCATTGTTCACTCGAAAGCGTTTCGCCGGTTGCGGGGGAAGACCCAGGTCTTTCTCTGGCCCAAAGGGGATCACTACCGCACCCGCTTGACCCACTGTCAGGAGGTCAGTCAAATCGCCCGGACCGTGGCGCGGTCGCTGGAGTTGAACGAGGATCTGGCCGAGGCGATCGCCCTGGGCCACGATCTGGGTCATACCCCGTTCGGCCACGCCGGCGAGGGGGCGATGCAGCGTTTGGTTCCCGGCGGTTTTCGGCATGAACTGCAGAGCCTGAGGGTGATCGAGCGGTTGGAGAACAGCGGACAGGGTTTGAATCTGACCCTCGAGGTGCGCGACGGCATCGTGCGGCACTCCAAAGGGGCAGGCCCCCTACTCGACGTTCGAATGGATCAACTCGCCCAGACACTGGAAGGTCAAATCGTTCGTTTGGCCGATGTGATCGCCTACGTGAACCACGATCTGGACGACGCGTTGCGGGCCAAAGTCCTCCACCGTTCGGAGTTGCCGAGCGTCGTCGAGGAGGTGTTGGGAGCTACTCACTCCGCCCGCCTGACTCGCATGGTGACCGACATCATCGAGCACACCGATCTCGATCAGCACGAGCGCATTCACATCAGCGCCGAATCCGCCGATGCGCTGGACGAGCTGCGCAAGTTTCTCTACAAAAATGTGTACTACAACCCGTCGGTTCACGCGGAATTTCACAAGGCGAGCGCGTTGCTCGAGCGTCTGTGGGAACACTTCACCGGCGATGTCGATCGGTTTTATGCCGAGTATTGGCCGACCGCACTGCGCGATGGAGAGCCCGAGGACGATGTGCGGGATTTCGTCGCCGGAATGACCGATGCGTTCGCAGTGAATTTGTACGAACAGATCTTCACGCCGCGGCGGTGGTACATTCTCTAACGGGCGGTTGTGCCGGTTCTATCCGGTCAGGCGGGCGTTGGCAGCGGTGAGGGTGTTGGCGACCACCATTGCCACGGTCATCGGACCCACGCCGCCGGGGACCGGAGTGATCCAGGAAGCCCGGGCGGCCGCGGCTTCGAACTCCAAGTCACCGGTGAGCGTGCCGTCTTCGAGGCGATTGATGCCCACGTCGATGGCGATGGCATCCCGCTTCAACCATTCACCCTTGATCAATTCAGGGCTGCCCGCTGCCGCGACGAGCACATCGGCCTCGGCGATGACATGGGCCAGGTTTCTGGTGCGGGAATGGCAGATCGTCACGGTGGCGTGTTGTTCCAGGAGCAGGGCGGCCACCGGTTTGCCGACAACGGTCGAGCGTCCCACCACGACTGCGTTCTTCCCCGGTAGCTCGACGCCGGTCTCTTCGATGAGCCTCATGCAGGCCAACGGCGTGCAGGGGCGAAGGGCCGCTCGCCCGGCGTAGAGCTTGCCCAAGTTGATCGGATGAAACCCATCCACATCCTTTGTCGGAGCAATGGCGCTCAACAGTAGGCCTGAATCGATACCTTTTGGTAACGGCATTTGGACGAGGATGGCGTCGACATCATTGTCAGCGTTCAGCTTTCTGATCAACTGGAGAAGCTCGGCTTGCCCGGTCTCTTGGGGCAGCAGGTGCTGGTGGGATGCCACCCCGGTTTTCTTGCAGGCGCGTTCCTTGTTGCGCACATAGATGTGACTCGCCGGATCGTCGCCGACCAAAATGACATGCAGCGAGGGGGGCCGGCCCCAACGCTCGACAAACTGTGTGGCCTCTCCTTTGACCTGTTGTCGGATCTTTTTGGCGAGCTTCTTTCCATCGAGTATCTCCATCGGTAATTCTCCTCGGCCGGTGTCGAAAAAGTACTTTTACACGGTTCGGCAAATCAGTTCAAAGTATCAATTGCGAAAATTCAATTATGTATAAATGGTAGATATTGCAAAAAAAGCAGGAGGTTGATAATCGAAACGTGCTGACGAGGCACAGGTGTGTTATGCTGAAATGGTGCTTGCGAAATGTTTGATTGGGCAGTAAATCTCCAATAACAGTGCTATAGTAGTAGCGAAGCCCAAAGGAGCCTAATGTCCGACGAGATTCGAGATGTCACGGCCGTGACAAACACCGAAAACCTCACATTTCCCGGACGCCAATCGGAGCTTTCGTACCTAGTGATGATTTACGGTGAGTACTTGGGGCGGCGGTTCTCCATTGGGAAGGAACCGACGTTGATCGGGCGCTCACCGGACAGCAATATTCAACTCAATGATGACAGTGTGTCACGAATGCACTGCCGGGTTATTCCGGTGGAGAGCGGAGTGACAATCGTGGATCTCGATTCGACCAACGGCACCTATGTCAACGGGACGACCGTGTCGGCCAGGCCCCTGCGCGACGGCGACCGAATCAAGATCGGCCGCGGCATTTTCAAGTACCTGAGCGGTGATAACATCGAGCACGCCTACCATGAGGAGATTTATCGGCTGAAGACCACCGATGGACTGACCGGCGCGTTCAACAAGCGTTACTTCGAAGAGGAGTTGGAGCGGGAGGTGCACCGCTACTTCAGGTACGGCCGACCCCTCTCCCTGCTGATGATGGACATCGATCACTTCAAGCGGGTCAATGACGACAATGGCCATCTCGCCGGGGATCGGGTGCTCTCCCAGCTCGCCGCGCTCATCTCGTCGAGCATTCGGCACGAGGATGTGTTCTGCCGCTACGGCGGGGAAGAGTTTGCCCTGTTGATGCCGGAGATGCACATCGCCGGAGCGTTGGAGGTGGCCGAACGGTTGCGCCTGTTGGTCGCCGAAGCCCACTTCGAATTTGACGGGTTGGATCTGCCGGTGACCATCTCGATCGGCGTTGCCGTGGCCGATGCCTCGATGAGAACACCAGAGGATTTCATCCGTGTATCCGACGAATTTCTCTACGCGGCCAAGCGCAACGGCCGCAACCGGGTGGAGTCCCGTCAATCGTCCAAGAAGAAATAAACCGCACCAATCAGTACAGTCGACGCATCTTGCCTCCCTCTATTGGGATGGCGGCACCGGTGATGTAGGTGTTTCGGGGAGAGCACAAGAAGGCGGCCAGGTCGCCCAGCTCCTTGGGATTGCCGATGCGGCCCAGCGGGATGTCGGCGGCGAGCGATTCGAAATACTGATCGACCGTGATTCCTTGTGCCTCTGCCCGGGACTGGGCCAACTGTTCCATGCGATCGGTCTTGAAGATGCCCGGGCAGATGCTGTTGATCAGCACGCCGTGAGGGCCGATCTCCCGCGCCAGGGCTCGGGCGAAACCGAGCACTGCGGGCCGGGAAGCGTTGGACAGGATCAACCCGTCGATCACTTCCAAACCGGCAATGGAGACGATCTGTACGATACGCCCGAATCGCTGTTCCTTCATCCCCGGCAGGACCAGAGTGGTCAAATGGGTTAGGGAGCCGAGCGCCAAATCGATGGCCAATTGCCAATGCTCTGCCGGGTGACTTTCGAACGGACCCGGCGGTGGTCCACCGGCGTTCGCCACCAGAATGTCGATGCCCCCCAGTTGGGCCATCGCAGTGTCGACGAGCCGTTGGCGATCCGCTGCCAGGGTCAGGTCCGCCGAAACCGTGATGGGGCGACATCCGGCTTCAGCAGCGAGAGTGTCGGCCGCCCGGTTGAGATGGGTTTCGTCTCGAGCGGCGATGACCGCGGTGGCCCCTTCCTCGAGCAGTGCCTGGGCCGTGGCGTACCCCAGGCCCTTGCTCGCCCCGCAGACGACGGCCCGTTTCCCTTTGAGTTCGAGTTCCATTTAGCTGTCCTTTTGGTTGAGTAGAGCCAGCGCCGCGCCGACCCGCAGACCGTTGACGGAAACGGTGAGGGCGTCGCGACCCAGATGATCCAGTATTTCGGCCAAGATGCTCAATCCCGCGGGAAAGATGTCGGCGCGGCGAGCACCGATGCCGTAGCGCGATGTTCGCTCCGCAGAGTTGCTCTCCAGCATGCGCTCGAGCCAAAATTCGAGTCGTTGCCGGCTGATTCGAGACCCGTGAACCTGTTGGGGTTGCCAGTCCAAGTGACCGAGCTCGAGGGAGCCGAGAGCGGTCGCTGTACCGGCGACGCAAAGTAGGGTACCTTCAATCCCCGGTGGCAAGTGCTCGTGGAGAACCGAACGAAAGTGCTCGCGCAAAGTCCGGATCTCGCCCATCGTTGGGGGATCGCCGGACAAGAAAGCGGCGGTTGTTCCCACGACGCCATGGGGCAGACTGAGAGGGCGGGAGCGTTGATTGGCCTCTCGCCAATGAAACTCGGTGGACTGGCCTCCCACATCGACGACGATCCAGGGGCCGGGCTTAGCCAGACCAATCACAGCGCCACTGCTCACCATTTCGGCTTCCTGTTCACCGGTCAAGATGGTGATGGGGCAGCCCAGGATTTCCGCGGCCGGTTCGGTAAAAACCTCCGGTTGTTGCACCATGCGTAGAACAGCAGTGCCCACCACATGCAGCGGTTTGCTCTTTAGCTGGTACTCATTCACCAGCTGCTCGAGCACCGTCAGCGCGCGGGCGACCGCGGCCGGCTTGAGCGCGCTCCCGGGTGTTGCCCCCTCGGACAACCGCGCCGCGATCGAGAAATCTTGAATCACTTCGATCCGGCCTGCATTCCCGGCGACTTCGCAGAGCGAGAATGTATTCGAACCAATATCGAGGCCAAAGACGGAGCTGCCTGACGGTGAGGAGGTGAGCACGGGTTCGATGGGTGTTGAACGGCCTACTTGCCCAGCTCACCCTCGATGCTGCTCAGGTCGGGCAGCTCATCGAGGTTGGGCACGAGCACGATTTCGATGCGACGATTGGCTGCTTTCCCTTCTGGCGTCTCATTGTCGGCAGCGGGTTGGTACTCGGCGTAGCCCGAGGCGGAGAGGTGTTCGGCCGCAACACCGGACTCTTGCAAAAATTTCACCACGATCACCGCTCGTGCCGTGGAGAGCTCCCAGTTGGATTTGAAGCGACCCGAGCGGATCGGAACGTTGTCGGTGTGCCCGGCGATTTGAAAGTGGCGATCCGGAATGGTCATCAGGATGCTGGCCAGCTGAGCCAGGGCGTCTTTTCCCTCTTCGTGTAGGGTGGCCTTGCCCGAGGGGAACAGAATGTTTGAGGCCATCTCCACCACCATCAGGCCGCGAACGATGCGAATCTTGAGCTTGCCCGAGCTGGTCAGCTCCTTGAATTTGGCGATCACCCGGCGGTATTTGGCCATCCGCGCCCGTTGGGCCTCCTGCTCTTTGCGCAGCCTGGCTTCCCGTTCACGAGTCGCGGCGAGGTTGCTGGCCAATTCCCCCTTTTCGCCGAGCAGCTTTTGCACGTTTTCGCCGAGCTCGGACAACCGGTCAGCGAGCGTCTGATTCTCGGCGCTGGTCATCTGGAGCTCTTCACTGAGCTTGTTGTGGGCGCTGGTCATCTCGGCCAGTGACTGACTGAGCTTGTCGATCTCGGCCAGCTTGGCGTTGTATTGCTCCTCGGGAATACCGCAACCGGACATCAAGCCGAATGCCAGAACGAGGGTCGAGATATACAGTGAATTCAGGCGAATCATATGCGTCTCCTTGTGTTTTGAAGGTGTCGGTTCGTTTCAGTCAGTTTTACGTGGTCCCCAATGAAGGTCAAGTCTTAGGGCGGAGTTTCGCTATTTTCTCGGTACCGGGACGGGCGCTTAGCCCCCGCGTTTTAGCTCGGTGAGCACGAATTTGGCGACCGATTTCAGGGTATCGAACACCCCCTCGCCGGTGGTGGCCACCGCCTCGAAATCGGGGATGGAGCCCGGGTTGAGCAGAGAGCGCAACTCTTCCACCGAGGCGATGTTGGGTAAGTCGCGCTTGTTGTACTGAATGACATATGGAACCCGATCCAAATCATACCCCTGCTCCATCAGGTTGTAGCGCAGGTTTTCAAAGGATTCCAGGTTCGCCTCGATTCTGTCGATCTGAGAGTCGGCCACGAAGACAACGCCATCGACCCCTTTGAGGATGAGCTTACGAGAGGCGTCGTAAAACACCTGCCCGGGGACGGTGTAGAGGTGAAAGCGCGTCTTGAAACCCCGAATTTCGCCCAATGAGAGGGGCAGAAAGTCGAAAAACAGCGTGCGTTCGGTTTCGGTGGCCAGCGAAATCATCTTCCCCTTGGCATCGGGGTTGGTGCGATTATAGATGTACTGAAGATTGGTCGTCTTGCCGCACAGACCCGGACCGTAGTAGACAATTTTGCAATTTATCTCGCGAGAGGAATAATTGACGAACGACATTAGCCGTGAATCCTAATCGTTAAACAAATTGTCGATATCATCATCGGTGATTTCCGCGAACGGAGAACCCGCTCCAGGCTCCTGAACCTTCTTCAGCAACGACTCGAATATCTTGTCCAGCTCGGCGTTGGCTTTGCGCACCCTCAGGCGAACAAGCCCCAGAGAAGAGCGATCATCGAAAATGACAACCAGAATAACCCGTTGACCAACGATTTGGATATGTATGTTTTGGCGTTCACCTTCGTGAAATTGCGTCGCGAATTCGTTTTCCTTGAGCAGCTTTGCCATGCCGCCCGTGGCCGCGATGTTACCAGCGGTGAGAGAGGCCAAAGATGTCGTATCCAAGTGCTTATACTCTCCAGACGTGGCGATAAGCTGTCCATTTTTGTCGACAATAAACACGACGACCGCGTTGGCATCCCTGACGAGTTTGTCGCATACCGCTTGGATTTGGTTGAATTCCTCTTCATACATTATCATTTGAGGCTCGACCATGAGCGATACTCCCTCATTGTAGTACTGCGACTTTGGGCGGTGCTGCATACATGCCCTTAGCAGAGTACTTTTCCATTAGCAGACCTTCACCTAGTCATCAAGTAACTACTCCATAACAACAAGAACTTTTTAGAAAAAATAAACTTATTAATAAGATAAGTGTTTGTAAACTTTAGTGTAGCAGTATTCATGGCGCCGACCAGGCCCGAGTGTAATTTACAGAAGTCGGTCAACCCCCGGAGCCCTGCGCAACCTGGCCAAGAGTCGTTGAAAGGGGATTTCGTCCGGTGGGTATCCGCCCTGGGAAACTAGAGTGATGATCTGCTCGGTGATCGTCTTGCCTCGTCTATGGACCCCTGCTAACATGCGCTGAGATCGCGTAGCGTAAAAAGGAGGGCACCATGAAAAAAATCGTTCTTATCGGAGCACTTATCCTCTTGTGTGGCTTGGGTCTGGCTTGCGGCGGCGCACAAAAGGCGATGACGCTTTCCTCAGGGCCGATGCCCGAGGGGGGCAATTTCGACGGGGTGTACCAGTCGGACTTCGGTTGGCTCGAATTGACAGTTAGCGGTGATGTGGTCCACGGACTCTACGAGGACGAAAAGCACTCGGGTAAACTCGAAGGAAAAATTGACGGTTCCCTGCTCCACTTCTCTTGGACCCAATGGACCGAAGACATGCAGGGCCGCACGAGAGAGATTTCCGGTCATGGAACTTTCAAGTACGTCATGGAGAAAGTGGAGACCAGCTTCAAGCCCAAGACCGTTCATCGCCTGAAGGGCATCTGGGGCTACGGCAACGATCCGATGGTCAATATCTGGAACGCGTATCGGCTGTCGAATCGAACCAAAAAACGGTTGCAGCCCCGCAACATGGAGCCGGATCGACAGATGCCGGGCGCTGCAGATTATGATGACGGGCAGGGTTTTGCCGAACCGTCCGAGGGTGAGGAAGAACCGACCGAGGACGGCCTGTAGACGATAGAGGGGATGATGTCGCCTCGGCGGCAATCCACGCGCGATATAGATGGAAAAGAGACTCATTGTGGTCGGTCTGACCGGAGGCATCGCCTCGGGTAAGAGCACGATCGCTCAATTTCTGCGAGAAGCTGCCGTGCCGGTGATCGACGCGGACAGTGTGGGACACCTCGTGCTCGAACCGAACGGTGAAGCCTACCAGCCGGTGATCGACGCTTTTGGCAAGGGTATCCTGGACAAGGACAAACGGATTGATCGGACTGAACTCGGTAACCAGGTGTTCGACAATCCGGAGCAGCGGGCCAAGCTGGAACAAATCACCCATCCGGCGATCGCCAAATTGGCCAAGAAGGGCATTGACATGATCGCCGAGCGCGGTGAGCGATTGGCGATCTACGAAGCGGCGCTGTTGGTCGAAACCGGCGTGTACAAGGGACTCGATGCGCTGGTGGTCACCTCCTGCTCGGTGGCCACCCAGCTCGGTCGTCTCACCCAGCGGGACGGCTTGACCAAAGAAGCCGCGGCAGCGCGCATCGCCTCCCAATATCCTCTGGAAGAGAAGGTTTCCCTGGCCGACCATGTGATCAACACGGATTGTTCATTGACCGCCACCCGGCAAGCCACGCTGGAGGTGCTGACCGAGCTACGGCAACGGTTTGAACTGGAGTCTGATGAACTCAACGGCTGAAACCGTATTGGTGACCGGTTTTCCGCACGCGTTGACCAGCCGGACAATTGAGCTGCTCAGTGCCGACACCGCGGTGCAAATCATTCTGCTCGCCAGGAACAAGGACCGACGGCAGGCGCAGGCCTTGGCCAAACGACTGAACAAAAAGGCGTCTGTCATCACCGGCGACCTCGGCAAGATCGATTTTGGTCTCAGCGGAGACGAGTACTTTCGCTTGGCCGATCAGCTCACCGGGATCATCCATCTCGAGCCACCGGCGGCACCGGGACACGGCACCACGATCGGCAAGGCCCGCAGCGCCTCCCGAGAACTGATCGAGCTCGGATTGGCGGCCGAGCGGCTTGCCCATATGATCGTGCTCTCACACGTCGACGTGGCCGGATTCTCGTCCGGTCCGTTTACTGAACACGACCTGGATCAAGATCAGCACGCCTGCGGCCCGGCCGGCGAGGACCGATTTAGGGCCGAACGAATTTTCAATCGATTCTACGATAGACTCCCCATTACGGTAATTCGCACCGGATGGCTGGTAGGGCAGGGCATCGGTCTGTGTCCATTGGTCCATTTGATGTTGTCGGCCGAGGAGCTGAACGCCCTATCGATCAAACATCCCCACACGCCGTTCTACCTCTCGCCAGTCGGCGCGGTGGCCGAGGTGGTGGCCAAATTGCTGGTCCTGCCGCCGACTACCGGACTACGCACGTTGCATCTCCTGCCCTCACCTCCGGCGTCGACAGGGGAGTTGTTCGATCAGTTACACCAGATGGCCAACGAGCTGTTGCCCGAGGGGTTTCACCTTGCCGCCGGCGCGAGGCGAACGTTGCGTCGGGTGGACCCGCACCAGGGGTGGTCGGTGAAGGATTTTTTTAAGCAGCAGCCCCACAAGGCGCACCTCGAGACGACGATGAGCGAGCAGTTCTTCGGACAACATGAAATGTCCCTGCCGAGAATCGACCGGGACGACCTCAAAAAGCTCGTCGTTCAAGCGGTGGAAAGCATTATCGGGTTCAAACAGTAAAGCGTTGTTGGTGTCGGTGGGTCGGGTTAGGTCACGACGCGGCGGGTCGATTTTGCCCGTTGGTGGGTGGCTTGAATTTCTTCGTTGCGGCGAATCTCGCGTTCTTCATCGCTCACTGCCTCGTGCAGCGTGGCCAGTCGATTGTCCTTGTCCTCCCATAGGTTGAGGATCAACGTCACCTCACTGAGGGAGAACTTGGACTCCAGGTGGGGAAATTCGGTCAAAAACCGGGAGAAGTAGAACTCGTGCACCCGATCGCTGACAAAGAAACGCAGCAGACGCTCGCGATTTCTGGCGTCGACCTGGGTGAACATCACCCCCATGCCCGATTCGTAGGACTCCCCTTCGTCGATCGTGTGAACGATTTCACTGCGACAGGACAGCACTTCATCATCCTCCAACATCGCGTCGATGTTGATCGGAAAACCGACGGGAAGCAGGTAGTCCGAGCGGATGAAGGCACCGCCGATCGCGAGATCGAAAAGCGTGGCAAATCCCTCGAATTCGATATGTTTTCCATTATATTCTTCGTTTAACCACAGACGGACCGGGATCTTGATCTCCACTCGTTCGTGACTGCGCCGTTCCCCTTGTCTCATTGTTGTCACCTCAAATGCCGAATGTTTTGTAACGAGATTATTCTAACCGTACATGAGCCAGCCAGGAACGCAAACCCGTTTTCACTTTCCTCGGCACAAATTTGCCCGTATTTGCGCCCCTTCTGCCGGCTCGGTTGCTCTCTTCAGGATGCCCGGCTCATCGGTCGGACAGGCTGACTATCGGGAATCGAACTAAAATCTTGCAAACGAGTACCACAATTGTCAACATCGTATTGATGCCGGGGAAACTCGTGGTATGTTTTCTTGTGCAGCGATGGGTCTCTATCGCTGAATACTGCTATATCGGTGGAGCTTGAGAGTGACCAATACTCTGTTGCTAGTGGATGACGAGGAAGATCTGCTGATCCCGTTGCGGGTGTTGCTCGAGGAACAGTATTCCATCCTGACCGCGCGAAACGGGGATCAGGCGCTCGAGCTGTTGGCCGCCGAGTCGATCGACATGATCATTTCCGATCAGCGCATGCCCGGCATGACCGGCGTCGAGCTGCTGACCCGGGTGTGTGAGCTCTATCCGGAGATCGTGCGCATCATCGTCACCGGCTATACCGATGTCGAAGTGGCGGTCCGGGCGATCAACGAAGGGCAGGTGTACCGGTACATCAACAAACCGTGGAGCGTCGACGACATGCAGCTGGTGATCCAGCAGGGCCTCGAGTGGCGCGATTTGGTGCGGTCGAAGGGGCGGCTGGACGCGGATCTGTCCCACGCCCATAAAGCGCTTGCCGAACGGAACCGAGAGCTCAAGGCAATGCAGTCCCAGCTGGTTAAGAACGCGCACAAGGCCGGTATGGCCGAGATGACCGCGATGGTGTTGCACAATGTCAACAATGTGCTCAACAGTGTCATCGTCTCCGGCCAATCGATCGTCAATCTGACCGAGTCCAAGAGTGTGGAAATGTTTTCGCGGGCCAACAAATTGCTCCGCGACAATATGGAGAACGTCGAGGATTTCATCATCAACGATCCCAAGGGAAAGCGGCTGTTGGAGTTCTATCTGTCCTTTGAGACGGCATTTGAGGAGTTGAACGTCAAAGTCGCGCGCGACGCCAAGCGGCTGATGGAGATGGTGGACGCGATCATTCAGGTCATCGTGGCCCAGCAGTCTGCGACGGTCGGTGGGCTTCACCCCGAGTTCCTGAGCGCCTCAGATGTGATCGATACGGCGGTGGCGATCCACCGCAGTTCCCTGTCCCAGCGTCGAATCGCCGTGGAGAAGAACTTCGACGATGTGCCGTTGGTCCGCATTCAGAAAACCAAACTCATCCACATCATGATCAATCTGCTCAAAAACGCCTGGGAAGCGATGAACGATACCGCTCCCGACGAGAGGAAAATCATCATTTCGATCAATCGCGACGAAGAGAATGTCTGCGTCAAGGTGGCCGACGTCGGCTGCGGGATCAGCGACGAAGATCTACCCAAGGTGTTTTCACACGGATTCACGACCAAGGTGAACGGCCACGGGTTCGGTTTGGAGAGCTGCGCCCACTATATGCGCGAGATGGACGGAGAGATTAAGGTAGAGAGCGCCGGCGTGGGCCAGGGCGCGACGTTTATTATGACCTTTCCCATTCCCCAGCCCGGTGCGGTGATATAGCGGTGGCGTGATGTATCGAGCGCTGTTGGTGCTCGTCCTTTCGATGACATCCCTCGGCGAGGCCGACGCTGGTGGGCAATTTGATCGATGGCCCGATGATCCCTTTTCTCTGGCGTGTCAGCCGGGCGCAACGCTCTGTTTCCAAGGTGAGGGCGTGTGGAATATCACCACTGCCGTTGCGACGGTTGGGGTGGCGTGGGCGCTGCCGTTCAGCCTATACGATCTGTTCGAAAGGCGTGAAGGTCGCAGTGATCTCCCGGAGAGATGTCATCTCGACCCGAAGATGGCTTGCCCCACGGCAGCGGGCACGCGATTCTGGTATGCCGATCCCGGCCAGCGGTATCTGGCGCTCGGTGCTGAACGGTCGAGGCGGAGCTCTGATATCGTCTTCGCCGGTGCACTGGCCGGCGGCACCATCGTTGGTCTGTTCAGCGGGTACCGGCAGCTGCTCGCGGTTGCCTTGAGCGTTGTCTACACCTTCTCCTTGACCGATACCCTCAAATGGACCTTCAGACAGCCCAGGCCCATCGCTTGGATCACCGCGGAGGCGATCGACGGTGCGATAGAGCGGGGAACGATCACTCGGGTCAAGGCGGCAGAAATCATCTCCGATCAACGGGAGAACCGGGTTTATCTCTCCTTCCCCTCGGGGCACACCTCGATGACCGCGGCGGCCCTGTTTTCGGCGGCGACGGTGCACGTGATGCATCTTCATCACTTCAACCCGGGAGATCGCCGGCGGGTTTGGCTGTGGGGCGTGCTGGACTATCTCGTTGCCGCCGGTGTCACCGGTTGGGTCGGTTATCTGCGGGTGGCCGGCGGGGAACACCATTGGGCCGATGTGATCACCGGTGGGTTGTTGGGCACTGCCGTAGGGGTGATGCTGCCGCTGTTTTTATTGGATGGTCCCAACGTTTTGTCGAACAAGGTGAGCTTCGCGCTTCGGCCGTCGAGAAACGGCATCGCTTTGAGTGTGGGTTTTTAAAGGGGGGTTGGGCAGAGCCGGTTAGAACAGCTCGAAAAATCCCTGAACGCCGAAGTAGCCGATTGGGATCGCCATTGTGAAGTTGTCTTTGTAGTCGCCGAAGCCGATATTGAAATTGAGGCGCATGCCCAGGTCGATGGCGATATGCTTGTTGATCGCCATCATCAATCCCGCGGGAACCGACAGCACGAAGCTGGGGAGGGTCTGTGTGGTTTCGTCTCCGGAATCATCGACAGTGTCGGCGATCCAGAAGTTGAGCCCCATGGAGCCTCCCACGTAAAGGTTGAAGATGGAGAACTGCAGCAGGAAGTACCGTGCACCGACATCGAAGAAGATATTCTTGCCCCCAAAATTCGCATCGCCAAATGGGATGACAAAGCCGAGACCTGCGAGCAGCTCCAGGTTGTCGATGATGAAGTAGCCTGCAGTGGGGGCGAAGGTGAACGTCCCGCC
>JANQET010000095.1 GCA_028278265.1 Myxococcota bacterium
TGACCGGCCGTGATGCACGCCATCTGCACCCTACAAGATTTGGTACGTGCCTTCGGGCACGCACACTGCATCTTGTAGGGTGCAGATGGCGTGCATCACGGCCGGTCACAAAGTAGCCATTTAGGGATGGGGACTAGATTAGCTCACAGCACCGGTTGGACTTGATCCATGGTCACCGGCACGCTCACCGCTCGGCCGAGAAATTGAATTTCAACAACGAGTTGACTCTTTTGAATATCCTTTTGGTGGAGCACCCCTCGTGCGCCGGCAAAGGGGCCGTCGACGACCACCACCTCTCGTCCGGTCTTGACCAAGGGGTGAGGACGAACCCGATCCTCTCCTTTGCCCACCAAAATCATCAGGCTATCGATGGTCTCCTCCGGAATCGGTGTGGGCCGATCGCCGAACCCCACGATGCGCACCGTCCCTGGAGCCTTGTTCACCTCCACCCTGCTCGGTGACTGCAGACTCAAATGGACGAACAGATATCCGGTAAACAGGGGTTTGGTCAGGGTGACCTGTCGATCCCGCCGTTTCGATCTCATGCGGTAGGTGGGCAAGAAGAGCTCGACCTCCCGATCCTTGAGAAAGCTCGCCGTGGTCCGCTCCTGATTCGAACGCACGTGGACCGCATACCATCTCGGTGAATCAACAACGGAGCTGTTTACGTCTTCCATTCTGTCTCCACTCACTCCACGCGGGCCAACACCAGGCTGCCCGCGGCCACGTCGCGGCTCCGGGATGCGGTAAACGCCCGCACGTCGAAAGCGACGAGATCACCGAGGGTGCGCTGCCACCGTGCCTCCAACGACAGGACCTCGCCGGGACGGGCCGGATCGAGCCACTTCATGTTGGCCTTGGCCAGGTAAAACATCCGGCCCCGGGCCTCCTCCCCCCGATCCATCGCGGTCAGTGCGATGAGCAACCCGGCCGTCTGGGCCAGCGCTTCGGTGATCAATACGCCCGGCATGATCGGCCGTTCGGGAAAATGTCCTTTGAAGTGGGGTTCATCGACGCCGAGCTCCCGTCGGGCCAGCACCCGCTTGCCCGGTTGACACTCCACCACCTCGTCGACAAACAGAAAAGGGGGCCGATGGGGCAAAATGGCCTTGATCTCTTCGATACCGATAATCGCTTTACTGCTCATTGCTCCTCGCCTCGTTGCCGCTCCACCGGACCTACCCGCTCTTCAAGAGTTCTACAACGATAGCTGCTTCAATTCACGCGACATCACTCTGCGCACGCGCCGCCCCAGATCTGCTCCCCGCTCACCGCGCTCCGGGGTTATCGCACCGAGCAGCCGAATTGTCCAATTCGCCGGGCGCGGGGTCAAGAGGGTTCCCTTCTCCGGTGTGAGATAGGGCAGATCGGCGGCGAGCACCACCGGCGCGATGGCGCACTCGGTCTCGATCGCCAGGCGAAACAGCACATCGGCAAACGGCTTGATCTCCAGCCGCCGCGTCCGCCGCCCTTCGGGGAATCCGACGACGACCGCCCCCTGTTCCAAAGCCCGCCGAATCTCGGTAATCCCTTGAACCAGAGACACTCGGCTCGTCCGGTCGAGGGGCACACACCCCAGCCAGCGCATCATCCGACCCATCAGGGGTACCCGCATGTACGACGCATTGACCGGCAACACCACGTCCGGCACCAGACAGATCATGAACAGGGCGTCGAGCCAGGAGCGGTGATTGGCGACCAACAGACAGGCGCGCAGCCCGGAGAGCTGATCGTCTCGGGGGAGCTCGGCAAAGCGGTAGACCCCAATCAACGGCAGGTACCGCATGAAGAAGCCCCGCAAAAAACCGACCACAAACCGCCTCAGCAGCCGCTGGCCGGCCGCACCGCCCAACAAATCGACGCAGACGAACAAGGGGAATAGGGCGAGGATGCAAAGATTGGCGACGATCCAACTGAGATAACTCAACGCCCCCACGGTCATCCAGCGAAACCAGCCCGCCCGTTCAATCTGTTCAACCCCATCGGACATGGTAGGCCAACACTTCTTTTACCGTTGCAAGTGGTCCAGCTTTTCTTCTTGCCTGGACCGGTAATCGGTTTTGTACTTTTCCTCGAGTACTGCGGACACCATCGCATCGACGTTCAGGTGAAACCCGAAAGTGATCATCGTCGTGCGGTTGAAAAAGGGATCTCGAAACGTGCCGCTCGGTCCGAGCTGACCGGCTTCAGTGAGGGCCCCGAGGTACAGGGTCACCAGGTGCATCGGTCTCGGGAGGTGGTAGCTCAGGTCATAGGTGAACCGGTGGGCGTAGAATCCCTTCTCATCCCACTGGGATTCCTGGAACTCGGCACAGCCGAGGGGCAGGGAGGCGCAGTTTTCCCGGTCGAGGTGCGGGTTGTCTGCTGTGGCGTATTGACGCGCGTACAGCTGGGAATAGACAAAAATAAAGGTGAGCCGCTTGGTCAGGATGAGGCTCAGATTGAGCGCGTTCTCGATTGACCAGTTGACGTTCACCCCGCGACCGCGCAGCAGTGACTGATAGTGGGGCGAGCCGATCTGCTCCGGGTGGGTCACCCCTGCATTGTCGAGGGAGTGGCCCACTCCCACCGGCACCCGCGAGTCGTGGAGGTACTGGGTAACAGTGGGCCGAACCCCCAAGATGAATCCTCGAAACACCTTGGGAAACTGAAGCGCGGCCCGTACACCACCGAAAAATGCGGTTCGCAGGGTCAGGAAACGGGACATCTTCGACGTGGGAAACACCGCTCCGCCGCGCAGGCCGGTGAGAAACCGCACCGCGTCGTTAACTTCGATCCCATGTCTAAATCTGAGCTCCAGCGGTAGGTCCTTGAACAAGACCTCGTGCTGTTTGGTCGACCAATCGCTGTTGGTCAGCTCCGTTTCGAACTGAATGCGCAGCAACAGGCTCAGCGAAGGGGCGACCCGCCACACCGGCCGCAGGCCCAACCGCATCAGATACACCGGGTTGTGGGTGAGCTCATACCCCTTGTTCAACGATGTCGCGGAAAACAGGTTGTCGCAATGAACAGTGCTGCCCAGGTAGGGACGAACGAAGCGCACCTGCTGCCGGGATCGGGCATGGTTAGGCGATGACTTGCCTGTGGGGGGCCGGGTTTCAGCTGCGGCCGACGCCTGGCCGGGAAGTGTCGCCACTGCGACGATCATCAACATGGCGACCACGCGAATTAGCAACACAGGCTCGATCACGCTTTTGGGCATGCTCACAGGTGTTAATGAAGCATGGTGCGCGGAGGGGGACTCGAACCCCCATGAGGTTGCCCTCACTAGGCCCTCAACCTAGCGCGTCTACCAAGTTCCGCCATCCGCGCATCCAATTTTTGGCTCGGCCCCCGAACAAGTGCCCGAGGTCCGCGTTTCGGACGACGTTTATCCCGCCTGGGTCGGGGTGTGTCAAGCGTTAAAAAAGAATTTCAATCTTTGACTGGGTCGATTATGCCATCTAAAAGGCTTTTAAACCTGTCCGGCGCGACGCAAGAGGAGGTCCCCGATGGAAATGAAGAATGTACTCCAGAAGATCGACGGCTACAGCGAGGAGATAACCACCCTTCAACGGGAGCTGGTGGCCATCCCGGCCCTGAGCCCGACCTACGATGAAAAACCCGAGCACACCGGTGAAGCGAAAAAAGGCGCGTTTCTCAAAACCTACCTCGAACGACACGGCTTCACCGACATCACCTCGATTGAAGCGCCCGACGACCGCGTGCCAGGCGGTACCCGCCCCAATCTGATCGCCCGGGTAAGAGGGGCCCGATCGGATCATACCCTGTGGGTCATGGCCCATCTGGACATCGTTCCCCCAGGGGATCTGAGCAAGTGGAACAGCGATCCCTACGCGTTGAAGGTGGACGGGGACGTGATGTACGGTCGCGGCGTGGAGGACAATCACCAGGGTCTGGTCGCAGGGGTGATGGCGGCCCGGGCGCTCATCGAGTCCAAGACCACCCCGGCGCGGGATCTGGCGCTGCTCTTCGTCTCCGATGAGGAGTGCGGCTCGGACTACGGCATCTCCTATGTGCTGGAGCACCAAAATCCGTTCAAGCAGGGGGATCTCATTCTCGTGCCCGACGGGGGCTCGCCGGACGGCAGCGAGGTCGAAGTCGCCGAAAAAGGTATCGCCTGGCTCAAATTCAAAATCACCGGCACTCAATGCCACGCCTCGATCCCGCAGAAGGGCAACAACGCCCTGCGCGCCGGTGCCCACCTGATCGTGGCCCTGGATGAGCTCCAGACGATTTTCAACGACGAAGATCCGATCTTCATCCCCCCGACGAGCACCTTCGAGCCGACCAAGAAAGAGGCCAATGTGCCCAACGTCAATACGATTCCGGGTGAGGATATCTTCTTTTTGGATTGCCGCATTTTGCCGAGCGTGTCCATCGACCGGGTGACCGCCGAGATTCGCAAGATCAGCGACCGAATCGCCGCCAAGTTCAACGTGGCCGTAGAGCTCAGCTTCGAACAGCGGGACGACGCCGCACCGGCCACACCGGTGGACGCGCCGGTGGTCCGCCGAATTACCCATTCGATCAAGGAGGTGTACGGCATCGAGGCCAAGCCGATCGGCGTGGGCGGGGGCACGGTCGCGGCGGCACTGCGCCGGCTCGACCTGCCGTGTGTGGTCTGGTCCAAGATGGACGAAACCATGCACGGACCCAATGAATGCGCTAAAATATCTAATATCATCGGTGATGCCAAAGTGATCGCCCACATGGCGCTCAGCGAGTAGGGATACATGACGATTTCGTTCGACGACATTGCCAGCGAACCCCTCGACTTTGATCGGGACTTCTTTCACCGTCTGGCCAAGACCGACCTCCACGTTCACCTCGATGGGTCGATGCGCCTGGAGACAATCATGGAGCTGGCTGAGAGTGACGGTATCGATCTCGGTGTTTCCACCATCGACCAACTCCAGGAGAAGATCGGACCGGGCCAGCGCTACAAATCCCTCAACGAATATCTCAAGGGATTCGAAACGGTACTCAAGGTGCTGCAGACCGACCACTCCCTCTACCGCTCCGCGTACGAGCTCGCCGAGGATGCTGCCCGGGAGAACATCGGGTACATGGAGGTCCGCTACTCACCGATTCTACACACCCGGCGCAAACTCTCACTGGCCGCTATTTTGGAGTCCGTGCTCAGCGCGCTGCGCGACGCGGAGCGGGATTTCGGCGTTCGTTCCGGTGTGATTGTCTGCGGCATCCGCAATATTTCGCCGGCGGTGAGCCTCCGTCTGGCCGAGTTGGCCGTGGCCTTCAAGAACCGCGGGGTGGTCGGCTTCGACCTGGCGGGCAGTGAGTACAACTATCCGGCCAAGGATCACCTGGCCGCCTTTTCGCTGATCCTCTCCAACAACGTCAACGTCACCATTCATGCGGGAGAGGCGTACGGGCCCGATTCGATCCACCAGGCCCTGCATTACTGCGGCGCCCACCGCATCGGACACGGCACTCGCCTGCGGGAAAACGGCGACCTGCTCAATTACGTCAACGACCATCGGGTTCCCCTGGAGATGTGCCTGTCGAGCAACGTGCAGACCTGCGCGGTCAACGATTTCGAGGAGCACCCGTTTCGGTTCTACCTCGACTTGGGCCTCAGGGTCACGGTCAACACCGACAACCGCTTAATCACCAACACCACGATGACCGACGAATACGTCCTGGCCCACAAATACTTCGAGCTCAGTCCGCGGGATCTGCTCGACCTGGTGATGAACGGGGTCAAATCCGCCTTCATTCCCCACGAGCTGAAGCGCGATTTCATCAAGCGCATCAAGGAGCAGACCAAGAAACAGTTGGTCGCTTTTGCCGAAAAGAGCCGGCGTCAATCCGAGCCGGACGCCTGATCCGCCCGTATTCGGGTGATGAACACCCCCTGCCCCAACCAGGCCAACACGCCGACACCGACCGGAACGAAGTAGTACATCATCAGGTGAATCACCGTGACCGCGGCCAGCGCTCGAGCCGGCTCGACAGAATAAAAAAGGGTCAACACATCGTGTCCCAGTTTGTGAAACGCACCGATCGCCCCGGCACTGGGCACGAAAACGCTCGCGCCGGTGATGGAGAAACCGACAGCGCTGCCCTTGAGCCCGACGAGGGGCATCAGCCCATAAGCGGCGAGTCCCAGGGCGAAGGCGACCCATTGGCAGAGCCAAATCCCGGCGCTGGTCCAGATCATCATCGCCAGCTGAGGGCCGGAGCGCAAAAAGGCGACGCCGTTCAACCCCTGCCCCAACAAACGGCCGAGCCTTTGTCCGACCTGTTCGGGCAGCCGCTGGACCAGCCGCTTCACCAAGTGCTCGGTCTGCCGGGGAAAGATCCCCATCGCCGCTACAAAAACTGTTCCGGCAATCGCCACTCCCATGACGGCGGGCGCCGCCCGAACGATCCCCGGAAATCGCTCCTCGATCTCGACATCGCCGAGGAGCACGGCAAAGGCCAGCAAACCGATTAAGGTCAGCACATCGAGCAGGCGCTCGACGACTATCGTGGCCGCCAGAAGGGCCGGCGGGAGGGCCGAGAAGCGATTGAGGTGGAACACCTTGGCCACCTCCCCGCCTCGTGGAATCACACCGTTGATCGCGGCGCCGATCATCACCGAGCTGAACACATGGGCAAAGGCCACCGGTTGCCCGATCAGACACTGCCAGCGCTTGGCCCGGAACACAAAACTCACCGCAATCAGCACCGCGCAACCGGCCAACAAAAGCGGAGAGGCGAGCCACAGGTCGTTCCACAGCTGCCCCGGATCATCGATTTCCCAGACAACCCAAGCCACCAACGCCGCGCTGACCGCAAAGGGCAACAACAGCCGGCGCCAATACCCACCCCTACGCGCCCGACTCATTGCTCTTGGGGGGCGCAAAGCCGAAGATGTTCAACTGGTCGATCACCGGCGCATGGTAGGCGAAAAGTCGAAGTAGGGGCAATCGACCCGCCGCGTTTTATCACTTTTTATCCGGACGCTCCCGGTGGTACGATGACTCGATGGACAAGCGCGAACCCATGCTGGCAATTCGAAATCTATCGATCGCGATCGAGGGGCACGACCAGCCCCGGCCCACGGTCTGTGAGCTCGATCTCGACATCGCCGCCGGCGAGACAGTGGCCCTGGTGGGGGAATCGGGCTCGGGCAAAACCCTCATCGCGCTGGCCATATTGGGATTGCTGCCGCACCCTCCGGCTCGCGTCGTCTCGGGGAGTGTCTCCTTCAAAGGGGAGGATCTGCTCACCGTCGACGAACGGCGGCTCAACACCTTGCGGGGCAATCGCATCTCGATGATCTTCCAGGAGCCGGGCACCTCGTTGAATCCGCTTCTCCCGATTGGCCCGCAAATCGCCGAGGTGTTGATGCACCATCAAAAACTGGGCGCCCGCGCCGCTCGCCAACAGGTGTTGATGTTGATGGAGATGGTCGGCATCCCCGATCCGCGGCGGCGATACCGCTCCTATCCCCATCAATTGTCCGGTGGGATTCGTCAGCGGGTGATGATCGCGATGGCCCTGATGTGCCGTCCCGATCTGCTGCTGGCCGATGAACCCACTTCAGCGCTGGACGCCACGGTACAGGCTCAAATCATCGACCTGCTCTCCCGCCTGATCGGCGATCTGGGCATGAGCGTGCTGTTGATCACGCACAACCTGGGTATCGTCGCCGCGCTGGCCAAACGGGTGGTGGTGCTCCACGCCGGGCAGGTGATCGAGACCGGCACCGTGCGCCAAATCCTCAAGGATCCGCTTCACCCGTACACCAAAGCGTTGGTCGACGTTCATCCGTTCAGCCATGACGAACAATCCGGTACCCGCCGCTCGGTCGCCGGCGACCAGGCCTCGAGTCTGACCACAACGCTCTCGAGATGTCCGTTTGCCGCCCTGTGCCCCAACATCTACCCCCGCTGCCAACAGGGCCACCCCGCGCTAATCTCCCGCCCCGATCAACGCCAGGTGAGGTGTTTCCGATGGGATCTCCAAAATGACTGATACGTCCCAGGACAAACCGCTCGTCGAGGCCGACGAAGTGAGCAAGGTGTTTCCGGTCAAGCCCGGCCTGCACGGCACTGTGGGACGCCGTTGGGTCAAGGCGGTGGATCGGGCATCGATCAGCATCGCCCGCGGCGAAATTGTCGGATTGATCGGGGAATCGGGTGCGGGAAAATCGGCCTTGGGGCGCCTGCTGATTCGCCTGGAAACCCCCACCGCAGGGACGATTCGCTTCGACGGGGAAGACATCACCGCCCTCCGCGGCCGACCGCTGAGGCGAAAACGACGCCGGATGCAGATCATTTTTCAGGACCCGGCCTCCAGCCTCAACCCCAGGTTCACTGTGCGGGACACCCTGAAAGAAGCGATTCGCGCCAATCGCAAAAGACAGTCGTCCCGCATGCAGCGGGCCCATCTCGCCGCCCTGCTCAGCATGGTCGGCCTGCCCCTCTCCACCCTCGACCGCTATCCCAAGGAGTTCTCCGGTGGTGAACGGCAGCGGCTGGCCATCGCCCGGGCGTTGGCCGTGGAACCCCGCTTCATCGTCGCTGACGAACCGGTCTCTGCCCTCGACCTGTCGAGCCGATCCCACATCGTCTCCCTGCTCGACGACCTCCGTCGCGAGTTAGGGGTCGCACTGCTGCTAATCGTGCACGATCTCGAGGTGGCCCGTTTTCTCTCGAGTCAAATCAACGTGATGTACCTGGGGCAAATCGTTGAACGGGCGCCGACGGATCTCCTCTTTCGCCATCCCCGCCATCCCTACACCCGGGCGCTCTTCGAGGCCACCCTGCTCCCTGACCCGGACAGCACGCGACGGTCCTCCATCCTCCCGGGGGAGCCCCCATCCGCCCTCGATCCGCC
>JANQET010000134.1 GCA_028278265.1 Myxococcota bacterium
CCCGTCGCCCACAGTGCCACGGTGTGGAACATCTTGGGCATGGTACTCGCCGGTTGGTGCTTTGCCTTTGGCGGAGCCTGTCCGGGGCGCCAGCTGTTCTTGAGCGGCGAAGGGGATGGTGACGCTGCGGTGTTTGTTATCGGCATGATCGTCGGTGGCGGATTGGCGCACAACTTCGCCTTGGCGGCCAAACCGGATAAACTGGTCGACGCGGCGGTGCAGGTCGGTGGTCCCGGTGTCAACGGCCAGGTGGCGGTGATCGCAGGACTGATTTTTTGCCTGATCATCGGATTTGCGATGCGTGAAAAATTCAGCGCGGAGTAGAAGGAGCGAGTTGCGATGATACGAATAGATACCTGCGGGCTTTCCTGTCCCGAACCGGTGCTCAGGGCGCGGGCTGCAGTGGAGCAGCTGGATGATGAAGAGACCATCGAGGTGCTGGCCGACACCGTGACCGCCCGGGAGAATGTGGGCCGCGCCGTGCGATCGATGGGGTGTGAAGTGGAGGTTTGCGAAGAGAAGGGCACCTTTGTCCTGCGCATCAGAAAAGAGTCCTCGACTCGATGAGCGCTGCTCGTCCGATCTACCTCGACAACGCCGCCACCTCCTGGCCCAAGCCGGAGGTGGTCACCGCTGCCATGATCCGCTGTATTGACGAGGCGGGTGGCAATCCGGGGCGCGCCGGCCATCGGATGTCGATCGCCGCCGGCCGGATTGTGGCTGAAGCGCGCCAGGCCATCGCCGATATTTTCGGGGTGTCCGATCCCTTGCGCATCGCCTTTGGTCCCAACGGTACCGAGGCGCTGAACCTGGCCCTGTTGGGCCTGCTCCGAGCGGGGGATCACGTGATCACCAGCGCGATGGAGCACAACTCGGTGATGCGGCCTCTGCGCGCGCTGGAGAGCCGCGGGGTGGCTCTGTCGGTGGTGCCCTGTTCCCCGTCGGGCGAGCTCGATCTGGAAGCGCTCGAAGCGGCTATTGACTCTCGAACCAAGCTGGTGGTCTTGACCCACGCCTCCAATGTCACCGGTGCTGTGCTCCCGGTGGCTCGGGTCGGCCGGCTCTGCCGGGATCGGGAGCTGCTGTTTCTAGTGGACGCCGCAGCGACCGCCGGTGCGATCCCGATCGACATGAACGCCCTCTGTATCGATTTGCTCGCCTTTACCGGACACAAGTCCCTGCTCGGCCCCACCGGGACCGGTGGGCTGGTGGTCGGCGAGCGGGTCGAGCTCGCCTCGTTCGAACCCCTCAAGCGCGGGGGGACCGGCAGTCGCTCGGATCTGGAGCGGCAACCGGAGTTCCTCCCCGATGTGTTCGAGAGCGGCACGGTCAACGCAGTGGGCCTGGCCGGGTTGGCCGCAGCAGTGCGGTGGATTCTCGATCGCCGAGTCGAGACGATCGCCGAACACCATCAACAGCTCAGATCGTTTCTCTGCCGGGGATTGGATCAGATCGAAGGGGTGCGCTACCTGGCGCTGGGCAAAGGCGTACCATCTGCAGGTACCGTGTCGATAACGTTTGAAAACTTGTCTCCCTCAGAGGCCGGCTACCGGTTGGACACCGAGCACGACGTGCTTTGCCGGGTGGGCTTGCACTGCGCCCCGGTGGCCCACCGCACCATCGGTACATTTCCCCACGGCACGGTTCGTTTGTCCCCTGGGATATTCACGACAACCGACCAGCTGAGCGCCGCCCTCAAAGGAATCGACGCCTTGGCCCGGAGCGCCCGATGACCACCGAACCGTACACCGTCGTTCTCTTTCACACCAGCAATCACGCCTTTCACGCCGAAATGGTGCTGAAGAAGGCGGACATCCCCTGTAAACTGATCCCCGTGCCCCGTCATCTGAGCTCTGATTGCGGGGTCTGCGCCCGGGTCGCCGCTGCACAGAAATCAACCGTCGCCGCTCTGCTCGAGCGGTCCAAGGTGACCGTCGCCGGATTGCACGACCTCTAGCCGCCTGAATACGTATCCATCGCGATACTGGTCGTCCTGAAAAATGTCTTCGTAGTACAGCAGCTCCAATGCTGACGGGGGGGAGGTGTGCTCACCCGTGAGCAGACAAAACCGTTCGGGAAAACCGCAATGCCGGTGGTGTTTGGTGTTGAAGGTGCAGTACATCAACACCCCGCCGGGATGGAGCAGGGTCGGGAGCACCTGCCACAGTGCGTCGTTCGGCTTGTAGTTGAAGATCAGCAGGTTGTCGAAACGGCCCAGGGATTGGGTGTAGTCGAGACCGGGATCCTCCAGGTCGATTTGCAGCGGCGTAACGCGGGAGCGCTCTTCCCGGGCCCGATCGCGAATCGTGCGCACCGCTTCATCGGAGATGTCCACGCTGGTCACCTTCCATCCCTTGTCGGCCAGATAGAAGCTGTTCTGACCCAAGCCGCAGGCCAGGTCGAGCGCCGAGCCCCGGTTCAGCTGATGGGCGTTGTCGATGAGAAACGGATCGACCCGGGTATCCCCCTCGCGGAGGCGGTACTTGTCGTTCCATTTGGTTCTGGCGTCGCGCACCGTCGTCCGCTTCCTTTGGCTACTCGGTGATGCCGCTCAACTTGAGCAGGAACGCGTACCAAAAGGCCTGCGATTTGTATCGGTTGAAACGCCCCGATTTACCTCCGTGTCCGGCCGCCATGTAGGTCTTGAACAACAGCAGGTTGTCGTCCGTCTTCATCGCCCTCAGCTTGGCCACCCACTTGGCCGGTTCCCAGTATTGAACCTGGGAGTCGTGCAGACCGGTGATCACCAGCAGGTTGGGATAGTCCTTAGCTTCGACATTGTCGTAAGGTGAAAAGGACAGAAGGTAATCGTAGTACTCTTTGATTTTGGGATGGCCCCATTCGTCGAATTCGCTGGTGGTCAACGGGATACTGTCGTCGAGCATCGTGGTCACCACGTCGACGAACGGCACATCGGCGATGACACCGTTGAACAGGTCGGGCCGCATGTTGACCACCGCGCCCATCAATAGGCCGCCCGCGCTGCCCCCCCTGGCGAACAAGCGATCAGGAGCGGTGAACTTCTCTTTGACGAGGTACTCCCCACAGGCGATGAAATCGGTGAAGGTGTTCTTCTTTTTGAGCAGCTTGCCATCTTCGTACCACTGTCGTCCCAGGGTTTCACTCCCGCGAACGTGGGCAATGGCGTAGACGAATCCCCGGTCGAGCAGGGAGAGGCGGGAGGAAGAGAAATCCGCATCGACGGTGTAGCCGTACGAACCGTACCCGTAGAGCAACAGGGGGTTGCTGCCGTCCCTGACCAATCCCTTGCGATAGACCAGCGAGATCGGCACCTTCGCCCCGTCGGCTGCCGGAGCGTGCAGCCGTTCGGTCACATATTGGGTTTGATCGAAACCGCCGAGCACCTCTTCGCGCTTGAGGAGCGTTTTTTGACGGGTCTTCATGTCGTAGTCGTAGACCGAATCCGGCGTGGTCATCGAGGCGTACTCGAAGCGCAGGGTGGTCGTATCGGCTTGTAGGTTGTCACCGAAATAGGCCACATAGGCCGGTTCGCCGAAATCCAGGTAGTGTTCTTCTCCCCCTGACCACGGTTTGATGCGCATGCGAATCAACCCCGCTTGACGCTCGGAGACCACCAGGTAGTCGTCGAACAGCTCGGCCGACTCGACCAGCACGTCCTCCCGATGGGGGATCAGATCCTGCCAATTCGCTTTGTCGGTTTTGCCGACCGGTGTCTTCATCAAGCGGAAGTTTTGCGCCAAATAGTTGGTGCGAATGTAGAAGTGATCCCCCAGATGATCGATGGTGTACTCGTGTTTCTCCTCCCGGGGTAGAAAGATTTGAAATTCCCCTGTCGGCGTAGCGGCATCCAGGTAGCGCATCTCGGTGCTCAAGGTCTGTTTGGCAGCGATGATGATGTATTTACGCGACTTGGTCTTGGTGAGATAGATTGAAAAGGTCTCGTCTTTCTCTTCGTACACCAACACATCGCTGTTGACATCGGTGCCCAGCTTGTGCCGGTAGACCCGATCCCAACGCAGGGTGGTCGGATCCTGCTTGCTGTAGAACAGGGTTTGGTTGTCGTCGGCCCAGGCCATGTTGCCCGTCACCTGGGGAATCTCATCGGGGAGCAACTCGCCGGTGGTCAGGTTCTTGATCCGGATGGTGAAAATCCGCCGCCCCTTGTCGTCGAACGGGTAGGCCAGCAGATCCTGATTGGGGCTGACCCCGTACTGCCTGAGCCTGAAGAATTCGTGCCCCTCGGCCAACGCGTTGACATCGACCATCACCTCTTCGGCGGCGGTCAGCGACCCCTTCTTGCGACAGTGAATGGGATACTGTTTTCCCTCCTCGAAACGGGTGTAGTAGAAGTAATCCTTTAAGCGATAGGGGACCGTTGCGTCATCCTGTTTGATGCGGTTCTTGATCTCTTCGAAAATTTTCGTCTCCAGCGGTTCGAGCGGTGCCATCACCCCGTCGGTGTAGGCGTTCTCCGCATTCAGGTAGTCCATCACCTCGGGGGTTTCCCGTTCCCTCAACCAGTAGTAGTTGTCCACCCGTACCTGACCGGACTGCTCGAGCTCGGTGGGTCGAACGGCCGCCACGGGCGGGGTGAGGCCGGTGGGCGTCGGTGGTGCCGATGGGGGCGGCGCGGTCGCGGATGGGGTGCTACAGCTCATGATCATCACTGCTCCTGCTATCAGAGGGATAAGCCCTTTTCGAATACGTTGCATATGGTTTCCCTTCGTTTTCATCGTGATCGGATTGCTTTTAAGGTTTCCCCCAAGCGCGCCGGTGTCAAGTCTAAAGCGATCGATGCCATTGTACAGAAGGAGTTCCGAGTCGCCGTTTGTCCTCCATCGCGCTATACAATAACGACGCTGTTGAGCGATGTCTCGGCCCTTGACCGGGAAAGGGGGGGCCGATAGCATCGTGCCATCTTTAATTCGGGAGGTTACCATGAAAAAAGCAATCGGACTGCTATTGGTCCTGTTGTGGTGCGGGGCGGGAACAGCCCACGCGCTCACTGCAGATGAGTTGATCGCCAAAAACATCGCCGCCAAAGGGGGAATGAAAAAAATGAAGGCGATTCGGTCCCTGCGCACTGCCGGCACGATGCTGTTTGCCGGTCACGGGTTCTCGGTGGAGCTGAACTTCACCTCGATGACCAAGCGCCACGGGAAGCTGCGCACCGAAGCATCCCTGCAGGGGATGACGGCGATTACGGCTTATGACGGCAAAGTGGGCTGGCAGGTGCAGCCGTTCTTTGGTCGGCGGGATCCGGAGAAAATGTCAGCGGACAACGTCAAGGGACTCGAAGTGGGCGCGGACATGGACGGCTCCTGGATCGACTACAAAGCCAAGGGGCACAAGGTGCGCTACCTGGGTACCGAAGACATGGACGGCACCGACGCGCACAAGCTCGAGGTCAAGCTGAAAAACGGGGACACCCGGATTGTCTATTTCGATCCGGATTACTTTCTCGAGATTCGCATCGTCGATCAGATGATGGTGCGCGGGGTCAAGGTGATCCAGGAGACCGATCTGGGCAACTACGAGTTGATCGATGGTGTCTATGTGCCGTTCTCGATCGAGATCGGCCCGAAGAACGCACCGAAGACGCAAAAAATAGAAATCACCAAGGCCGAGGCCAATGTCAAATTGGATGACGCGCTGTTTACATTTCCGGCCGGTCGGGCCAAGACGGCCAACTAGGGAGGAGGCTGACCATGAGAACGATACTATTTCTGACAGCGTTGTTGATTGGCTGGGCGGGTACCACGGCCAACCAATCCGCCTGGGCCGAACCGCCGGCCAAGTCGGTGCGGTTCGACGGCGGGGTGATCTCAGGGCTCGGGGCGCGGGCGATCGGTCCGGCGCGGATGAGTGGTCGCATCTCGGCGCTCGACGCGCGGGTGGTGGATGGTAAAACATTGATTTACGTCGCTTCCGCCAGCGGCGGGGTGTGGCGATCCGAGGACGACGGCACGACGTTCGAGCCGGTCTTCGACAAGCAGCCCGTGCAGTCGATCGGCGCGGTGACGATTGATCCCAAAAATCACGAGACGATTTGGATCGGCACCGGCGAGCCCTGGACCCGCAACTCGGTCTCCTACGGCGACGGAATTTATAAGTCCACCGACGGGGGCCAGTCCTGGACCCATATGGGGTTGCGCTATTCGGAGCGCATCGTCAAAATTCTGGTGCACCCCAAGGACAGCAACACGGTCTACGCCTGCGTACCGGGCAAGCTGTGGAGCGACTCCAGCGAGCGAGGGGTGTTCAAAACCTCTGATGGCGGCAAATCGTGGAAGAAGATTCTCAAGGGCAAGAACCTCTCCACCGGGTGTTCCGGGCTCACCATGGCGCCGGGATATCCCCACGTGATGTACGCCGGAATGTGGGATTTTCGGCGCAAGGGCTGGACCTTCCGCTCCGGCGGGGAAGGGCCCAAGGCCAAGAGCGGCAGCGGACTGTATCGCTCCCTCAACGGGGGCAAGACCTGGAAGGAGCTCAAGGCGGGCAAACGCGGCCTGCCCCCCAAACCCTACGGTCGCATCGAAGTGGTGTTCGCCCCGTCGACGCCCAAGGTGGTTTACGCGTTCATCGAAGGGGTGGATTCGGCACTCTATCGCTCGGACAACAGCGGCAAGACCTGGGAGAAACGGGACAAGAGCCAGTGGATGGTCTGGCGGCCGTTTTACTTTGCCAAGCTGATCGTCGATCCGACCAATCCCGAGCGGATATTCAAACCCAACCTGGCGTTGATCGTCAGCGACGATGGGGGCAAGAGCTTCAGCAGCGCCAATGGCGGTGCCCACGGGGACTGGCACGACGTGTGGATCAATCCAGCCAATCCCAAACACATCATCGGCGGGGACGACGCGGGAATTTGGATCTCCCGGGACGGGGGCAGCAAGTGGGCCCTGGCGATGAACCTGCCCCTGTCCCAGTTCTACCACGTGAGCGTGGACGACCAGGATCCCTACCAGGTCTACGGCGGGTTGCAGGACAACACCAGCTGGGTCGGGGACTCGGATTATCCCGGCGGGATCACCAACTCCCGCTGGGAGGCGATGTTGGGTGGCGACGGCTTTTGGGTCTTTGCCGATCCCAGCGATCCCGACTACATTTACGCCGAAACCCAAGGGGGGTTCATCTCTCACATCAATCGGCGAACCCGCGCGGCGCGGGACATTCAGCCCAAGGCCGGCTACGGGGAGAAGCTGCGCTTCAACTGGAACACCCCGATTCACCTGAGCCCCAACAGGAAGGACACGGTGTACACCGGCGCCCAATACCTGTTCCGCACGCGCAACCAGGGCCAGAGCTGGGAGCGCATCTCGCCGGATTTGACCACCAACGATCCGAAAAAACAGCAACAGGAGCTCTCCGGCGGCATCACCGTGGACAACTCGGCGGCCGAGGCGCACACCACGATTTTCACCATCAGCGAGTCTCCCAAGAACGGCAAAGTGATTTGGGTGGGGACCGATGACGGGAACGTGCAGCTGACCCGCAACGGCGGCAAGAGCTGGACCAACGTGGTGGAAAACGTCAAGGGATTGGCCAAGCATTCCTGGGTCTCGTGGATCGAAGCCAGTCGCTTCGACGCGGCTACGGCCTATGCCGCCTTTGACCGGCACACTTTCGGCGATATGACGCCGTACGTCTACAAGACCACCGATTACGGCAAGACCTGGAAGCGCATCGCCATGCCCAAACAGGGCATTCGCGGGTTCGTCTATGTGATCAAAGAGGACGCGGTCGAACCGGATCTGCTCTTCTTGGGCACTGAGCTCGGGTTGTGGATCACCGTGGACGGGGGAAAACGGTGGGCCGAGTTCAAGGGGGGCAATTTCCCCGCGGTCTCGGTGCGCGACATCGCTCTGCAGGAGCGGGAGAACGATTTGGTGTTGGGGACTCACGGACGGGGTATTTGGATCATCGACGACATCACCCCCCTGAGAAGCTTGACGCCAAAAGTACTCCAACAGGAGGCGGCGTTCTTGAAAACCCGTCCGGCGAGCCAGCGGATCGTGGATCAGGGAGGATGGCCCGAGGGAGACGCCACCTTTATCGGCCAGCGGGCACCCAATGGGGTGCAGATTACCTACTACCAGCAAAAGCGGCATCTCTTCGGGCCGCTAAAGATCGAGATCTTCGGACCGGACGGCAAGCTGGTGGACAAGATCCCGGCGAGCAAGCGGCGGGGGATCAATCGGGTCAGCTGGTCCATGCGGGTCAAACCGCCCCGAGTGCCCAAGGCGGCCCAATTGGCGTTCAGCGCCTCCCAGGGACCGCGGGTGGTGCCGGGTACCTACACCGTGCGATTGACCAAGGGCAAGAACAAGTATGAGACCAAGATCAAGATCGGCCTCGATCGCCGCGCCAAATTCTCACTCAAGGATCGCAAGGTGCAGTTCGACACGGCGATGCGGGTGCACGGTATGTTCGGCCAGATGAGCGCGATTACCGACAAGATCTTCTACACCACGATGATGGCCCAACAGTATGCCGCCAAGCTACCCAAGGGGGACGCCCTGACCAAGCAGTTTAAGGACTATATGGTCGCCGCGGCCAAGATTCGCCAAAAAATCGTGGCCACCAAGGAAGGGGGCGCTATCACCGGTGAGGAGCGGATTCGCGAGCACACGGATCAGCTCTACGGCGCGATCATGTCTTATGAGGGTCGCCCGGCCAAGTACCAGGTCAAGCGCATCGACGCCCTCGCCCGGGAGCTCGATGATGTGACCAAAGAGTTCGACGCCCTGCTGGCCAAGACGATCCCCGAGATCAACAAATCGCTCAAG
>JANQET010000157.1 GCA_028278265.1 Myxococcota bacterium
TGCCATTTTTTGGCGCTAAGTTCATACCTTCCTGATAACAAAAATCAGGTGCATAACTAATCGAAATTATTTGCTGTTCAAACCGGTCGCCGTTCTAGGGGGACTAGGAGGACTAGGACAATGCGCCACCCCGAATCTACTTGCTCCACGATAGAGCCAGCAAAGGGAGCTCCAAGGCAACTCCGATGACCACGTCCCTTCTTTCGCCGACGAGTTTGGATACACGTACATAAAGCGGGCCGGTCCAAAAGGTCACCTGTGGCCCGAACTTATCTCGACGAAAATCCGCGGCGAGGCCGGCAGAAACGGCGAAGAGGAGCATCCCGAAATAGGCTTCGAAATATAACGGCGCCCAGTTTGGGCCGTTTTTCTCTAGGAACGTCCACCCCATGTTCAAGCCGACCGATCCCAGGGTCACCTGACCGCCCCGCAGTAAGAAGGGAAACAGGATCGATTTGGGAAACCACCCATAGGTAAAGGACATCTCCAAACCAAAACTGCTCTGTCGCCGATGGGAGCCTTCATTCCAGGTGGTTCTACCCAAGGTGCCGAACGGTCCCACTGCGCCCAGGAAAACGTGATGGCCGGAATCCCGCGGCAACTCGGCCGCCTCTAACGCAATATCGCTGGGGGGCGTCTCCACATCGATGACTTTGGGGGCATTGGTCTCAAAATGGTGAAAGCACCCCGATGGGGCAAGGCCAATCACGATGAGAAGCCACCGCTTCAATTTGAGCCCCCGCCATCGGCCTCGTTGACAATTGCAGTGCGGTCGTAGGGACTAAAACAACCAAACTCCTCCTCCCCGATTTTGGGACTGTAGCCGCTCGAAAGACAAAAATCGCGCATCACCTGCTCCAAATTCAATGTCCACGTCTCGCTGGGGTGGCCGGCGAAAACCAGCCGGAAAGAGAGCCTCCCCTGGCGCTGTCTGTCGTTCCAAGCCCGGTTGTTGTCGAACAAGAAAGGCAAGTAAATGTGGCCGACACCTTGTTGGTCCAGCTTGACGGTCGTCGGCAGTCCCATGGCCTCTATCGCGATCCCCGCGTCTGCCAGATGAAAAACAGCGTCCGCCACGACGATTTGATCCCCAACACGGGGAGAGATGATTTTCAGCGTCAACCCGAAACCGGCCTTTCCGGTCTTGCTCACCCAAGCCCTCACCCGAGCATCGCCGGCAACGGTGCTCTCCCGGTCCCCCACGACTTGCCAGCCGGCGTATTTCACCTTGGGATTCACCGATGTCGCAATGCACGCAACCGACGCGGCGATCACTGCCATCAACTGAAGCCAGTTGGGCAAAGCGCGCTCAGCAGATCCACTTTTCATGTTGTCTCGTCATCCAAAGCCAGCTGAGCACAACGCAGGGCAGCGCGAGCAGATCAGATGGATCCATCACCTTGGTCATCCACACTGCCTCCAGCACTCGATTGAACGGTTGCCAAAGGTTGGCCAGGGCAAATCCCACTCCTGTTACAAACACCACCACGAGCGGGCTGTGCGGCCAGCGAATCGGTCGACCGCGCAGCAGCACGGCTACTCCGTGAAAAACGGCCATCAGCAGCACCGGAAAAAAGAACACCCCAGCGATGTCGCTGAGCTTGCCGGTCAGCGCAGAAGGAACAACACTGCCCTTGAGCCAATGATCATTGACCGCCATCAGCAAAACGGCCGCGAGCGGAAGGGGGTGGCACAACACCATGCCCCAGTGCTGGCCGTCGGATTGAGGCGATCGTGGCAGAGATTGGCTCATTATCAGGTAAGCGCACAAAACAACAAAAAGGTTCACAAAAAAAACGCACGTCCCGCCTGGTTGATCATTGGGTGCGGCAAAAATGCCCCGAGCCCAAGTGCTGACGTCGTGCTAACCTCCTATTGCTCGTCCCAACTTTTCAACAAACAAAATCAGATCAATCTGCAGCATCACCGTTTACCAGCAGTTTCTTTGGTTTTTCTTCATGTTCTTCATGTCTTTTAACAATCATCATCGTTACATCATCATTACTGTTATATCCTTCAACCGATTCAAGAATTCGATCTCGAAGTGCATCGGTCGAACGATCGCCTTGTTCCTCTAAAACCGCCTTTAGCCTGGAGATGCCGTACATCTGTCCGGCGTTGTCCCTGGCTTCCACTATGCCGTCCGTCGTCAGCAACAGTGCGTCCCCCTCGTCCAGGTGTATCTCGGCCACGGAATTGAGCTGATCGATATCCGGCACAACGCCCAACCACATGCCGTTGGTTTGGACGGTTTCAACTTTTTGTTGTGTTGAGCGATAAACGAGCACATCTTGATGAAGTCCGGAGTAGTGAATCGTGCCGTCTGTCCCGATGGCCAGCAGCATGATGGTCATGTACTTGTTCTCACCGAGTTTGTGAATGTTGTCGTAGAGAACCCGGTTGATGGAGGTCAATATCTGATCAGGCGTCCTATCGGCGAAGGCGGTCAATGCGTGATTTAGCGCTGTTTGCGCCATCATCATCACCAGTCCGGCCGTCACCCCATGTCCCGAAACATCACCGATGGCGAGCCAATACTTGTCCTTGACCCGGATCACGTCGTAATAATCTCCGCCAACCGAGTCAGCGGTCCGCATGTAACCGGTGATTTCGTACCCCGGTATCCGTGGATCAACCGGCAACAACACGGTTTGAATCTTCTTCGCCAACTCCATCTCACCCCACAGGGCTTTGTTTGTTTTTTCGATCTGGTCTTTTTGATGAGCGATTTCGTCTCTCTGCTTTTTGATTTCAAGGGTTCGCTCCCGGACCTTCTTCTCCAACCGATGCTTGGCTCGCAACAAACGTCTCGTATAGATTCTAATCCCGACCAGCATCACCAGGCCAAAAGCGGCCGCATAGCCCACATAGGCCAGAACAGTCCGGTACCACGGAGGTAAGACTTCAAAGCAATAACTGGCCGTATCGCTAGTGACATCAAAGATGTTCTTGGCCCGCACCTTGAAACAGTACGCGCCCTCAAAGAGGTTTTGGTACTCTTTTTCAGTCCGATGGGACCAGTCGCTCCACCGATCGTCATTGCCTTCCAGGTAATATTGGTATCGGGTCTTATGGGGATGCTCGTAGAATGCAGCCGCGTAAGTAAAGACCAACGAGTTGCTGTCGTATTCAATGTTCGGTTTTGTCTCAGGGGATTGCATGAGGCTCAGCAATCTCTCATTCTTGTTGCTGATTTCGTCAGGAGTTGCCCCAGCGGATGGGTTGGTAAAGTACCCGCCGTCCAGGTAGACGGTTTGCTCGGACGAAACCCGACGAATGATCGTCTGATACGAATGATCCAGTGTTTTCGGTTTGGTCAGATCAAACCGGAAGAGCCCGCTGCGACCGGTGGTGTACACGACACTTTGGTCCGCATTGAAGACAATGTCATACACGTCCCTCAATTTCCTGAATCGCCGATCGCGCCATGCCCATTGACCATCCGGTGTCTGAATGAAATAGCCGAGGCTCGCCTCGTCCCCTGCTGCCCATAGCCGGCCTTCTTTGTCAGAAACAAAATCAGATAGCGCAACCCCGTCCGGTGCGACCCGATTCAGTTCATCAACGGCCACGAATTTGTAGCGCCCACCGATATCCCTATTTGTCGGGCGATAAAAACCATGGGAGCTGCTGATCAGGACTTCGCCCAGGAGCTCGAACGGCCAGGGATGTTTCTCGAACGGTTTCCCATCGATCTCGCTGTACTCGTGGACCATTGGTTGGTTGAGATCGTTCCCTTTTAATTGCAGGTTGTACAAAACCCCGTTATCTGCCGCGAACCACAGATCCCGGTTCGTCCCGGAGGAGATGACCCGAACGTTCTCTCTGGTTTCATGAAGCTCGATCAGATCGCCAAAAACCATCGCACGCTCAGAACTACGAGACGTGGATGCGGGAGTGATTTCGTATTTACTCGCGTACAATCTGAAATCGCCGCCGATAAACAGCACTCCAGGAAAGTGGGCTGCCGTTTCCATGGTATACACTGAACTGTGTCCAGTGCTGACGACCCGTTCAGCGCGGTTGTCTCGTATCAGGTTAACACCATTGTCATCGCCCATGAGCAGGAAACCCGCCATGTCGTAGAACGACCATGTCGTCGCAATGCCCCCTTCATCGAGTGGTTGGAAAATCTGTTTTTGGCGATCGAAAGAGCCGTGAACGCCCAAGCGTAAGGTCTCTTTGAACGTCCCCGCATAAACAGCGCCGTCAGTCACCGCGGCGGACAGAACAAATTCGGAAATACCGTACTTTTCGCCAAACCGAGTGATTGGGCTCGAGGTCTGAATGTAGCTCACCCCATCCTGAGTTGTCGCCCACAGATTGCCCTGTCGATCTAGGTCCAGATTCAGAATGATTTCACTGTTGAGCCCATCTTTTTTTCCAAGAATCTGTTGTAGATTTCCCTTGTTGTCGACAATCGTCAGCCCTCCGCCCAATGTCCCTACGGCGACTCGATTCGGTCCGATGCGCATCGCTTTATATGTCTTGTGCTTCTGAATATGCGCGACCGCATCTGCTCCCTCAATCCTGTTGAGAAACGGTCGCGTGGTCTGGCCAGTTTTCCGGTAGTCCGGCACATGGCTGCCCTCAGCAAAATAGTGCTCCCGGTGATAGACAAAAAATCCCCGATCCGTGGTAATCAACATTAAATTTCGATCACCGTGAGAGACAATCGCCGTTCGACTCGCCTTCTTGATCAGCTGTTGGTTGTCCACTTTCAACGCGTGGATTTTGCCGTTCTCGATGATGTGCAATTCAACGGGTTTGGTGTTGAACAAAACGATTTCGTCGTCGAGCTTGGCGCAATAGTACGCCCCACCTTCTCCAACTAGAGTCAATCGGTGATTAAACCATCGAAAAATACGATTTTTGTTGATGAAATAGACGCCATGGGAAGTCGCGAAGATGTTTCGGATCGACTCAAAATTTTTAATCTCCTCGGGAACCAAACCCATTAGACTTTGGGGCTTCAGCTCTCCATTCTTACCGGGTACCAGGTACCCGATTTCTCGGGTATTGCTCCAAAAAACCCGTCCCAATTCATCGACATCCAACGCCAAAACCGCATCCATCTCGATCAAGCGCCAATCGACCCCATCAAAAATCAGGATGCCTTTGCCATTGGCAAAATAGGTCACTCCGCGAAAATCCTGCGCCACCGCCCATGATTGGGCGTGACCGTTGTGGACATCGGCGAGGTAGTTGTCGATGAACGGGGCGCCAGCCGGTGGGGCAGCGGATACGGGCGGGGCGATCGCTGCAACAACGCAGAGCAAGATCACCCCGATTGGTCCGAGCTTCACCTCAATCTCCTGACTAGCAGATCCCAACCTGAACTCCTCTATCAATTATGTCACTACTAATTTAGTATTCAATTTCTAGAAGAAGAATGGATCGCGGGCTCGGGCCGTTTCGAGCAACTGTTGTGAGGCACCTGCGAGTCCCCTGGCACGGCGCAGCTTGGCCAGCATCACCAGCAGTTCCCCGTCATTGGGCAACAGGTCGAGCAGCTCCTCGAGAATGGTCTCGGCGCCGATCAAATCGCCCCCCTTCATCGCCTGTTTGACCAGGCCCAGCCGCTCAGGCACGGTGGGGGACTGAATCAACTTTCGTTGTCCCAGTCTCACCCGGGAGGCAATCGTCTTCAAATGCTGCTGCCTCAACGGGGCCAACCGGGAGGTGACAGGGAGCGGGTGCTTTTGGTAGATGCGCCCAATCACTTCGAGCGTGTCCGGGGCCAACTGATTGACGTGACGCTGTCCGACGAAATGGCGATAGACCGCCGTCGCAGCCGGAGAATGAGCTACCCGTTGATCTTTGGTCAGACGCAGCAGCAGCTCCCAATCCTCCAGGCAGCCGAACGACGGATCAAAACCGCCGACCTCGACGAATCGCTTCTTTGAATGCCCCACACAGTTGAGCGGAATGAAATTGGCCACCATCAACCGATCATAGGTAAAATCAGCGCTCTCCCCGGCAAAGGTCTCTGTCACCGACAACTTGCCGTCGCGCCGTTCAACCTGTTGATGTTTCACATCGGTATAGGCGATCCCCACCGCACTGTCGTTGGCACCGTCCAGGGCGCGAATCAGTGTCTCGAGGTGTTCGGGCAAGAATAGATCGTCGTCATCCAAGTAGGTGATCCACCGGCCGGTCGATCGCTCCACGCCCACGTTGCGGGCGCCGGCCGGGCCCAGACTGCTCTGAAGGGTGACCGACACCAGCTTCATCGCTCGATCAAACGGACCGAGCACCGCATCGAGGTCATCGCCACCATCATTGACGACAACCACTTCGAGATGGGGGTAAGTCTGGGCCCGAATCGAGTGCAACGCTTCCGCCAGCCGCTCGGGTCGGTTCTTGCTGGGCACCACTACGCTCACCGTATCCGGCGATGCCTCGGCCACTACCGGGTGGGACGCCGAGTGAGCCGAGGCGTGGCGCACCGGTTGTCGTCTTTTCTGGGCCACAGGATCGCGCTCCCCCGTCTGTCTTCAATCAAAGTCTAGCATATCCACCTCGCGGCAATAGGGGGCGGTGTGTTTTTTGCGATTCCCACAGCGCCCCAGGCAGAGGATGACCGGGATCATCGTCCCGGGATGGCAACGGACACAATCGTCCCCTGCTTGCCGATGGCGAATAACCGCTGATCGCTCAACAAGAGTTGGTGGATGTCCGGCGCCTCGACCGGTTGGCGCTCCCAGGACCGTCCACCGTCAACGGTTTGCCAAATCACCCCGGTGGACTTGTTTTGATCACCGCTGATAAATCCCCGCTGAGAGTCGATGAAGACAACGCTGCGTAGCCGGTTGTCGGTGAACATTGGCAACTGTTCCCAGGAGGAGCCCCGGTTGGTCGATCGCAGGAGGACCCCATCATGTCCCACGGCCCAGCCCACGCCAGACGAAAAATGGATGGCCCGGATCATCACCCGCTGCCCCAGATCGAACGGCTGCCAATGCTCTCCTCCATCGACCGTATTCAGAATGAACCGCAGGCCGCCGATATATCCCTCTCGTTCATCGACGAACTCGACCGCGTCACTGTAGAACGCACCCGGTGGATCTGCCAGTGGCTCAAACAGCTTCCCCCCGTCGCTGGTGTGCAAAACAATCGGTTTCCGTTGTCGCTCCCCACTGTCCTGGAAAGTGGCCGTACCCAACACGATCCCCCGGCGGTGATCAAAGAAGTGCATTCCACTGAGAATCCAGTTGTCGTCGAGCGCCGCGCGCTGCCAGCTCGTTCCACCGTTGGCGGTCGCGTAGAAGGCGCCTTTGTCTCCACAGATGAATCCGTGCTGGTCGTCAACAAACTGAACCGCTTCGAGATACCCTTCGCCGAGCTCAGCTTGGAGAGACCACGTCTGACCGGCGTCGGCTGAGTACAGAACTTGACCGCTGCGATGGGCGATGATCCAGCCGTGGTGCCCATAGAAGAATCCCTTGTGCAGATCGGCGGCAACAGGGGAAAGATGTCTCCTCCAGTTGGTTTCCTCTGTCTCATCCGCTGTCGGTTGGCGCAGCGTCTCAACGTTGGCGGAGGGGCGAACCGGCAGCTGTTGAGTGCAGGTTGTGGTGATGCACCACACCAGTCCGGCCAAAACGGGTACCATGGGACGGAATTTATCACCAAACAGCAACATGTGAGATGGCTCCTATGGGTCGTCGGCCAGAATATCGGATAAGCCGAGCAGATTCAATTTTTAGTGCACTATCTGGCGGGCGACGTGCCGTCGCGATAAAACGGTCGTGACCCGAGTAAAATTGTGATAGGTTCCCTTCATAAATCGAATTCCAACCTGTAAGGAGAGTTTTACGATGACTTCAAGAATTTGCGCTATTGCGACGCTCGTGCTCAGTTTGGCAACGGTCTTTCTGCCGGCCTGTGCCAAGGCACCGACCTCAGCGACACAGACTGCAGCGAATCCCGATCCGACAGAGCAGCGTGACGCCGACTCGGCACCGTTCGATCTGGAAGGGCTGCTGGCCCGGGAACTGAAGCCCCTCGGCACCATGTCGTTCGGCCCTTCCGACG
This sequence comes from Myxococcota bacterium, assembly GCA_028278265.1. GTDB lineage: Bacteria > Myxococcota_A > Polyangia > JAAYKL01 > JAAYKL01 > JANQET01. Next base: position 8,038 of record JANQET010000157.1, read on the forward strand.
GGGCTTGGACCGCCAGCGTCGAAACCGTGGCCGAGCCCACTATCGCGGTGAACGAAGAGGGGGTCGGTACAGTTGCGATCGACCTCGGGACCGAATCATCGATGAGCTGCTTCGTCTTCAACACTCCCATCGATATCGGCGGTACCGTCGAGAACTTTTTCAAGCTCTCCGCCCAGAATGTGACATACAGCAAAATTCTCACCAAGTTCAGCGGTCTCGCCGGTCGGCACCCCATGATGATCGTCGAGGGGCTGTACACGGTCGTGCAAGACGGGCAGAAAATGGCGGGTCAAGTCAAGTTCGGCATCCTCAGCCACCCGGTCCGTCCGGTTTACTGTACCTTTGACGAGGTCGGCTACACCGAGTCGTTCAGCCGCATCGTCAAGGGATTGTTCACGACCTACAAAACCGAGAAGAAAGCCGGTTTCCACTACGCCGAGGTGTGGAGAGCTGAAATGGCCGGGCGCCCCTTGGGATTCAGCGTGCTGCGGGTCACCAAGAACGAAGACAACACCTGGACCTCGAGAAACCAGTCGACCCTGTTGCTCCCCAGATCTCCGGTCGACCTACTCGCCACTGACGAACTCACCATCGCAACGAGCGACGCCAAAGGGTTCGTCACCTCGAAGAAATCCATCGCGGTTATGGCAGGGGAGCTCTCCACCAATATCGACATCAAAAGAACCCAAAAGAAAAAATACGCCTACCAGGGCATTTTTCAGGGAAAACAGCTCGAGGGAACCTTCAAGACCAAGAAGAAGGGACTGCTCGACGAATTCCGCGTGACGCAAAAAGTCAGAAAAATTCTCAACAATAAAGCCAACAAGACCTTCAATCTGGAATCCTACAATGCCCAGGTGGATCCCACCAGGGCTGTTGAGATCAAGTACGAGACGCAAGGCCAAAACGACCCACAGACAGTGCTGATACACTTGGGGCAGATCACCATGACCGGCACCGCCGATAAAGAGGGCTACATGGAGAAGTTGGCGGTTCCACTGGGCGCAGCCGAAATGCAGCTGATCAGGGTTCACGTCGAAGGGACACCACCGGGGCACAAATGAGACTGGCGTTATCCCTGGTTCTATTTCTCTTCTATGCATCCGGCGAGGACAAGGGGACGGAACGGCTGTCCGGCGTCTCTGAGGGCCTCTTCTTCAGCATCATTAAAGTGGTGGTGTCCGATGGGGTGAGCGACCCGAAAACCAGCCGAATAACCCTCCACATTCCGCGCGTTGAGGGATCGACATTCGGCGAAGTCTCGGCCCGCCACAAGAACGCTCTCGTCAAAGACGGCACCATCGCCGTCCGGGGGCTTCAATACCCCAAGTCCCGCACCAGGCCGTCCAAGAAGTACAAACGCGCATCTTTCCTCGTCGATTTCGACGAGCCGGTCTTCGGCGAGGTGGCAAAAGAGGTTGTACAAAAATTCGGTCAACGGCCGACCATGCCGCAGCTCACAAAGTACGTCCACGATTTCATCGACAACAAGAACATGCACAGGGCCTTTGACATCGCGTCCAAGGTCGCCCAGACCCGAGAGGGGGATTGTTCGGAGCACGCCGTTCTTCTCGTGGCCCTGGCCCGTAGGTTCGGCTTCGCCGCGCGGATGGTGTATGGACTCGTCTTGGTGAGAGCCAAAAACAACATCGCCGCCGTGGGCCACGCGTGGGCCGAGTACCGGGCCAAACGGGAGTGGCAACCCATGGATGCGGCCGTGATGTCGCTCGAGGACAAAGAAAACCAAATCACCGTGCTGGGGTACATCCCGGTTCAGGTTCAACAGAACGAGGGACCGGGGTACGCCTTTGAGCTACTCGGGGCTCCCAACGTGACGCACATCGAAAAAGTCACCATAGATCCTTAGCTTACTATTCGGAATCCTGCTACCGGGTCTGACCGAGTCCGACCAGGGGACCGCCCCGCTCAACTGTCGCTGAGGGGCTCTCCGTTCGATTGTCCTGAGAGAGACGCCGGGCGAGGCCATCGGACTCGGTGACGATGCGGCGATAGCCCTCGGGAATCACCGCCGCACAGGCCTGGGCCGTGTTCTCCCCCATCACCATGCCGTGCCGCCACTGGGCAATACCATCCCCCTCGAGGCATCCCGAAATCACACTGGGCAATTGATAAGCGCAACCGCCGGCAAGCCCTTCGGCGTTGATGAAGATGCTGAAACAATCGTCCCGACCGACGATGAACGCGTCGACCCCATCGGCCAGATCATCCGACCCGGTCGCCTCGAAATTCATCGATATGCGACCATCATCCGATTGATCGAACAGGGTGTAGGTATACTCGGCGACCGATAACCAGCGGCGTTGCTCGTCAAAGATCACCTCGGGCGCGTTCAGCCGGTAGATCCCTTCGATTTGCGGGGGGCGATTGCCGTAGTGAATCTTCATCCCGGCTTCGACGAGGGCCTCGAGCGACACTTTGTCCAAGAAGCCGTGGATCTCGAGGGGGAGGTCGAAATCGTCCCGGGATTCGTGGTCGACGTCCACCGGGTCTTCGTCCTGATCCGACCGATCCACGCCGTCGCCGATGGCGTCATTGTCATTCTCTTGCGAATCCTGCATGGCGCATCCAGCTGTCAACAAACCGAAGAGACCCATTGCGATCAACCAGCTTCTGTTTTTCATTTCTTCCTCCTGCAAAGATGCCGACCTCAGTGATTTCGTCGATGGGGCAATACTCCTGCAGGTTTGGTGCCGGGGGAGGGTCGAAACCAACAAATGTGTTAACCAGTTGATTTCAAATCAAAATTCAGCGAAAAAAACACAGATGGAATAAAGGGAAATTGTCAGACCAGGTACAATGGCACCCAGTGACAATGGGCCTGCCCGGGGATTCCCCAAACATTACAGACAACAAGAGGAAGCGGCAAAAAGGGGACGGGATATCGGCACGAGGTCATTTCTGACCCATAGGCCTAGTCATCCCGTTCGTCGAGTTGGTAGTATTGGATGATCACCGGCCGATCGATGACATTGGGCTCCACCGGCACGGACGCCAAATCCAGCGGTAGGGCGAACAGACCGCGCATCACCTGCTGGTTGAGGAATCTCAGCCCACCGACGCGGAGCGACAATTGGGACACATCGAGTTGCCGACGACCCGCCACATTGAAGCCCCAGATGCCGAATGCCGGAACGTTGACCACGTAAGGCGTGGGGTGCAGACCGGCCTGCTCCATCGTGCGGTGGATGCACCAGAAGGTCCGCGGGGTGAAGTAGGGGGAGGTGGACTGGGTGACGATCAATCCGTCATCAGCCAGGTGGCGCTTGGCCAGTTGATAAAACGCCACCGAGTACAGCTTGCTCAAGGCGGGCACATCCGGATCGGGCAAATCGACGATGATGGTGTCGAACAACCACTTGGTCTGCAGCAGGTAGGTGAACCCGTCCCGGTGAACCACGGTTACCCGAGGGTCGAAAAGCGAGCCGCCGTTCAATCTCCTCAGCGGCTCGAATTGGCGCGCCAAGTCGGTAACCGCGCTGTCCAGGTCGACCAGGGTGATCGAGCGCACCCGGTCGTAGCGTAGCACTTCCCGCGCGGCCAGACCGTCCCCTGCCCCCAGCAACAACACGTCCAGATCGCCACGGCGCGCGGCCATCGCGCTCATGGCGGGATGAACCAGGGCTTCGTGATACCGGTACTCATCGATCGAGCTGAACTGCAGATCCCCGTCGAGATAGAGCCTAAAATCCTCTTCGTCCTGCTCGACGAACGGACGGCGCGGTCGCGCTTCATCGCCGGCTGCCTTCGGACGGGGGGCCTGACGGTAGGTGCTCAGTCTTCCCCGGGTGACCACCATTCGTTGGTAAGGGCTCTGCTCGGTCATCTCGATGGGATCCCGGTAGAGTCGGCGCTCGAAAAAGGCGTTGATCGTCGTGGACCGGCCGGCGCCGACGATCAATCCGATAGTACACAGCACCCCGATGACCACCAGGGGCAGGGCCCCGCGGATGTGGCGGCGAAAGACGAACGTTGCCGCCACGGCGACAATCACATTGATCGTGCCGACTACCAATGAGGTGCGGACGATGCCCAAGTGGACCAGCAGGAAAATCGGAAACGCCACCGAGCCCAGCAGGGATCCCAGGTAATCGACCGCCAGCACATTGGCCACGCTGACCCGCAAATCGGAGAACCGCTTGATAATGCGAATCAGTAGCGGGATCTCAAATCCCACGCCGGTGCCGATCAGCACGGTGAGCGACACCATCATCGCGGTGTACCCCCCATGGCCGGTGCCGTCACCAAAGGCGTAATAGAGCAGCACCGCGCTGCTACCCCCCAAGATGCCGACAAAAATCTCGATCATCGCGAACCGGCCAATCAGGTTCTCTTTGAAGTACTGGGACAGCCACGAGCCGATCCCCATCGACGAGAGATAGAGCCCGATGGTGATGGAGAACTGGTACACACTGTTGCCCAGCAAATAGCTCGAGAGGGAGGCGATGAGCAGCTCGAAGATGATGGCGCAGACGGAAATCAAACCGGTGGAGACCAGCAGCACGATGGTCCATAACCGCTTCTTTTCGGACTCGAGGGGTTCCCGCGGGTAAAGGGTCGTCGTATCAGTCATCGCGCGTTCCTCGGCCGCCACAGCTCGATCGCGATGATCGCCAGGGACACCCCCAACCCGGCGAACAGTATCGCCGCCGCCATCCAGCCCAGCCGTACCGCCCCCTCCCAGGTGCGCGCCCACCACCAACAGAGCACGTCCACCAACAGGGCCGCGACGGGCAGGATCACCAGGGGCAGGCGGAGCCCCAGCGGCCGGTCTGTGGCAGCGACCAGCAGCCCCAAAACCAATACCACTGCCCCGATACCCAGCAGATGAAC
>JANQET010000158.1 GCA_028278265.1 Myxococcota bacterium
AACGGGGGACAACTCACTTTGCCTCCTGTGGGGGCAAAGCATACATGCCCCTTTTAGGGGCTGGCCAAAGCCGGGTCCTCAGGGCCCGGATTTTTACTCTGTGTTGAATCGCCAAGTACCCTGGCCCCGGAGAATCAGGTGGTCTGTTGACCATCCTCGTAACAACTAACCCCCAGCGGATAAACTCATCGAATCGCTCTTGGTTGTCCTCATCCGATTGACGCTGAATTTTCGCAGATCCTCCCGCATCTTGCTGTCCCACATGTGCGAGCTCATGGGCCAATAAGCGTTTGCCTGGACTGGAATCAGGAGAGTACTGATTATCTGCGAAGAAGATGTCCTTGCCGATCGTGAAAGCTTTTGCCTGCAGTTGCTTGGCACTGTTCTCCGCGTCTGGACCGGTGTGTACGCGGACACCATCGAAGTCTCGGTCCATTTGAGACTCGAAATACTCACGGGTTAGAGACGGCAATGGCGATCCGCCGTTACTCACTTGAGGCACGGTTGTCGTGGGTAAAAGAGTTTTGGTAGCAGCGCCTGATTTGGCAACCGCTTTTCTTGGCACGTAGCTGCTGTCGCCAGATGAAGGTGTTTCATCGGGCTTGCCTGAGGGATCATTCACTACCAAATCGGCTATTCGGTCCGCCTCTTTTTCCTGTTCGTCCTCGGGTGCGCCTAGCTCGAACGATTCGATGACATCCAACAGTGTACTCTGGAGAAAAGCGTCTGCTTCCAGATCATCGAATAGACCGTCGTTGGATTCAGTAGACGTAAATGGGTCATTTTCACTGGATCGATGGATCGCTCCTGCGTGGTCTTGCGATTTAACCGAACGTGAAGAATCGTCAACTTCTCCACGTTTTGCTCTGGCTAACTTTTTTTGTCGCATGAGCATAATAGGCCGTTCGAGCTGTCCGTTTAGCCCGCCGGGCTTAGACCTGGATCCTGACCGCGTCGTTTACGGCGGTTATGAGGTCGGTTGAGGGCTTCTTGCTGATTGCGATGGTTTGAAGTCACAGCAGAAGAAGACCTCACCGATCTATGGGGACGCAGCTTCGATTTGTTGAGACGCAAATCAAAGCGACGTCCCCGATTATAAAAATGGTCGCGCTAGAGAATTCGTTTCCACCGACCTATGGGGAACGTCCCCGATATTTGGAACGGCCGCGCTTTTCTCACTAACGCAATGTGTAGTTAAACACGTGAAAGTAAAACGATTTCACGTTCTTTACTCTCCAGCCCTTCAAATAGTCATCGTTCCCGTCAACCTTCCGGCGCTTGACCACAAATGGGACGTATCCGTCTTCATCGGTCTCCTTGAGATCCAACGGCGTGACGATTAGGCTGGCGTACTTGGTCAGCACCCAGTCTCCGTTGCTGGACTTGACGGTCAGCTTGTCCCCTTCCCACTCAATCGTTACCCCAAAGGCGACGCCCTCACCGATCCCCCCGTTTTTCTTAGCCCTGCCCCTGGCTATTGGCGCCATGCCGCTATTGAACATGAACTCCTGCATCGAGGCGGCGTTCCACGCGGCTGCGGATTGCATCATCACGTCCGGGGTGCGCCAGCTTGGGGGTTCGGGGGAGAGGCTGGAGGGATCCGGATTGTCCGGGTCGAGCATGCCGGTGAGCTCGTAGCCCTTGTAGCCGGTCAGCTCGTCGTTTTCACCGGGCACCGGGTTTTTCAACCAGTTATAGGTGGCTTCGGTCATGCTGCCTGACAAATCCCAACTCATTGAGGATTCGCGCCAAATCGGCATCTTGATCTGTTTGATATCATCACCCATGGCGTACTCTTTCGATTACTTCAGCCACGCGGCCAGCCGGGCCCGCGGGCACTCCATCTCGAACAGGTCGAGCAAAAAGCCAAAATCAAAGCTGGGCAGCAAGGGAAATCCCAAGCTGGGCAGCGCAGGCAGGGGCAGCTTGGGCAAGCTTAAAAAGGCGAGCAGGTCAATATCCAGCAGCGCCGTGATTTTCCCAGCCAAACTGATGTCAACATCGATCAGCAGTCGAGCCAGTTCATCGATGCCGATATCCATATCGAGATCAATATCCAAGTCCAGATTCACTGCCAACGCGAACAGCGCGTCAAACTTCAGGTCCGCGCTCAAGTCGAGCAGCAGCTTCGGTGGCCGGAAATTGAGCAGGTCGATCAGAAAACCGAAGTCAAAATCGGGCAGCGCGGGAAGGCTGATCATCGGCAAGGCGGGCAAGGGCAGCTTGGGCAAACTGAGAAAGCCCAAAAGGTCCAAGTCCAACAGGCCGTTGATCTTGCCGGCGAGGCCGAAGTCGAAATCGATCAACAACCGGGACAGCTCGCCGAAGTCGATATCCACGTCGAGATCAACCTCCAAATCGAGATCAACCGCCAGCGCATAGAGGGCGTCGAATTGCAAATCGAGGCTCAAGTCAACCAACAGCTTGGGCGGTCGAAAATTGAGCAGGTCGAGCAGAAAACCGAAGTCAAACGTGGGCAAGCCGGGAAAGCCAGGGCTCGGCAGAACGGGCAACGCCAGTTGGGGCAGACACCAACCAGAGGGCAGATCGAGCGGTTGCTCCTCTACTCCGGGGTCGAGATCCAGGTCGATGTCAATATCTGCCATTGGTGGTTGCCTTGTTCTTTTTAGTCTCTCGCCGACCTTATGGGGATGCAGCTTCGATTTGTTGAGACGCAAATCAAAGCGACGTCCTCGATCTCTATGTTTGGCCGCGCTTGTTTATTCCCGCTCGCCTGTCGTACAAGATTCGTTTTACGGAAACTGGGCCTTGAGCGCGGTGGATCCGATTGCTATCGGGTAGGGCCCGGCCATGCAGCCCACTGTGGCCACGGGCATTTGCACCGGACTTATCCCCACTCCGGCTGAACCGACGATCGAGATCGCCGGGGCGTTGATCACCGCTTTTTGCATACCGGGGATCGAGCCGTCCAGGGTGACTGATGCGCCGCTGACCCCGAGCACCGCTTTGCCGCTGGCGTCGAGGGTGAGATGGGCCCCGTCGGCCGTGGCCGCCTGGATGCCCCCATCCTTTTTGATCGTCACCACCGAGTTGGAGCCCTTGCCCTGGGTCAGGGTCATGCTATTCTCCGCGCTGATGATCACGTCGCCGCTGTCATCCCCCTTTTTCTGCATCAAAATGCCCAGATTTTGACCGGTCATCACCACGGTACCGTCCGGCTTGAGCACCTGCTTGCAGGTCACCTCCCCATCTTGACCCGTGTAAATGGCCACTTCTCCGTCTTTGAGATTGATGCGGTAGCGCCGATCCTTGGAGCAGATGGTGACGTTTTGATTGCGGGAGAAGATCACCTCGCAGCGCCCCTTTTCATCCTCGGGGTGGGGCCGGGAATCAAAGCCGTAGTGGCTCCAGTGCTCAGAGCTGATGACCTCTCCTTCGTCCTCGGCGTCGCCGCCTTCAGAACCGAATAGGCCGACAACTTTATTGACAAATGTGCCCAGCGCCTTGACGACGTGGCCAAAATCGAGACCGTTCATGGTACCCTCTCTCCTGTGCTACAGACCGAAACCGAACGTCTCGGGATCCAATGGTCGAAAAGTGAGACTGGTTTGCGGACCGCTGCTCGCGTCGCAAGTGTAGTTCAACTTGGCGATGTAAAACTCCCCGTCTACGCCGGCGACTTCGTGCAACACCTTGATCCGCTGGTTGATTCGAAAAAGATGGGCCTTGCCGTCCACCAGCTGTCCGAATCCCACTGCCGTACCGGAAAGTTGAAACCGGTTGGTCAGTCCTTTCTCTTTTTCGGATGCGGCATGCCGATCAACGGCCTCGGCATCGTCGGCATTTTCGAGTCTGACGGATCGGGTTCGATACACCGGGACCGTCGGATCGATGTCCTGTTTGCTGACCGCGGTTCGTTTGCTCCCCGTGGCTACCCGCCCGTAAACTCGGTACTCCGAAAATCCGTCGACGATCGATCGGCTCACTTGTGTCTCTTTGAGATTGTTTTGATGCGCCTTAGTCGGACTGCGAAAGGTGTAAAAACAGATCTGGGCCTGCTGATCATCCCGTTCCGTTTTCCGGTCGCCAATAGTCAGTTGACCATCGGGACTCGACCACAAAGAGAGTTCTTGATCGGCGGCCAATTGGCTCAAGTAGCGCTCGCATGTTTGGTTGGAACTGGGTCTGGATGTGTTCCGCGTTGCTTTTCGGTCACTGCCGCGGTAATCCACAGTGGGTTGAAAGACCGCAGTACCATCGGCGAATTTAAACCGCTGGATAACCTCTGTGGCAATCTGCTGAAGCGTCTTTTTCTCGATGGGGATGTTGAGCCACATCGAGGCGTCCGCCAAGAGGGACATCACGTCTCGCCCAGAAATGGAGAGAATCTCGTCTGTTCCCGATGACCGGATCGATTGGGAATCGATCACCCCCCGGAGCACCAGTGCGTCCGAATTGGTCACCCGACCGAAATAGATCTCAACCAAGTTGCCCGGGGCCAGTGTTTTGACCCAGTCGGTGTCCCCGGTGAGCAGCGGGCCCACCGACATGTCGAACGACGCGGCCAGTGAATCGATATCCATACTAATCGAAACGTTCTTCCACCGGTCGAACAGCTCTCCTCCGACCTTCAGGATCGGTTGATCCAGCACCGGCGTTCTGACAACGGGCTCAGTAGGCATAGATCTTCAGCTCCGTTCCCGGCGGGATGTTCAGGGGATCGGGGATCGAGTTGAACTGCTCGATCTCGGTGGCGCGGCCCGGGTCTTGGTATTTCTCCTTGGCGATGTCGACCGTGGTGGTCTGGGTGGTGGTGACATAGGTGACGATCGGCGCTGCCCCGGCCAAATACTCGGTGCCTGCCATATTGAGGGAGGCGCTGAACGAGGCGAGCTCGGCCTTGGCTTCGACATTGATCGGGTCGTCAAGGGAGGGCAGGGCGCCGGTGAGCATTTCGATATTCATCGCCGCCAGCTCGAGCTCGGCAGCCACTTGAAACTGGGCCTTACCCTGAACAGAGAGGGCGGTCTCGATTTGGCCCGCCACATCGCCGAAGCTCATGCCGACAGCTGCGGTGAGATCGACCTCCATCGAGGCGGCGAATCGATCGAGCAGGCCGGCGCTTTTTTTGGCCGAGGCCATCGCCGAGGTGCCCACCAGGGGCACGCTGGTCAGTACATCGTCTTCAACAAAGGTCAGCTCCAGCCGTACGGTGTTGAGCTCATTGGCCTGGGTCGTATCTGAGTAGCTCTCGCAGGCGGCTTTGAGGGATCCGAAAACCGGGTGAACCAGCTCGCCGGACCCCCCTTGGTGAATCGCGTTCATCAACATTTCGTAGCGCCCGGGATAGAGATCCCGACCGTAGGCCTGTACGAGGAAATGGTCGGTGGAGAACACCGCTGACACATTGATCGTCAGCGCTTGGCGCCCCAGGTCAACCACCTCCTGTCCGGGGCGATAGGGGTAGACGTGCTTGACCAGTTTGCGGCCCGCGCTTCCTTTGACTTGTGTAATAGGAAATACAACTCCTTTAAAAGACATCGGCCTCAGCGAGCTCTGCCAGTCGGCCGAGCTTAAGAGCCCGGTTTTGTAGCCCGAGCCCAAGCCGATGCCAAAAGAGAGGTCCAGTGAGGCATCGAGGCTGAAGCTGGCTGCTTGAGAGGCAGTGGCGCTCAGCTGACTGTTGGCGCTCAACGATGTGCCGATCGATGCGCCGACTGCACCGCCAAACTTGATTCCATTCGACATAGTGTACCTCTTCTTTTGGGCGTGAGCTGATTCGGTTCCCGAATGCCGTGTTGGCCGCGAGGGTAGCGGTTGGGCTGGTTTTGAACTCGAACTGTTCGAGAACGGCTAAGAGATCAGCGAGTATATTTTATTGTCTCAAAAAAACGCGGGGGTTTAAACTCCCTTTTTTCGTCCGAATATCGACACGAACGACCAATTTCGACTGCGCTGTCCGCCAATGACCATAATTGACTGGAATCGAACGGAAATGATCACGAACGACGTCAATGTCCGATAAGGATTGCGATTTCCGGTGATGACCGTAATGTCCGGGATCTCCTAGGTATCCGCGATGTCCGATAACGATCGTGATGTCCGTGGTTTCCGGAATGTCCGGGATGACTTGGGACTCACGCAAAAAACTCTTCCGTTTTTGAGAGCAGAGCCATCAATTCTGCCTGCATCGCTCGGCGCCCAAATAGCCCAAGTATACAGGCGTCTCGCTTTTTGTTGTGATTACGCCTCTACTCTCAAAAATCGGCATTTATTCTCTCGGCGAGTCCGTATCTGAGGTAGCCATGCCCACGAGGGACGCGGTCACGAAGACCGGGTTGTTCCTGGTTGGAGGCGCTGGAGCTGGGTTGTTAGAGAGCCGCGCCCACGAGGGACGCGGTCACGAAGTCCTGGCTATGCCAGGGTCCAAGCCCTTCGGGCTGACGAGTGGATGTATTCTCCTACTGGCCCGCTCAACGCAGTGGGTGTTCTCAGGGGGCGAAAAACTAACAGGCTTCGATGGCATCGGGCTCCCCACTGAGGTGGGGGAACAGCCGACGCACATCTTTTCCCGGGATACGCCACTGGGTTCCCGCCAATTTCACCGCATGTTTGAAGATACCGTCGGCGCAGTAGCGCCGAATTGTCCGCTCTGCGGTTTTTAAGATTGGTGCTAGCTCTGAAACGGTGTAAATCCGTTGGGGGGAAATGTTCTCTAACAAAATGATCGTTGCGTTGTCGTTTCCCATGGGGTCTCCTAGAACGGCGACCGGTTTGAACAGCAAATAATTTCGATTAGTTATGCACCTGATTTTTGTTATCAGGAAGGTATGAACTTAGCGCCAAAAAATGGCA
>JANQET010000204.1 GCA_028278265.1 Myxococcota bacterium
GCTGACCCTTTCAGGTCCCTTTCAGGTAGCAACCCAATGCACCCAGTTTGATTGCATTGAGAATGTCGACTGCTCCGTGCGATAATGGCGAAAGTCTAGCTTAGCGCGTCCCAGTGGCTTCGTTATTGACCAACATTTCGTATTTCCTCAAATTATAGCAACCCCCGACAATCACTATAGGTGAGCTCTGTGAACCACGGCTCGTCGACGATGTGAAACGCCATGGCATGGGGTGAGTTCACTTTTAGAACACCAAAACAGCCTCGCGTAATAGCGGCCGTGCGATCCACGAAGTGAACCTGGTTGAGCCCGACGCTTTTTGTGGCCGAGCCGGCTTGATTGCGCAACTCCACTTCCGGGTAGTACCAGTGGTGGTGGCCGAAGAAATGGTACTTGGGAGAGACGCGCTTGATCGTGCTGAGCAGCCTCTCGCTACCCGCCGCCGCGTCTCGGCGGCCCGTCTTGTCGAAACCCTCGAGGCGTCCTCTGTAAGTTTCGTGGGTCAGCATGATATCGATGTCGACGCAGGTTTTTGCGAGCCCCCACGAGTCGGGCCTCGTGTACCGATCGAGCCCGTTTAACGCCAGCAATGAACAACTGTAGAGCGGCGCCCAGGTCGTCTCGTCGAGCGGGCCGGGCAAATCCACCGACCTCCCCTGGGGCAGCAGGTGTAGGCGCGCATGCCCGTGGAATTGGTTTTCATCGTACAGACCGTCGCTGAGTCCCTGCCAGTCCACGTCTACAGCGACCGGCGTATCAGTGGTGACGGCGAAGTGGTCACAGATACCACAGAGGAATCCGTGCTCCTCATGGTTTCCCGGCAGGAACAGCAGATCGGCCGAGGAGCGGTCTAGAACCGCGCTCGTCGTAGGATGCTTCTCGATACGGTGCGTTTGCGTGTCAAAAGTCCAGAAGAATTTGGAAAACCCCAGCTCCTCCGGATATTTTTCGGCGAACCGGCGCGAAGTCTTCTCCATATTGTCGATCGACCGGTATATGCCGATATCGCCTACGCTTAGGGCGTAGTCGATCGACGCGCCGGTATGTCGCTGCCACAGGTCGATCAGATGGAAAGCCAACAGAACACGGCCGTGCAGGTCGCCGAAGATCGCAATGTTCATCGACGTGGCCCCGTCATCGTGAAGCGCGCCTGAATTCGAACTATTCGACATCGCGGACATTTTTGGCCTCCACAAGAGAAAACGCAGCCTATCTGAGCCGCTTGATTATATTGTGACTCCATTTTAGAGCCTAAACGAGCTCCCGTCACTCTTCGAGTGATATGTCCTCACCCCCCGATGAACAGCTAGCCACTCCCACTGAGCTCGAGTCCATATCGACGTGTGTCTGTGTCGACGTCGGTGTCTAGGTCGGTATTCGGTATCCGAATCGGCATCAGTGTCTGTGCCGGCGTCAGAATCCGTGTTCGTGTTCCCAACGTACGTCTTCCATCGAGGATCACTCGCCAATTCGCAGCGCCTTGAGGAACAGGTACTCTCAGTAAGAACGAAGTCCATGTGATATTGTTAGTGCAAATCGATTCAGTTGAGCTCGAAGCGATCACTTCTCCTCTCAGTGTCGACGCTGTCAAAAGTAAAAAGGAGCGTCATAGACCGCTCCGGAGTCAGTCTCCAAATTATCACTCCAAAGCGCTCCACCCATCAGTCTTGTGCGGATAATGTCGACCGAATAGCCGAACAGGTCGTCTGACTTGCGGAAGACCGCCTTCTGCACACCTATCCTACTCAAATGATATCATACCGCAGGACGACAGGACTTCCCAAAAGCCGCTTGCAGACACCTGCTTGATGGTCACCGTGGCACCGTCGGAATCGAGACTCAGGTATTAACCAACACCACCCCCGCGAATTTGCTGAAGGCCGTATGGGTCGATTCGCACGTCATAGGACGCTTCTCGAACAAACGTGTAGGTCGCACCGACAGTGTGAGATTGGCGATTTGGCAACGAGAATGTGATCATACTACCGGCACCATTGTTGGTGAACGTTCTGCCGCTATGATAGGCGTAAAGATCGTCGCTGCTATTTATACCGCTCGGTGATCCAATATACACCGCCCGCTAGCGATTCACCAAAAAGGAATGCGTTATTAGTAAGCCGTAACGGAGGATAATTGTTGTTCGTTTTCCAAGCAAGGTTCAAATCCGCAATCGTCGGCTAGGTTACCGCAGATGACCGCCTCCCTGTTCCAGCCCTGGTCCTCCAACTGCTTCTTGATTCGAATTGCTTGGCACGTTGGCAGATTCGGATTGTTACTGATCTCCAGCTTGCCGTCCAAGTGGCTAAGCTGACTCAAACCATTCAGATTAGATAGAGCGTTATTGCCGCTAATGACGAGACGACCTGTGCCCGGTTGATTTCCCGCCTGATCCGCGCCGAGACCAACGCTGGTCAACGAGGCCAGCCCGTCCAAGTCGGCTAGGGCGTTGTTACTATAAATCACGAAAGTCCAACCTACGGCGTTCAATTGACTCAAACCGTCCAAATTGGCAAGCCAAGCATTGCCTGAGATGGAAGTGTGACCGGCAACACGGATAAGACAATCCAGCGCCTCCAGATCAGTCGCATCGATACCATTAATGGACAGATCCCCTTGCATGACACCGTACCCTCTTAGGGGTAACAGGTCTTTACTATTCTCAATTTTATATGGACCGTACGCGTCACCATCAAACACAGCCTCGGCGTCACATTCTATATCTTTTTGACATCCCGACGACGCGAAGCATACTCCGAACGCGACCAGTAATTTCACCAATTTTACGCAACGCAAAATAAAACAATCCTATCGCACATCGCGAGTCCAGTTTAACGATTCGTCTCCGTCTTGCGACGTTGCCTACTACTTCATTGACTGCCAATCCGCAAATCGTCAACCATTTATTCCTTTGGTCCCTCATCCAGTCCATCTTTGGCCCCCATTGATCCAGCTCGGAGATGACGAAGATCCGATTTGAATTTTTCTGTTTTTTTTTAAGCGTCAGGTCGTCCTTGTCAAGACGGGTGTCTTTCAATCGCGATTATTGCGGATTTGCGACCTTTCAGGGTCTAATCGACTCGCGAATCAATTTGAGTTTTTGCGTGATTGGCGGACTCTCGATAGTAATCTTTTCCAATTCTAAAATCTGCCGACGCCTGGATGTAGGCATCGTGGAAATCTAAACATCGCTTTTTGTTGGCTATCTTTCCTTCTTTTGTCGATGCATGACACAGCGGCTGTTTGGTTCGTTTTCGCGGGCGTTGGGGTCTGCTTCGTGGATTGATTTTGCTTAGTCCCTGGCGTCCCAACGGCCTCTTGCCTTCTCGCTTCGTCGTCTCGGCGATCTTCTCAATTCTCTTTTTGGTCTGTTGCCGGATGCGCGTTTGTCGCTGTGATTCGGTCAATTCAACAGCCGGGCTAGGCGCGTCTTTTCTTTTTCAAGGCGCGTTTGGTGGGAAGGTTCCACTCTTCGGCGAGGGCGGCCAGTCGTTGACGGCTGATCCGGATGTTCTGCTCGTCCAGCAGCTTCTTCACCTGGGCGATGTTGCCCTCGTGCTCGAAGTAGAGATCGACAATCAAGTGTTTGATGTGGTCGCCGGAGATGCGAAAGTCCCGGTGGGGATCGACGCCGCTGAACAGGACCGGCGTGCTGCGGTGCCGCTGGTGCTGGCCGCCCCTGTTGGGGGCGGTATCAGCTGAGACGGAAGACCGGTGGTCAATGCCGCCCGGCGAACGGCTTTCGTGAAATGCCCGGGCCACCGCGCGGGAGGGGGATTCCCCACGGGAGAACCTGGCCGCGATTCTGCTCGCCAAATCGATGATCCCCCGGACATTGTGCCGTTTGAACCCGTCGAGACACAACGCCTCGTAGAGCTCGACGGTGAGGGCGGCATCGAGACTGCTGCTTGTATGACCGGTGCGGTGCAGCGCCTGCTCCAAGGCAAAATCAAAAATCGCCGGAATATCGGCAATCCGCTGTAAGAGTGTGGGAATCTGCACCACGTGGAGCCGGGCGAGGATATCGTGGGCCAGGGAGTAGCTCGGTCCCGGCGCATTGGAGGCGAAGATGAACCGGACGCGACTGGTCCGCGGACGGCTCTCGCCGATCCGGTTGAACTGTCCGTTTTCGATGACCCTGAGCAAACTGCGTTGAATGCGTTCGGGCAGATTGTGAACCTCGTCGAGAAAGAGCACCCCTCCGTGGGCCTGCTCGATGAGCCCGATTCGCGGCGCGACGTTGGTAAACGCTCCGTGTGCAACGCCGAACAGCGTGGGGGCGGCGATTTCAAAAGAGGCCATGCAGGCCGCATTGCTGGCGCAAAAGGGGTGGTCACCGGGGACCATCATGCGGAACAGTGCTCGAGCGGCCAACTCCTTCCCCGTGCCGGTCGGCCCGGCCAGAATGATATGACGGGGAGTCTGCGCGGCGAGCTCGAGGGATTCGAGGATCCCGCCGGAATGGAACGGTCCGACGAATCCGTGGGTCTCTGTGGGCATGCGGAGCAATTGGCTCACGTCCCGGTGAAACACCAACAGGGTTCGTCCGGCGCGGATGACCGATGGACTCTTAAGTGCGGTGCATCGGTGAATGGGCCGGCCATTGACGAAAGTCCCGTTGGTGCTGTCCAGATCTTCTATCCAAGGGGTTTGCTCCTGCACGACAATGCGGAAATGTGCTGCCGAAACCGTATGGTCGTCGAGCGTGCAGTCGCAGCAATCGTCCCGTCCCACCACGGCCGTGCTGTCGAATTCGTATCGATCTTTGCCTCCGGCGTGCGGTGGCGCATGGGCGACCAACAGTCCCGGACTGGGTCGGTGAATGGACTCACATAGAGCGTCGCTCAGGGCAAATCGAGTCGTGGTGGTGTTTATCTGTCCCATATCATGTCGTAACTAATTATTTATTATAAGCACTGGGCGCAGATTTTTCAGGGATTTTAACTGTTCGAAAATGATATTTGTGAAAAATTTTGCTGTTTTTCCTGTCAGAAAGCATCAAAAAGCGAATTTTCTTTACAAATGTAACCCCGATGCGGCGCGAAATTGGCAGGGGCTTACATTTTTACCTTCTTCCTGATCGGGGCGAATCGATTTTCGCTGAATTTCCCGGGGGATCTCATTTGGCATAACTCTTTCATAGGAGGGGGGCACGCGCATGGCCGCGACGATTGCGCGGCGGGAAGGTGCCTAAAGGAGGTAACATGGTTCCACCCAATCGTTCTTCTAGTGAGAGCTCAACCGGTCAGTGGCGCTGCTACAACTGTGCGCGCTTGCTGGGTATCAAGCGAGGCGCTCGGTTCTATCTCAAACACAAACGGGCTCAGTACATCGTCTGGGGCGCTGTGATGGCGGTTTGCCCCCGCTGCAGTCATCTCAACGACGTCGGGATTCACCGCGCACCCGACCAGGATCGCGATGCACCACAACTGCACGCATAGAACGGCAATGAGAGCTCCAGAGGCCCACGAGGCCCGCGGTCATCTCGAGGGTTACAAAAAAAATTCCCATTTTTCCAATGTGGAACAGTCTTGATCCGTAGGGGATTGGACAAGGTACTGTTTCGCGGACCCTATTATTCCGGTGCCGATGATGAGTTCGATACCGGAGCGAGTATTTGAGGAACTGATATGTATTTGGAGGTCGTACAAAAAATTCTCACCCGACAACTGGGAACTGCGCTGATGGATCGGCAATTCGAAATCGTCAAGGCGAGCCGACCGGTGTTGGCTCCCTTCAACGGCCCGGCCGAGCTCGTCGTCTTTCTCCACAAGAACGAGAAGAGTACCGTAGACGAACGGAGCGCCATTGTCGAAGCGCTCGTGGCCGAGGCCCAGCGCAAGGAAGGTCCCCTGGCGATGGCGGTGTTGATGGCCGCTTTTTTCCCGGGATTGCTGCGCCTTTACGATTCAATCGACCAAACCCTGCAGCTAAAACGCCGCGATGTGGAGTGGATTGTCGTCGAGTCGTTTATTGAAACCGTCGAGACATTTCCCCTGAGCACTCAGGGGCGATACGCGGTGGCCAACTTGCTCCTGGGCACCCGTAGAGTGGTGATCGGGCACCTGCGCGAGCGCCGTCCGATTCGAGCGGCGTCCCCTATTGCGGAGGTGGTTCCAACAGCCAGAGCTCGCTGGTGAGGGTCTTTTGTTGAGTAATGGTCAAATAGCGACCGTCCCCTGAGAAATCGAACGGGTTGTTGGAGTCGACGACCGGCAGATTGCTCTGTGGCGTGCTGACTTGTTTATCTGCGGTGACGACCCGGATGCGCTGTTGTCCGTCGATCCCGACGAACTGGTAGGCGATTCCGTCCCGCTGAGGCCAGTACATGGGCCAACCACCGCTGTTGGTGAGTCGGGTTGCCCCGGCCCCATCCACGTCGATGACGTACACCCCACCGTTGTTGGACCGATCCCGGCTGAAGGTGATCCACCGACCGTCCGGGGACCAGCGGGGCAGGGTGCCCTCTGATTCGGTGAGCCGGCGCACCGCTCCCCCGGCGACGGATTGGACAAAAATGTGGGTCTTCCCCTGCTCGCTGCGGGCAAAGGCGAGTTGTCGACCGTCCGGGGAGATGTCCGCATATTCGTCGTCCCAGTTCCCTGCCGGCGTGATCGCCTGAGGCGGGCCGCCGCGGCGGGGCACGCGCCATACCCTGTCGGGTTGTGGGCTCCAGGTGTTGTAGAAGATCCACTCCCCGTCCGGCGAGAAGCGGGGGTACACTGCCGGGAGTTTGGAATGGGTGAGCTGGCGGGTCTTGCCGGTCTCCACGGAGACGGTCCAGATGTTCCACGTTCCATCGGCCTCTCCAGAGCTAAAGGCGATCTCGGCGCGGTCAGGGGAGAACGTGGGAGCCCAGAAGATGCTGGTGCGCGAGAGGACCAGTTTTTTCGTATTGCTCTCCAAATCGTGGAGCCATATCTGGTTGAGTCGTCGATTGTTGACGAACAACACTGTTCCGTCCCGGGCGACCGACGGTTCCTGATCCGGTCCGGGACCGCTGGTCAGCTGCACTGACCGTCCCCCCCTGCCGAGCGGTCTGAACCAGAGATTGGTCGCCCCGCTGCGGTTTGAAGCGAAGACGAGACCGGAACCGTCGGCCGAGTAAACGGGATGACCGCTGAAGACCCCCGGGGGATCGTTCCAGGCGCGAAAGGGTTGGCGGCCGTCTAGCGGGACGAGCCAGATTTCGCTGGCCTCTCCGCCGCGGCTGCGGCCCACGGCCACAGCTCGACCGTCCGGATGCCAGGAGATATTGCTGAAGAACGGCAACTCCGCGTTGGCCCGCAACAGGACTTGAAGATCGGACCCGTCCGCGCCGGAAACGGCGAGTCCAATCGTGCCGGACCGGTGGACGATGCTGGCCAGGCGCTGACCGCCAGGGGACCAGATCGGTCGGTTCGCACCGTACAAAATCGGTGTGATCTCCCCTCCCAGGGTCGGGGTGGTGCATATCTCCGGGGTCTCGCTGTCCCGGGGAAACCGGGTGAACGCAATGTGATCCCCGTCAGGGGAGAAATCCGGGTGGACCTCCCTCATCGAATCGTTGGTCAACTGGACCCGGTCACCACCGCCCACGCGGGTGACGAACAGATCCATCTGGCCAGACTCGTCCGTTGCGTATACGATCATTGTCCCGTCCGGTGAGAGGGCGGGGTGAAAAATCTCGCTCGTCGATGAGACCTTCAGCGCCAACCGACCTCCGTCGGAGAAACCGGTCGGTCCGTTGTGGCGGGGCCAAAAGACCACCAACAGCACGGCCGTGACCAGCACGACGGCGCCGATCCCGCTGAGGATGCCCCACCGTCTGCGCCGGTTCCCGCTATCCCGCACCATGGGAGCCGGTGTCGGCGTGGTCCCGTTGGGGGTCAGGCTCTCCTTGAGCAGCTGTTTGAGCGTGTCCTTTAGCTCAGCCGCGGTATGGGCATTCGTTTCGGAATTGATGGTCAGGGACCTGGTGACGATGCGCTTGAGCTCTTCACCGGAATAGGACTTGGTCCAACCGAGAGGCGTGACTTCGCGGATTACATCGATCAGCGCCTCGGCGACGATATCGGCGCTCCCGTTGGCTTCGGTGCGCTTGGGGCCCAGATCGCCGATCGCCCCCCGTCGCGCCGGCATTTCCAGGGTAAAGTTCCGCAACCGGCCGTTCCCTCTGGCGAACTGGGGCGCGCGACGCAGCACTTCGAGCATCTCCTCGCTGGTTTGAAACCGCTTGTCCGCGTCCTTTTCCAACGCCCTGAGGGTCACTAGCTCGGCCTGCTCAGGGCAATCCGGGCAGACCTCTTTCAGCGGTCTGGGGGGAGTGAACAGGGCATCGACCAGCACCGAGCGGTAGCTGTTGCCCTTCCGATCGAAGGGCAGCCGACCCGTCAGTATCTCGTACAGAATCATTCCCATCGCGTAGATGTCGGCCCGGTGATCGACGTCCTGCACGCTCTGAAACTGCTCGGGGGACATGTACGCCGGGGTGCCGAGGAACGCGCCGGTATGGGTGAGCTTGCTGCTGTCGTCATCCCCTTCGAGGAATTTGGAAATGCCGAAATCGATCACCTTGATCAGGGGGGCTTCTTTCTCCCGATGGACGAGGAAGATATTGTCGGGCTTGAGATCCCGGTGGACGATGCCCTTGGCATGGGCCGCACCGAGGGCCAGCAGAACGGGCTCCATCACGCCGCACGCGGTGGCGAAGTCGAGCGGTCCGGTGCGGTTGAGCAGGTCCGAGAGGCTCTCCCCTTCCAGGTACTCCATCACCAGGTAGGGATCCTGCTCCTCGGCGATGCCCAAATCCAGTGTATCGATGATGTTTTCGTGGTTGATCGCCGCGGCGGCCCGAGCCTCGCGAAAAAAGCGCTTTACCGCTCGTTTGCTGCCGACGTACTCCCGGTGGAGAAATTTGACCGCCACTTGGCGACCGATGCCCAAGTGCTCACCGAGGTACACCGTGCCCATGCCACCTTTGCCCAACAACTCGTTGATTTTATATCGGCCATTGATGATTTTTTCACGGTAATCAACGTCGTTCATCCCAATGAAGATACCACACAATTGCCTCGAACGAGTGACCTGAGCTCAGTCTAGTCCCCATCCCTAAATGGCCACTTTGTGACCGGCCGTGATGCACGCCATCTGCACCCTACAAGAATTGGTACGTGCCTTCGGGCACGCACGCTGCATCTTGTACTGCACAGCTGACGCACCTGACGGCCGCTCTTCAAACCCCCACTTTAGGGACGGGAACCAGTCTAGTTCCCATCCCCTGGTCTACAAAAAAGCCCGCAAGTTGCTGTTGGTGATCATTACCTCGGTCTCCAGGCTCTCAATCCGTGCCGCCTGGTCGCGAATGACGGCCGAGACAATGTCAGAGACCGAGATCATTCCGACGACCTGGTCTTGCTCGAGCACAGGTAGATGACGAATCGCCTCTTTGGACATTAGCGCCATGCACTGCTCCACGGTGGTATCCATTCGGACGCTGTGAACGTCGGCCGTCATCACCTCTTCTACCTTTACACTGAGCGCAGATTTTTCGACCGCCAAAACACCGCGCGTGCAATCCCGTTCCGAGAGGATACCAGCGACGCGATCGCCATCGAAGATCAGCACAGCTCCGATCTTCCGTTCAGCCATTTGTTTGGCCGCAACAACCACCGTATCGCCAACCCTACTGCTGAACACCTCGGTTCCTTTATACGCCAAAATATCACCTACGGATGACATTGTGCTCTCCTTTGTTAAATGTATGTGTTCAGTGTGTTCGACCGGGGCGAGGGCCTCGTCCTCAGCCAATGCACAATATAGCCACTCAATTGGTCATCGAAACCCCAAAGGAGAATAAAATCTGGCGTCCAGCTCGGGAAATTTCCCGCGTCGCTTGTCAGAGCGATAATAATGGAGAAAGAAGTTGACATTCAGAACTGCGTTCTTATTAGTACATTTTCGGATAGATCCGCGGGGCGCTAAACAAAAGGAGTTACGATGGAATCGAATTTCATAAGTAAACCTGCGTCAACCGAGCTAAAAGTTGAACCAAATCTCCTTGAATTGCGTGGCGGTAGAATGAGTTATCCATGGGAAGGTGTCCAAAAGGAGCTGGATTGGTTGCCCGGTGGATATCTCAACAAGGCCTACGAGTGCATCGATCGGCATGCGATCGGCTCCCGCCGGGACAAACCCGCGTTGTTGTGGGAAGGCAAAAAGGGAGAAACGGAAACCTACACCTTTTTCCAACTCAAGCGGGAAACGGATAAATTCGCCAATGTGTTGTTAGGCCTGGGTTTGAAGCGCGGGGATCGCGTGTTCTTCTTTATGGAACGCGTGCCCGAACAGTACATTGCGATCTTTGGCGCGCTCAAGGTCGGTGCAGTGGCAGGACCGCTCTTCTCCGCCTTTGGCCCGGAACCGGTCAAAGACCGCCTCCTCGACAGCGGCGCCCGAATCCTGATTACCCAGCCGTCGTTGCGGCGCAAAATTGCCGGCATTCTACCGGAGCTGCCAAATCTTGAAAAAATTGTCGTGGTCAACAAGTATGGCCGAGATTCCACGCCTTTGGCCGAAGGCGACCTGAGCTACGAAGCGCTGATGGAACAAGCCTCGGACGATTTCCAAATCGCTCAAACCACGATGAATGATTACTCAATTATGCACTACACCTCGGGCACTACCGGTAAGCCCAAAGGGGCAGTTCACCGTCATTTCGCTATCGTCCAACAGTATATTACCGGCAAGTGGGTGCTCGATTTTCACGAGGATGACATCTATTGGTGCACAGCCGATCCGGGGTGGGTCACGGGCACCTCTTATGGGATGCTGGCCCCATGGAGCAATGGGGTGACCCAACTGGTCCACGAAGGCGGATTTCACGCCAGAACCTGGTACGAGCTGATCGAGAAATACAAAGTGACGGTGTGGTATACGGCACCGACCGCGATTCGAATGCTGATGAAGGCGGGAGAGGAGCTCCCCCGGGAACGAGATCTGTCGAGCCTGCGTCACATCAACAGCGTCGGCGAACCGTTGAATCCAGAGGCCATTGCCTGGGGCCATCCCGTGTTTGAACAAGCGATTCACGACACCTGGTGGCAGACCGAGACCGGCGCGATACTGATTGCCAACTATGCCTTCATGGATGTTCGACCCGGCTCGATGGGTAAGCCGCTTCCGGGTATCGAAGCCGCTGTTTTGGATCAAAAGTACCAACCGTTGCCAGCAGACACGGACGGAATGCTGGCCATTCGTCCGGGTTGGCCTTCGATGTTTCAAACCTATTGGAACAATACCGAGATGTACAATTCCCGTTTTCGCAACGGCTGGTACATCACAGGGGATCAGGCGCGCTACGACCAGGACGGTTATTTCTGGTTTGTCGGCCGCACCGACGACGTGATCAATACTGCGGGGCATTTGGTCGGACCATTTGAAGTGGAGTCTATTCTGCTCGAGCATCCTGCCGTCGTGGAAGCAGGGGTGATTGGCAAGCCGGATCCGATCGCGATGGAAGTGGTCAAAGCGTTCGTAGCTGTCAAAGATGGGGTAGAGGAGAGTGAAGAGTTGCTGCGGGATGTACACCGATTCGCCCGCACCAAGCTCGCCGCGGCCGTCGCACCGCGGGAGATTGAGTTTTTACCTTCCTTACCCAAGACGCGCAGTGGCAAAATCATGCGCCGCCTGCTCAAAGCGCGGGAGCTCGGTCTGCCTGAAGGCGACACCAGCACCTTGGAGGAGGGGTAAAATGGCCGTTGGCAAAGTAAATCCGGACAAGGTGTATCACAATCATCACGGACAGTTCCCTGCGGTAGGGAATGGACTGAGCGAGCCCACGCCGATTCCGATCCAATCATCGGTGACTCATCCCAAACGGATCACCGATACGACCCTCCGCGATGGGGCGCAAGATCCGAGTTTTGCCCTATTTCCGCACGACGCGAAGCTAAAGTACTTCGACCTACTTCATCAGCTCGACAACAAAACGGGTCGTATCGAAAATGTCGAAGTGTTCATCTATCAAAAGCGGGATCGCTGGGTGTTGGAAAAGCTGTTGGAACGGGGATTCGAGTTTCCGAAAGTGACCACCTGGACGCGCGCCACGCCCAAGGATATTCGGCTGCTGGTAAAAATCGGCCAGGGTCGGATCGAAGAGACCGGAATGCTGGCCTCCAGCTCGGATCACCACATCTTCGATAAGCTGAAGCACCGCTCAAAAGAGTCGGCCATCGAGAAATACCTCGCTCCGATAATGACTGCGGTTGAGCATGGCATCCGTCCGCGGGTCCATCTGGAGGATGTCACCAAGGCGGACATCACTGGCTGGGTGGTACCTTTCATCCAGCGGGTGTTGCAGGAGACTCGGGGCAAAGCATGCTTCAGGCTCTGCGATACGATGGGCTGGGGAGTGCCGGATCCGTATGCAGATCTACCCACCGGTATTCCCAAGCTCGTTGCGACAATCCAGGCGGAAACCGGCGCCGAGTTGGAGTTTCACGGTCACAATGATTTCGGCTTGGCCACGGCCAATTCCCTCGCCGCCTGGACCTACGGCTGTAACCGGGTAAACGTCGCTTACGGCGGCCTGGGAGAACGAACGGGCAACACGCCGCTGGAACAGATGGTGGCCGGTCTGGTTCGAGTGGAGGGAAATCCGGGGTTGAATCTTCGCATTCTTTCAGAGCTGGCAAGCCTGATCAACGGGGAAGTGTGTCGCCTACCAGCAAAGGTGCCCATCGTCGGCAGCCACATTTTCACCACCCAGGCGGGATTGCACCAATCGGGAGTCGCGGCTCAGGCCGAAGCCCCTGGAGGGCTGATCTACCTGCCGTATTCAGCCACAACCGTGGGGCGGGGTGAAGAGAACCTGCACCGCGTCGGTGGGGTCTCAGGCATGGACGGCCTGGTGGCGATGCTCAACAAAGAGTTGGCATCCCGGGGCGAGGAGCCGCGCTACACCACGGTCAGTAGAACGGTGCTGGCACTCTACGAAAAAGTTCACGCGGCCTACGACGGGAGATACGACGAAGTCGCCAATAGCTTCGTGGATGCTCGACGGGATTTCTTCGAACCAGCTGAATTGCTGGAGTTGGTTCAGCAGATCGAGGAGGGAGGCTGATATGACGCAGTTGCTCGAACAAGTGAGAGGTATCATCGTTGATTTAACGGCCGCAAACGAAACCGACGTCGTGCCCGAAGCGTCTCTCATCGAAGATTTGGATCTGGATTCCTTGGACCGGGCCAATCTGATTAGTTCGATGGAGAAAAGCCTGAGTACTGGTGACAACAAGCTAAAGATTTCCGACGAAGATGCGCAGGATCTCGATACTGTTCAACACATTCTCAACTTGCTGGAAAGCAAGGGGCTCTAGCACTACTCTCTGCCACTTTGACATTGTACCCGAGAGCGGGTGGGCGTTCTGATCCCCCCTTTTCAAGGGGGAGCTTCTCACCTGACCTTAATACTTCGCTGGGCAATTAAAAAAAGTACTCTTGTTGAAAATCGATGTACTATCTTCGTCGAGATGCCTGGCGAGCAACAAAACGACCCGAGATCCGAGTGCGATGTTGTGGTAATCGGCGGCGGCATCGGCGGGCTGGCTGCCGCGTCCTTCCTGGCCCAGGCCGGGCTCGAGGTGCAGTTGCTCGAAGCCCGGCCCACCCTCGGCGGCTACTTGGCCGGTTTCGAGCGGGGCGGGTTTCGCTTTGACACGGCCATCCACTGGCTTAATTTTTTTGGTCACAACGGCATCACGCGCCACCTGCTTCAGTTCTTAGGCGGGGTGTTCCCCCCCACCCCGGCACCCCGAGTGATCCGCCGGTATCGAAGCGGCGATTCGGACTACCGGCTCACCCCGGAGCCGTTAGAGCTGAGAGAAGCGCTCATCCGGGATTTCCCCTCGGAACAGCGGGGCATCACCACCTTTTTCGACGACGCCCGCGCGGTCGGCGTGGCGTTCGCCGAGCTCGGCGCCAGGATGGCATCGGCGCAGACCATGAGCCTGTGGACCAAGCTGACCCAGGGGACGCGCTTGGGGATTACCAGCCGGCCCCTGTGGCGCCTGTCCGGCAAACCGGCCGACCCCGGTCTCGAGCGCTACTTCCGCGCATCCGGGATCAGCCGGCTGTTTTGCGCAGAGGAGTTTTTGGTGTCGTGTCTCATGCCAATCGGTTGGGCATTTACGGACAACTACCACCTCCCTCCGGCCGGGGGAAGCAGGGCGATCGTCGATTTCTTGGCGCGGGCGCTCGAGTCTCACGGCGGCTCCTGTCGCCTGGGTGCGCGGGTCTCCCGGGTGTTGGTGAAAAATCGAACGGCGACCGGGGTCCGGTTCAAGGCCAAGGATAACCGGCAAGGCGAGGTTCGCAGCCGGTACGTGGTCTGTTCGTCCGACCTATTCGACCTGGTCGAGGCGCTGTTGCCGCCGGGCAGCATCTCCGATGCGTACAAGAAAAAGCTCAATACCGCAGATATTTACGACTCTGCGGTCACCGTTTCCGTGGGCCTGGACAGGCCGGCCGAGCAGCTCGGGTTCGACGACGGCCTGGCCCTGATTTCCGACCCCGGGCACACCAGAAAGGAATATCGCAGCGGGGATCCGAAAAAGAGTGTGATCAGCGTGTTGGCCCCGTCGGTGTTCGATCCGTCTCTGAGCCCAACGGGCAAGGGAACGCTGACCCTATTCACCCATGCCAACATCCGGTACGACGACACCTGGAAGACCGGCCCGGGATTCGAGAGGGGCGACGCGTACTACGAGAACAAACAACAGTATGCCGAAATCCTACTCGAGCGAGTGGAAAAGGCCCTCTCCCCGAGTCTCAGACGCCACGTGACACTCGTGGATACGGCCACCCCGATCACCTACCGGCGCTACACGTCGAACCGCAACGGCACGATCATGGGACAGCGGCCCACCCGACGCAACGTGCTCGCCCGGCTGTCCGGTTACCGAACCCCGGTCAAAAACCTGTACCTGGGCGGCCAATGGGCCGAGCTCGGCGGCGGCGTCCCAGCCACTGTGCGAGCCGCAGCAAACAGCGCTGCCCTCATCTTGAAACGCGAAAACCCAGACGCCTTCAAAGCCCTGATAGAAGCCCTGAACAACCGGTAAACTCTCTGGAATTTGATCATTGGAGTGGAGGACACCCCTCTTTTTGCGCTCGCGCAGTGCTCGGCATTGTTTGGCAATTCACCCGATCCAGTGATGAGCGGGATTGAGTCAGGGCACGTCGATCAGGGCTTCCATGAGGTACGTCAATGTTTCGGTTCTGATACGGGAGAGAAGGGACTGGTAGAGCTCGTGGGCTTCCCGTTTGTACTCGAGTAGGGGATCGAGTTGGCCGTAGGTGCGAAAATTGACGTCGTCGTCCAGCTGCTCCAGGTTGTTCAGGTGCTCGGTCCAGAGGGTGTCGATGGTGTCCAGCATGATCTGACCGGCGACAGCTGCGAGGGGCTCCGGGCCCATGATGGACTCGAATCGGTCGAGTCGAGCCTGAATTTCGACCGGCGCGATACCATCCGGGATTTCATCGCCGGAAACCTCAGCGGCGTCGGCCAGCTCCCGGGCCATCTCGCTGAGCAGGGACAGGATCTCTTGGGGCTCCTGATCCAGCACGGTCTGACGCCACTGGTAAATGGTGCGCCGCTGGTGGTCCACCACCGTGTCGAACTTGAGCACCTCTTTGCGAATCGCCTGGTTCTCCACCTCCACCTTTTTCTGGAGGCCGCTCAGGGCCGAGAGTACGCTGTGGTCGCGCACGGGCTCGCCTGGGGGATGGTCTTTCAGCTTTTGGCGCAGGTTCTCGAGCACTTGGGCGCCTCTCTCGATCTCACCGAACTTCTTATAGATGGGGTCGTCCAGGCTCAGGTAGTACCTCGAACCCCCCGGATCCCCCTGGCGTCCGGCCCGGCCCCTGAGCTGGTCGTCGATTCTTCTCGACTCGTGGAGACCGGTGCCGATCACCATCAGCCCGCCCGCCTCGACCACCCTTTCCCGATCATTGGACAGGACGCGACCGTCGTCGCTGCCACCCAACTCGATGTCCACTCCCCGGCCGGCCATATTGGTGGAGACCGTGACGGCTCCGGGCCGGCCCGCCTGCGCGATAATCTCGGCCTCCTGGCGATCGTCCTTGGCGTTGAGTACACAGTGATCCACCCCCTTGTCAGAGAGGAGAGCGGCCACCTGCTCCGACTCCCGCACGGATGTCGTACCCAGCAGCACGGGCCTGCCCTTTGCGACCAGCTGACGGACATCAGCCACCACGGCCTCGAACTTTTCCCCGGACGATCGGAACACCCGCGCCGACTCGTCTCTTCGAATGACCGGCCGATGGGTGGGTACCCGGATCACCGGTAGCCCATAGGTGATCCGCAGCTCCTCGCGGGCGCTGTGGGCCGTGCCGGTCATGCCGCACAGGGCCGGGTAGAGGCGAAAGAACATCTGGTAGCTCGCCTTGGCCAAAGTGTGATCCTCGGATCTGACCAGCACTCCCTCTTTGGCCTCCAGGGCCTGATGCACCCCGTCGGACATTCGTTTGTTCGGTGAGAC
Organism: Myxococcota bacterium; assembly: GCA_028278265.1. GTDB lineage: Bacteria > Myxococcota_A > Polyangia > JAAYKL01 > JAAYKL01 > JANQET01. The sequence continues at coordinate 16,536 of JANQET010000204.1, forward strand.
CCGGCCCGTGTAATCGTCAATCAGCAGAATTTCATCGTCCTGCACGATGTAGTCCACGTCCTTTTTGTAAACAGCGTGGGCCAGCAGCGCGTTGTGCAGGGCGTGCTGCCAGGCCAGGTGCTTGGGTTCGGCCAGGTTGTCGATGCCGAGCGCCCGCTCCATCTTGGCCCAACCCCGCTCCCGGACCGACGCGCTGCGACTCTTGTGATCCACCTTGAAATCGCTGCCGGGCTCCAGCTGTGCCACCACCTGGCGCGCTTTTCCGGAGAGATCCTCGCCCCCTTGGGCCTCACCCGAGATGATCAGGGGGGTGCCCGCCTCGTCCAGCAGCAACAGATCCACCTCGTCCACCAGGGCGAAGTGGAGGGGCCGCTGCACCTGTTCGTCCCGGTGCAAACAGAGGTTATCCCGCAGGTAGTCGAACACCAGCTCGTGGTTGTTCACATAGGTGATATCCGCCCGGTAGGCGGTCTGGCGCGCCTCCTTGTCCCGGTCGTGATCCATTTCCTCGGAGAGCACCCCCACGGTGAGCCCCATGAACGCATATACCGGCTCCATCCAACGGGCATCCCGCTCGGCCAGGTAATCGTTGACCGTCACCACGTGGGCGCCCTTTCCCTGCAACGCCCTGAGCACAACGGGCAAGGTGGCTACCAGGGTCTTGCCCTCTCCGGTTTTCATTTCCACCACATTGCCCCGGTGCAGGGCCGTGCCCCCAAGAAGCTGTACGTCGAAATGCCTCAGTCCGATCTGCCGGTGGGCGACCTCTCGTACCAGGGCAAAGCACTCCACCAGCAGGTCGTCCAGCTGGGCGCCCGCCCGTGCCTGCTCTTTCAGCACACGGGCCCGATGTTTAAGCTGGTCATCCGGCTCGTCGCGCAGCTGGCGACCCAGCGCCTCGATACGCGACAGGCCCCGCTCGGCACGCGCCAGCTCGCGCTGGGCGTGGGTGCCCACATACTGGCCCAGCCAGCTCAATTGCTCGCTCCTCTCGTCATCACTCTCCCTCCGGGCTCCTGTAACCAGATAAGGCGCCTCATTTGCGGTGTATTATTTAATCCCGAAAAAAAGGAAGTAAACACTGCTGATCACAGATCGGGGCTGTGGAGGAGAGCCGGTTCGAGTAAACGAATTTCATTGAATGTGTCTTTCATATCGGGGGATTAAGGCATTGCAGATCCAGTCCCAAAATTCCAATTGTCGTTAACTGGTCTATGATTTGCTGCGCTGATATTGGCTGTGATCTTGACATCGTCCACAGCCCACCACCATTCATTTCCCATGCTGATATATTGAAAGGCGAATGCGACATTGTCGTGTCCTGCCGCACGATCCACCTGCAACACGCGCTCGGCGAAAGCAGGTACATCATCCTCACAGTGAAGCGACATCAAATCGTAGTAAAATAGCGGTTCTTCTTCAAAAGTGGCCCCTCCATCCAAACTCAACTTAACCATTGCGTGTGCCAAGGTCTCTATTTTAATCTCCGATTTGAAATGAAGGAAAACCGTCTCAGCGGATCTGCAATCGACCGCTGGTGTAATCAGGTACTCGTCCTCAATATAATCTGGGTTGCAATCGGAATCCAGAATAGCGAACGGGCTCTTCAAGCGGTGAACGTTTTCCTCATGCATCTCTCCAGTGTACCGATTGCAGGGATCCGTTGTCGTCCAGGTGTTGGGCCCAGTGTTGAGCCCACTTATACTCCAGTCGGCGGGGATGCCGTTATCAAACGTCTCGGTGGGTAATAATATGGTTTCCCCTTCGCTAGGTACCACATCATCGATGACCACATTGTCTATTGCAAACCACCAATCGTGATGGGGCTCGTAGTGTCGCCAACGGACCATCACGTCGGGTTGACCGGCCGCTAGTTCGGTCAAATCGAGACTCAAACGACCAAAATAAGCATCGACATTATCGAATGTCGCTTGTGTATCTGGCGGTACTACCTCCTGCGTCCCCATCTGAGCACAAGGATCACCAGGTCGACGACAAATCCCCACTCTCCGGAAGAGATTGACCCATTGCTTTCCACCATCAGTCGAAACATCCACGTCCGCGACGACCACCCCCTTATCGTTTAAAAAGATGCTGGCATCAAAATGGAGCCCCACTGATGTAGCCGACGAGCAGTCAATACTGGGACTCCACAAGTCATGCGACATCCCCGAATTGGGAATGTTGTGACCGTCAGCCTGGTCTGAATCGGATATCAGAAATCTCCCACTGGAAGGGGAACCATCACCACCTGGTGGATTTGCCCGACCACCGGGATTGGTTAGTGTCCACGCGGCATTCTCAATGGGGGAATTGTGCTCGACGATTTTCCAGCCGGCAGCGACGAGGGCGGCATCATCTAGCAGAGTGTCAAACGTCTCATAAAAAAACACATGCTGATCGCCGTCTGTTTCAGAATCTGTGTCTATTTCTGAATCAGTATCTACCGCGCTGTCCGAGTCCCCATTTGTATCTGTGTCCGAATCAGCATCTGAATCAGCGTCGTTGTCCGCGTCAATGTCCGTATCAGCATCAGTGTCTAAATCAGCATCGCCGTCCGAGTCCCCATCCGCGTCAGTGTCAGTATCGACATCTATGTCTAAATCGGCATCGCTATCTGTGTCCCCATCTGTATCTGTGTCCGAGTCTGTGTCTGTATCGATATCTCCTGCGGCGTTTCCGTCCACACCCGAGTCGAGCATCGGCTTCTCTAGCGGTGACAGTGGCCAGCAGCCAATCGTGAACAACCCAAAATGGACACCAACCAACGTTAGTCGGAATAAGAACGGCCTATTCATCGCTCAAGCTCCACAATTGAGTTTAGGCGCGGTCACTTCAACAATCAGCGATTATAGTCTGGACATCGTCCACCGCCGCTAGGCGAATTTGCCGATTTTGCCGTATCGGCCGTGAGCAGCGCGTGGTATTTCATGCAAGCGCTCATTTGGGTGACGATAGTACCAGGGTTTTCGCACAAAGTGAATGAAATCGTCATTGAGGCTGTCCCTCTGGCATTGTCCTAGTAGAAAAACAATAGGACGTGTACGGTAACATCTCCCCCACCCACAGTGTAAATCGCGAAATTGTTGATGAATTCTGAAGCCGGCCGGTCTATCGTTGGTCTGACTGCAGTCTGCTCGATGGACGGTTCGTTACTCTCACGAATCTTGCGGTCCGTCTTTTTGCTCTGTCGGTGCCTTTTTTCCAGTGTATGATTTAATCCTAAAAAAAGGAAGTAAAGTATAATAGCAAATTCGTAACAAAAACGTGCACTCTGTCTGAAACATCAGGGGGGAAAATGAGACAATCGAGAGGTATGCATTTGTTGCTCTGTGGGTTGCTGTTCAGCTGTGGGGGATCACAGGGCGCGTCAGAGTTGGTGGTTTCTGCAACGCCAAAGGTGTTGAATGCCAGTGACTCGTATTCGTTTGTCGTGTTCGGGGATACCCGGATGCCGGGATATCTGAACTTCACCGAGGATCAACGGATCCAGCTCGATGAATTCGTCAAACAGAATTACCAGCACGACGACTACACACCGACCTTCGATGATCAGGGACAGTTGATTGAGCTGGTCTATCCCGCATCGGCGCCCCAAAAGAGATTGGTGCTCGACCAGGGGTGGCCGGCCAAGGTCTGGCGCTTCGAGGGAGATGCTTCGAGGCTCATCCTCCGCGCAGAGGGCCAGGCTTGGGTCTACGATTCGATCATCGAGCAGTTCCAGGATACGAAACGCAATGTACAATTCGCGCTGCACAGCGGTGACCTGGCGTACAACGGCTATTACGGCACTGATCCGGAGAAGAGCCCTTACTGGGGCGATTTCAAAACCCGGTTCCTCGACCGCCTACCCAAGGGCGCACCGGAGAATTTACCCGGGCGATTCTTCGTCGCCCTGGGCAATCACGAAACCTGGATGGACGATGAGAACCAGGGCATCCTCAACACTGTGCCGTACTTGCCACAGGTCGGACTGACCAGTGACAACCACATGTACTCCTTTGATCACCGAAACGCGCGGTTTGTCTTTTTGGATACCGGAGGATATCCCCCGGTGGCAGAATGGAGTCCCGGTTCGAAACCGTCGTTCGACGAGCAGATGAGCCGATTGAAAACCCTGCTCACAGAGGCCCGGCAAAACGGAATCGACCACGTGTTCATCTCCCTGCACAAACCGCCGTTTTGCGCCGTCGGACACGGACACCTGGGGCCGGAGCAAAATCCCCACGACATCCTGGTCCCGTTTGCAGCTGATTTGAACATCTACGTCTTTTCCGGACATGTGCACAGCACAGAGATGTACCGTCGAAACAGCATCGCCTATTTTGTACTGGGCGCCGGCGGTGCAGATCAGACCTTCTCGGAGAATGAGTGCCCGGAGACCGATTTCTACTGCCAAGGCGAATCCTATTGGCAGGGGGCTGATCGAGTCGAAGAGTACAATTTCATGACCGTTGCCGTCGAAGCCGAATCTACGACCATTGAGCTCACCCGCTGGCGCCCCGAGGCAGCTCAGAATCCATATGAGTCCTGTCGCATTGCGCCGTTAAACGATACCGTCGAAGTCGATTGCGTACCGTCAACCCAGTAAATGACAGGGTCGCAGGGGCGAATCTTGTAGTCGCCCTCGCCAAAGAGGGTCGCTACAACCTGGTCTAACAAGTGGATCGGGTCTGCCAGTGCGAATAGGGTCATTTTTCTCCAGCGGTCAGATTTTCAATCCGAGCCTGTAGTGAATGTAGAAAGATCAGTTTGGCCCCGTGATGCGGGATTTGGAGAATTGGCATGCTAAAGACAATATTTGGAACTGGGATTTATGGCCTATTTGGATGGATGGCGGTGGTCTTCTTCTTGGGTTGCAGCGGCATCGGTAATTCGAACGGGGAGGGGGAGGATGCCGGCGGCGATACAGATACTGACACCGATGCGGATACCGATACAGATGCGGATATGGATACTGACACCGATATAGATACTGACACCGATACCGATACAGATACGGACATGGATACTGACACCGATACCGATACAGATACGGACATGGATACTGACACCGATTCAGACGTCGACTGGGTTTTTATTCCCGCCGATATGTTTTGGATGGGCACTCCGGAAGCCGAACCGGGGCACTACAGCGATGAGGCATTGCACTACGTGTCATTGACCCACGCCTTTGAGATGCGGGCCACTGAAGTGACCCAAGGCGAGTTCGAGGCGGTGATCGGCTGGAATCCCTCTTTTTATGCTGCCTGTGGGGCGGACTGTCCGGTGGAGAGCGTCAGCTGGTACGACTCATTGGCCTATGCGTATCGGCTCTCGGAGGACGCGGGATTGCCCCCCTGCATTTCGATGTTCGCCGTGGAATGCGACGATGACACCGCAGTGGAAACCGACTTCATGGCGTGTATGAACGAAACGAGAGGGGGCATCAAATCAGCGGGGTTATTGCTCAACGGGGTGACCTCTCCTTATCACTGTTCGGGGTATCGGCTGCCCACCGAGTCGGAGTGGGAGTATGCTGCGAGGGCCGGCAGTCTCACCCCGTTCTATCCCAGTGATGGAAATGACGGGACCATCAATCCGGATGGCAGTAATCCCGATTCGAATTTGGATCAAATCGCCTGGTACACTTCCAATAATTCCCCCCTCGGGCTCAAACCGGTTGCGGGCAAGGATCCCAACGCCCTGGGGCTCTTTGACATGCTGGGCAATGTCTACGAGTGGGTCTGGGACAGCCACTACCACTGGTATCCCCCAGGGGATGTGGGGTCACCCGCTGAGAATCCTTGGGGGGCCAATCCCCTTATTTCTCAGAATCGCGAGGTTCGCGGTGGGCATTTTGGCTCAAACGCGGTGGATTGTCGTGTGGGCAACCGCGACTTTGCGACCGCGGGATTGTCTGCTTCGCACCGGGGATTTCGCCTCGTTAGGACCATGAGCTCCGATATTGATGTGGATACCGATGCTGACGCGGATACCGACGCAGATACGGATACAGATGCGGACACCGACGGGGACGCCGATTGGGTTCTCGTGACCAGTGGAGAATTTTGGATGGGGACTCCCGATGGATCGTGTCCCGGCGATTATCCCGGAGGAGTGGACTGCGCCTCCGAGCCGGGCCGAGAAGGGGATGAGAGGCTGCACTACGTATCGTTGACCAACGATTTTGAAATCATGGCGACAGAGGTCCAGCAGGGATACTTTGAAACGATCACGGGGTACAATCCATCTGCTCATTCCAATTGTGGGGCAGACTGTCCGGTCGATGGCATCAGTTGGTACGATGCACTGTCCTTTGCCAACATCCTCTCAGCGGCTGCCGAGTGGACGCCCTGCTTTTCGTTCGCAGCTGTGGAATGCCGAGACGGCGCGAGCACCGGTACCGACTACATGGGCTGTATGGACGCAACAGCAAGGGGGATCAAATCAGCCACGGTCTCGTTCAACGGTGTGAGCACACCCTACGAGTGTCCCGGCTATCGTCTGCCCACCGAATCGGAGTGGGAATACGCTGCACGCGCAGGGAACCTATCGGCGTTTCATCAAAGTGACGGCAACGACGGCAGTATCACCTACACAGACAGCCTCTACCTGGATCCCAACCTCAATCAAATCGCTTGGTACGCTTCCAACAACCACCCACCGGGAATCAAGTCAACCGCCCGAAAAGATCCCAACGGGTTCGGACTGTTCGACATGAGCGGCAGTCTTTGGGAGTGGACACTGGAGAGCCCCGGTACCTACCCAGGGGGAGACACTACTTCACCCGCAGTGGATCCCTGGAATGAGGATTCTCTTGACGCGATCTATCACGAGGTCAGAGGGGGGAGCTACAGCACCGCCCCGGACAGCTGTCGTTCGGGAAACCGGGAGTTCGCCACCGCAACCAGCGCAACCAGTTCCGTCGGGTTCCGGCTGGTCAGATCCATCAAATAATACACCCGAAGTCACGCGAACTCGCCAGCCCAGATCGCTATCGCGATCGCCAGAGCTGCTCTTTTCTGCATCATTGAGATAAACCAACCCTTCTAAATCATTATGCGATGTTTCTGGTTTTTTTTACCATATTTCACACTCGGCCAAGATTCCCCTTGTGTGAATGCGGGATTCAATGATGCCCTGCCGCCCGATGCAGCCGATCTCGACAATGACCAGGATCTCACCGAGCAGACCCCTCTCGATTATTCGGGCATAGTAGAGCGCATTTCAGATTTCACCGTCGATCTGGGCGCCCATGAGCGTCCCGTACAATAGCGTGCGGTAAATTCGTCTGAATTACCTCTGTCAAACGTTGTCTAACGTGGATGGCGGGATTGGTCTTGGAGGTGGGCTGGCTTCCTCGAACCTTTCCGTACACAACGGGCGAGTTATGGGTACTATTTCGATAGGAGGAGGTGCATGAGCTTATTTAGATATTTTAACGGCATGGTTCAACAGCTGCTATTGATACTGCTCATCGGCGGCGGCGCGGGATGTGCCAAAACCCCAAACATTCGAGCTGCCCAGCACTGCGATACGGTGTCAGTCGGTCAGACCAATCAGGATGGGACGCTCGGGCCCGTATCGGAGGGCAAACCGGCGTCAGGACCAAAGACAGCAGCTAAACCTAAACCGAACGTGGTCAGCTTCGAAATGTTCATCATGTCGAAATGTCCCTATTCCAACAAATCGCTTCAGAATCTTGTGCCTGTTGTGCTTTCGCTGGCCGAGCATGTGGAGTTCTCCCTTAATTACGTGGCGAACGTTGACGACGGAGAGTTGGAATCGATGCATGGGGACAGCGAAATTAAAGGCAACATACTGCAACTGTGCGCCCATCAGCACGGGTCGACCGAACAGTGGTTGAAGTTCATCGATTGCCAATCCAAGGAGTGGCACAGCATACCGGAGAACTGGGAAGAGTGTGCGGCTGGTGCAGGGTACGATCAATCAACAATGGTCACTTGTTATACCGGCGGGAATGGTGAAAAACTGCTGCGGGACTCCATCGCTAAGACCGAAGCTGAAGGGTTTACCGGAAGTCCCATCTTTCTCATCAACCGAGAAAAATATGATGGTGGCCGCAGCGAAAACGAGTTTGGCTGGGTGTTATGTCGAGCGTTTGGCGACGATCCGCCCCCGTTCTGCCAAACGATGCCCCAACCCCTCAGATTTAACATCATCATCATCTCCGACAAGCGCTGTACTGGGCGCGGTTGCGACGCACAGTGGTTTGAGTCATTCGTCAGGAACCGGTTCTTAGGGGCCACAATCGAGAAACTGGACTTTGCAGAATCCAGAGCACGCGAGCTATACGAGAGCTCTCAATTGCAGTATCTGCCAATAGCAGTGATCGGTTCAGGGGTGAAAGAGGATGTGTACGGATTTGACAGGATCGAAAAAAGGTTGGTGGAGATGGAAGGTGGTCAAAATTACGCATTTCCAATCGGTCGAGTCTGGGATCCAATCCCCGAGATCTGCGACGACGGAATCGACAATAATAAAGATGGCAAAGTCGACTGTGATGACAAAAGATGCGAGCCTAAAATGAACTGCCGCCAATGAGCAAGGGCTGTTCGAGTCGAGCACGTTTTCTGTTACTTCGATTTTGCGGCCCACTCCGCTGATCGGGGATCTGCAAAAAGCATAATCCCAATCAAGTTAAAAGCACACCGTTGGAAGACGAGAAAGCGGTGATCGATTGTTTGCTCTACATCGAGCTCAATCCGGTTCGCGCCGGCCTGCTAAAACATCCCGAGGAATACGACGGATCATCTCTATACTATCGCGAACTAGATCAGGATCGGTGGATGATCAGCTTGCGCGAGTTGTTGCGCCAGCCCAAACGCAAACAGGCGTTCTTGAGTTACAAATCAGCCGTGTACTATCGCGGTAACGTGCGCACCAAAACAGGGCAGGCTGAAATATCAGACCAATTGATCAAGGCACAGGAGGCACGAGGATTTAGAGGCAAGGGAATCTACTTGAAACAGATGAGATTTTGCGTGGACGGCCTTGTGTTGGGAAGCCAATCCTATGTACAACAACATCTAGACCAACTAAGGGAAACCGGCCGCTATCTAAGGCGCAAGCACACGATAAGAATCAACGAGATACCATCATCTTCATTCGTTCAGCTGAGAGAGCAACGAGATACCGCAACCGTATTCTGAAAATGGGTTACGGGACCGTGATCTCACCCTGAAGCAGAGTGGTGCCGTTTTGCTGATACTCGACGTGAATCTTGCTGCTCCCCGGTGTGACGTCACTGCTCGGCACAGTGGCCGCAACCTCACTTGGGGCAGTGGGATCGGTATTTAGGTTCTCTTCAGCCACGACAACACCATCGAGACTCAGCACCGCTGTGACGATCTGATCGGGAATGGTCATGAACGATGTTGCAGTCAGCAGGTAGTCACCGCCGCTCAGCTCTGCGGTGAGGTGGCATGCCCCGTTCTCCGTGGTGGCCGTGACCTCCCGTAGGCCGAGGGTTGGAAAAAAGTCTTCACGCCAACGTTTGATTTCGTTGGGCTGCAGGGTGGATCCTACCCAGAACTCGCGACCGTGACCGGCCCACATTTCAATAAAGGGGCGATCTTCTTTGCGGGTGTCTTGGTACGGATCCACATCGACGCTATCGACGCCAAAGGTCCAGAACTTGAGTCCTGGGGTGATCTCGTTGCTGGAAACCCTTAAAATCCCCACATCGTTGTCATAGTTCACCACGCCCCACCAGTTGCCTTGAACGGTCGGATAGGCATAGATAATTCCCCAGCCCAGCCAATTCTCAAAATAGGAGAGTTTATCGTATTGATAGACACCGTTGCCAAATCCCACAGGCTCGGCACTGGCCAGCCAGGCCCACTGGTCTCCCCAACCACTCGAGGTTTCGTGAATTTTGTCGATGGCCCCGATCATTCGCGTGTTGCGGGGCGAGGCCGATGCCCCCGGGGTCGAGCCAGGAGCCAGGGATGCGGTGGTCCAATACTCGTAGCGCTCGATATAGTTGCCCGTGGTTTCAGTCACCGTTCCGTTGATTTCCAGGTTGGCTCGCCCCCGATGGACCGTGATGGCAAAATTGACGAGGATGTCGGTGTCCAGACCAAAATCTTCCGGTACCTGCTCGGTGCGACGGATATCGTCCTTTCGCGAAAGCGTGGCCGTAATCGCGTTGGGGGCTGACTGGTCGATTTGAAGCTCAAAGGGCTGGTTCCAATACTTGCCGTGCTCGGGTTCGGGAAAGGTGGGGAAGATCCCACCAAAGATCATCAGATGATCATAGTAAAAGCTGCCCGACCAAACGCCGTAAACGGTTCCCAACGGATTTTGATAGAGCAGCTCGTGATGGGTGGGCTTGTAGATCATGGAGATGATGCGGCCACCAAACTCGGGCAAAACGGTGACTTTAATGTAATCATTTTCGATGATTTTGGTGCTGAACGTGGTGGTGACCAACTGATCGTAGTTCGTATTGCTAATGAACCCGTCCGCGTTCAGCGAGTAGGAGATGTGCTCCAAATCGTAGGTACCGTCGGAAATCGTCAAGCTCCCATCCCCATCCGCATCGGAATCGCTGTCCCCGTCCGCATCGGAATCGCTGTCCCCGTCCGCATCGGTATCGCTATCGCCGTCTGTATCGGTGTCACTGTCCCCGTCCGCATCGGTATCGCCATCGGCGTCGGAATCGCTGTCCCCATCAGTATCGCCATCGCTATCGGCATCCCCGTCACTGGTCGAGGCATCGTCGTCCTCCTGATTCCCATCGCTGGAACATGCTGAAAAGTATACGAAAAACAACAGCAATAGTTTTAGAACACTGAACTTTCTCATGGGTCTCCCTCAATGGCGTTTGGTGCGCTCAACTCTCGGATCAGCTCGCGCAAATGTTGGGCGATATTTAGACTCAGCAGATTAACTCAATACGCTACCCATTCACGAATCACGTTTTCGTGGGCTTATAAAAACAACAAGCCATGAGTATTTAAACACTGTTTCATCGGTGATTGCAAGCGGGCTTGTTGATCCGGCTTGTTGATCCGGCTCAGAGATGACGAAACCTGTTGATCCGACCTGTTGATCCCCTGTTGATCCGGCTCAGAGATGACGAAACCTGTTGATCCGACCTGTTGATCCGGCTCAGAGATGACGAAACTTGGACGATGACCAAACTTGGACGAAACTTGAGGATATGGCGGCGAAACTACACGTGTTCGCCGCTTTCGCCGCTCTTTCACCGCCGGTCAAACTGAATGGGTAGCAGGTATCTGTTTGATATTGTTTCATTTTGCGGCTGGTTTCTGAGTTGGCATGGTTGTTGTTTGCTCTCCTCATTATGGGTAACCGTTTGAGAATGTTTGAGCCGAACAAGATCTTTGAGGTCGTTACCGGCACCGTCGATCGCGAGCTCCTCTTCCTTCCCAACAGTCATCCCAACGACCCGTTGCTGCGAGATGACTGCCCACTGGACGCGCTCGATCCCAAAAACGACATCCATCCCCAACCCAGCACGTTCAATATTATCGGCTACGCTTATGCCAGCGCACTCGAATTGTCCCCGGTGAACCTTCATTGCGCAGAGCAAAATATTAATCATTTACACACCGAAATCTCGGGCGACGAAAAGACGATGGCCAATATCCCGTCTTTCTATCGCAATGCGCACAGCAGCATCGCTCGACAAATCAACAAAGCGTACGGCCGAGAGGGGCATGTGTTTTCAGGTAAATACCGGGCAACATGCTGTGAAGATGATCAAGCCGCTGAAGAAAAACTTTACTATGCGATCACCAACATCGTAAAGGACGGATTGCTTGATACACAAAACGGAAGAACATTTCTGTCTTCCTATCCAACGTTGGCTGCTGGCAAGAAACTCAAGTTCTGGAAGATCAACTGGCGCCTGTACAATAAAAAGGGCGGAAAGCGCGTCAAGAAACATCGCCCCAAAGACTATATTGAATGGTGTGAACTGGACTTTGCGTGGATCGCACCGCTGCTCAAATTGACCGAACCACAGCGACAAACGCGCATCCGGCAACAGACCAAAAAGAGAATTGAGAAGATCGCCGAGACGATGAAGCGAGAAGGC
>JANQET010000208.1 GCA_028278265.1 Myxococcota bacterium
TGCTCGCCCTGCTCGATCTCGTTGCCGCCGGCGAGCTGACCCTCGAGCTGGTTGCCGAGCGGGCGGCCCACGCGCCGGCCCGGATGTTCGATATCATCGATCGGGGCTTTGTCCGCGAGGGCGCCTACGCTGATCTCGTTCTCGTGGACCTTAAGCGGCCGACTCGGGTGGCGGCCGACGAGGTGCTCCACGGCTGCGGCTGGTCGGCGTTCGAGGGCCACACCTTCCGCTACTCGATCACAGCAACATGGGTCAACGGCCGGCTGGCGGCCAAGGACGGGCGCCCGGTGGACGGGCCCGCTGGCCGGCGGCTCGAGTTCGCGCGGTGAGCCGATGATGCGCCACTCCATGCCGTTGGTAGCACTGAGCAAACCTACACAGCAGGGTATGTTGGGCTGTTGAGTCGATCCGGCCACCATGAGACCGGTTGGAACGCAAGGTCTCGATTTTCATTGGTTATTTATTCATCGTCCATGACGGTTCGAGTCACGTCCACTCCACCACAAACCGGTTTAATTACAGTTACCTGATAGCGCACCATTATCACTTGAAAAACAACGCGAGGAATCGGTATATTGCAGGAACGGAAATAGGATGAAAGGCGAAAGCGATGTCTCGCAATGCAAACCATAGGCCCTTGCCGATCATCGTCGACGGCATTTCGAATGAAAAAGAAGCGCGCGGCTGGCTAGAGCTACAGTCCGCGGAGGTGCGAGCGGTCACCGCGGTGGTGGACGGGGGAAAACTGGTCCAACGTCCACTCATCGAGAAGGGAGCCTTTGTCGACGAAACAGCTGTCCTAATCGGCGGGATGATCATCAAGAAGGGTTGCTATGTCGGTCCATACGCCATCGTGCGGCTCGATGAAAAAATGAAACCCGAACCACTCATTCTCGGCGAGGATTCCAATCTTCAGGATTGCGCCGTGGTCCACTCGAACACGACCCAGATCGGCCGTCGGGTGATCGTCGCCCACCAGTCGATCGTGCACGGAGCCGAAATCAAGGATGGAGTGACCATCTACATACAGGCGGTGGTCGATGGCGGAGGCACGGTCGTCGAGGAGGGCTGCTTCCTGCACCAGGGCAGCTATGTGGGAAAGGGAATTCAGATGCCCCGCGGCCGCTACGTGGCCCCAGGACAAAAGATTCTCACCCAAAAAGAGGCCGACCAGCTACCACCGGTTCCCACGGAGTTGCTCACCATTCGCGAAAATGTGCTCGCCGACAACCGTGCCCATGTCATGCGCCACTTCGAGGTCAACCAACTGCTCTAGGGCGATTCAGCGGGGCACGACGAATGGGAATCGCTACTGACATCATTCTGCTCATTGTAGTTTCGTTCGGCTGCGGGTTGCTGTTCAACCCGGCCCTGCGATAGCCAGCAAGAACGAGGTATGCCGACGGACTTTTTAGCAACAACAATGTTGCAGTCCGCGTGGCGATAAGCGGTTTGCCCGCTCTCGGTGAGCGTCAGCAACGACCGCTCTTTTTGAGCAGCTGGCGCTCCAGCGTATCCTCGAGAAGATGGATCTGCTTGCTATAGAGCAAGTGATGATAATTGATCCATTCCATGATTGATTCATACTTCGACAAAATCGGACTGTATAGTACAAATCTCTTATAGCCGAACATATTCCGCGCGCTAAAATTACAAGATATGGGGGCTTGATTTTTCAAAGCCTGCGATGGGGGAAGGTTGTGTCCAGCTCGAGGGACTTTGAGTCCATTTTCACTGTACTGGTCAATGACGATTTAGATACCACAGTGCTCACCCGAGGGGTCAGTCTGGCCAACTCATATCGAGCCCGCCTCACGGTCGCTTGGCTCACCGAACAACCCACCCTCGACAGCCCCCCTTCAACCGCCAGACAAAAGCACGAAACACTGAATCAGCGAATTGCGGAACTGGGCTACGACGGCATGCAACCGCGCACTGTGGCTCTTGGAGGAAAAACCATCCCCGCCATTTTGCGTGAAGTGAACAGGGGGCCCTACGATTTGGTTGTTATCTCTGCACAATACAAGCCCCGACTCGGTTCACAACTGATGGGTCACACCATTCCCGGGCTGATGTTCAGGTGCCGGTGCCCGGTTTTCGCCGTGCGGCCCAAACGGCAACCAGCACGGATCATCGCGGCGGTCAGACCCGCAGAAGACGCATCGCAACAAGACGGCAACCAGACCCGCATCAACGACGAGATATTGAAAGTCGCTATTTCACTGCTCGAAGCGCCCAGGGATGAACTTCATGTGGTGCACGCGTGGCACGCGCACAGGTCCTTCCGTGAATACCGCGATCAAGCTACATTGCGGAAGTTTCATGCCTACAAGAGAGAGCTTCGTGCAACTCACCAAGCACATCTTGAAACCCTAGCCGCCAAATACCAACGAAAAGGTAGAAAGCACCGAAACCACCTCGTTAAAGGAGACACGGCACACGCCGTCTCGAGAGTCGCTGAAGAACAACGGGGCGACGTCGTTGTAGTGGGTGTCTCCAATCGAACAGGGATCACGGAGCTCCTCATCGGACACACCGTTGAAACGGTTTTTCATCAAGTGAGTTGCTCGGTGCTCAGCATCAAACACAAAGAATCCCAGAGGGAGGGGCATCGAGATTGAAGACCATTAGTCTGACCGCGCTGTGCGTGCTTTGTGTAACGGCATCGGGAGAGGGCTCAGCATGACCCGACTGGTACGCACACTCGGCCTGTGGTCGGTGGTGGCCATCAGCATGGGTGCTATGTTGGGCAGCGGCATCTTCGTGCTCCCAGGCATGGCCGCTGCGATAGCAGGTCCATCGGTGTGGTTGGCCTACGTGGCCGCTGGCGTGTGCGTACTGCCCGCGGCATTGTCCACCGCCGAGTTGGCCACGGCCATGCCCACATCGGGCGGAAAGTACTTTTTCATCGACCGAACCTTTGGTCCCCTGGCCGGAACCATTTCCGGTATCGGGCTTTGGCTGACCCTGTTGCTCAAGAGCGCGTTCGCACTGGTTGGGTTCAGTGCCTACTTTGTCGTCATTTTGGACCTGCCCATTAAACCCACAGCCATCGCATCGCTGATGCTTATCGTATTGCTAAACGTGCTGGGAGCCCGCAAAGTAGGAAAAGCGTTGAAGTGGGTGGTTTCACTCTGTGTAGTCGGACTGGGCATTCTCGTGGCGGCTGGTGTGGGCCACTTTGAATGGACCCGCCTAAACGACATGTTCCCCAATGGTGCGTCTGGGTTTGCCGAAGCGATGGGCCTGGTATTCGTCTCCTTCGCCGGGGTGACCAAAATTGCCGCTCTGGCCGAAGAGGTCAAAAATCCCAGCCGCACCCTGCCCTTGGGCATCTTGATTTCCCTCGGACTCGCAACAGCAATTTACGGAGGCCTAGTCTTGGCGTTGGTGGCCACGGTTCCAGCCTCGGATTTGAACCACGATTTGCACCCGGTCTATCTGATGGCGGGTCGCATCGGAGGCCCCGGTGTAGGGATTGCCGCGGCGGTGTTGGCTGTGCTGACCATGACTTCCATGGCCAACGCCGGGATGCTCGCGGCCTCTCGTTTTCCATTTGCGATGAGTCGCGATCACTTGGTACCGCAGTTTTTTTCTAAAGTTCACCCAAGGTTTCGAACCCCCACCCGCGCCATTGCAATAAGCGGGGTGGCAGTTGCAGCTGCGATCCTATTTGTCGATGTCACGGCGATTGCCAAACTGGCCAGCTCGTTTTTGATCCTGATTTTTATCGCGGTCAATTGTGCGGTGATCGTGTTGCGAGAGAGTGACGCGCAGTGGTATCGACCACCGTTTCACGCACCGCTATACCCTGCGTTTCAAATATTTGGCCTATTGAACGGGCTGTTTCTACTTTTTCTTATCGGCGGCCTCGCACTGCTTGCGGCGGTTGGAATTGCCCTACCGGGGCTCATCCTCTACGTCGTTTTTGGTCGGCACCGAACCTCTCGCAGAAGTGTGATTCGGAAAATTGGCGATTCTCACAAACCATTTTTTCAAGCCAACACAGAGACCCATTTCACCCAGTCAACTAAATCCCGCAGCGAGGAGACCCCCTCTGTTGCGGTGGTACTGTTCGGGTTGGAACGATCTCCAGAAACAGTGGTCGAAATCGGCATGGCACTGAGCCATAAACGAAAGCTGGGCGTCGTACACATCAACGAGCTGCCGGAACAGATGTTCACCACCTCGGTGGCGCGAGATAAGCTGCTGGTAGACTCTTTGCGTCGCAGAGTTGGCACCATGGCCCAAAAACGACAGGTCTCCGTCGACTTCAACGCAACGGTCACCCATGACCTCGTTTCGGCCGTTCGCCAAACAGGCGAAAGCAGTGGGTGTGACTGGGTATTGATGGAATGGCGTCGCAGAGGAGGGCACGGCTATTTTCTCCACAGCCCCCTAGCCTGGTCGCTGTATCCGGTTAAATGCAACCTCGCCCTGTTCAAGGACGCGGGCATCCGTTACGTTCAACGAATTCTGGTGTATGCCGAACCGGGACCGAATGATGCATTGGTGGCCGACACCTGCGATCATCTCGCTCGACTATGGGGCGCCGATTTGACGTTCGTCCGCTTCATCCCCAACGAAGCGGACGATACGAGCGTTCAAGCGCAGATTGACTACATTGACGAGCTGCGGCACCTCTGTCGAGAAAAAACAGCCCATTGTGTGGTGCGCGGTGACGATGAGGTCAACGCACTCATCGATCTATCGGCGGGATATGACCTTCTGGTCATGGGGGAGGCCAGAGAAGGATTTCTTCGCACCCTCTTTTTCAACAACCGGGAAAAGCTGACCGAGCGAACCGCCTGCTCGGTCTTGCGACTAAAGACGCCTCGTTCGCAAGTCCATTCCGAATTCAAGGAGGAGCGGTCACACGACGGAGCCAAGGCGGCCGATTTACTCCATTTCGTGTCACACCGAACGATAGCGGTGCGCTTGGATGTCGGCACCAAAGAGGCGCTGTTCAAAAAAATGGCAGACGCACTGTCCGGCGCGCTACCAGGCGTGTCTCCCCAAACGGTGCTCAAAGCGTTGTGGGACAGAGAGGAGATGCAAAACACCTCCGTTGGCGAGGGTCTGGCGCTGCCCCACGGAACGATTGATGCGCTGGAAGAGCCGCTAGTGGGCGCATTCACCACCGACACTGCAGTGGCCTACGGAACCTCCGACGGCGCCACGGTTCAAGTCTGTTTTGCGACTCTCTGCCCGCCCAGCAAACGATTGATCCACTTGAAGCTGCTCGCGGCTATCGCCCGATTGGTTCAGAGCACCGATATTATCGATCGTCAAAGAGGGGCCCGCACATCGCAAGAGGCCATGTCAGCCCTAGAGGCGTGTGTGGCCGAGATGAATCGGGGCGACCGGAAATAATCGCAGCCGATTCCCAAATTCTCTGGGAGAAACACCTGTCCTACTTCCGACTCTTGACAGCCGCCGCTACAGTACATACCTGTTTTTATACTCGAAGCCCGTGTGGCCCCCGCGCTCGGGGAGGGAAACGGAGGTAGGAGGTAACGATGGCTGCAAAGACTAATGGTCTGACCGAAAAACAAACGTTAGAGCTTCGCCAGCAACTGCTGTCGCGCAAGGACGAGCTGATGCGCAACATCGACGCACGCGCCTCGGCTGGCACCAAAGTGGAGGCCGATCAGGTGATTGAGGAAATCGACTATGCGACCGCGAGCCAAGACCAGGCCGTAACGCTGCGGGTGATGGACAAGGAGGTCAAGCTCCTGCGCGAAGTCAACCGCGCACTCGCCAAGTTCGAACAGGGGGAATATGGACTCTGCGAGGGAACCGAGGAGCCGATCGGCTACCGAAGGTTGAAGGTGGTACCGTGGGCGCGGTATAGCATCGAATACAAGGAGCAGCGAGAGCTCGAGCAGATGCAACGCTCAGTCCGACCTCCAGGCCGCTGACGGGGATCTCCGCCCCGGTTTAGAGGCCGCTAGGGGCCGCTTATCGGTTGGGCGCAGTACCATCCAGGAGAAGACCTCATGGAAACCATCGAATCAACTGTTGCGCCATCGGAGCCATCGAGGGTTCGCGCAATCAAAAGGCCGCTTGTGCCCACCCGCGATCACCAGCATTCCCAGGGCTGTGTCCTGCAGCTGGCAAGTGCCCGGTTGAGCTGGCCAGTGATGACGTGACCGCGACGCCCTCCGCCCATCGGCGGGATAACCGCGTGGAATGGATATCCGAAGGTGAGGCGATCGGGACTGAACGGATGCTGACCGAGTTGGGCCGCCATGTCTCGCGCCGGGAGATCGAGCAACGGCAGCGCGAACGGAACCCGTAGTCCTGTGCTATACTCTGTGGTTCTGCGATCGCGACTACGAGCAGCTCGGCGCCCGGATCAAGTGCAACCCGGCTGTTAAGACCGCCGCCGATCGGGATGCCCTGCGCGACGCCGTGCGGCGCGGCCGCATCGACGTGATCGCCACTGATCACGCGTCCCACACTTTGCTGGAGAAGGCGCCCCTATTTCGACAGCCCGGCCGGGCTGGCCTACGTGCAGCACGCGTTGCTCGCCCTGCTCGATCTCGTTGCCGCCGGCGAGCTGACCCTCGAGCTGGTTGCCGAGCGAACGGCCATGAGCGCGCCGTGAGATTTCGTTCTTGACATGCGTGTCCAGAACGCTATAATACCATCATGGCACGGCCCAAACAATTCAATCGCGACGAGGCGCTCGGCAAAGCCGTCGAGGTGTTCTGGGCGAAGGGCTTCGAGGCCACGACCATGACCGACTTGGGCAAGGCCTTGGGGATCGGGCGCCAGAGCCTGTACGACACCTTTGCCGATAAGCACGCGTTGTTCGCCGAGGCCCTCCAGCGCTACGCTGAGATGAATCGGGGCGTATTAGAGCGCACCATGGCCGGCCGCGGGCTTGACGGCGT
>JANQET010000215.1 GCA_028278265.1 Myxococcota bacterium
GTTGAGCCCGAGAAGGCCAAACCCAAATCCGCCGAACCCAAGAAGGCCAGACCAGCCGCCGACAAAGGGGATGTATCCAAGGAGAGCGAAATCTTCGTCGATGCGGGCCGCAAAGACGGCCTGCGCATCGCTACCCTGATGAAAGAGATCATTCGTCTCACCGGCCTGACCCGTTCGGCAGTGGGCCGGGTGAGAATGTTGACCCGTTCGACCTTTATCTCCGTGGCCGAGGAGAACTTCGACAAGGTGCTGGGCGCCCTGCGCCAAATCGAAATCGACGGGCGCAAGCTCAAGGCCGAGCCCAAGGACTAATTTGATCGCCCAAGGTCCAAAAGAATGAACAAGTACCAGCAACTGACCGGGTCAATCAAGGTTCTCGTCGGCGTCAGCGTAGCGCTGATGATCCTGATGATCGTAGCCGTGATGCGCATCGCGGATTTCGTGGCGGACCGGTCCCTTTCGGTCAACGACAACTTTTTGTTGGTCGGCGGGTTCATGGTCTTTGTGTTGTTGGTCAGTCTGATCGAGTTACTGCTCGTCAAGCGGGTTGTCTGGGGCACGGCGATGGTTTCCGGGGCCACGGCACGGCTCGGCGTCGACGACGAGATGAAGGCCGAGGTGCGGTCGATGCGGGCCACCGGGGCCAAGCTGGGACTGATTCTGACCACTCTGCTGGTCATCAACATCCTGTTGTTCGACTCCGTCGGGCGAGGGGTGCTGGTCCTCAACACGCGGGTGTACTGGGTGCTCACCCTGCTGCGCTCGCCGAACGGGGCGGATCGGGAAGAGGCGGTCCCCAGCGCGATCATGCTCATCGGTAACGAGAAGGTGGCCCGCGCCTTGGGACGAACCATCGAGCAACCCGGTGAGGCGCGCCATTGGGCCGCCTATGCGGCGGGTGTGCGCAATGATGTGACCCTGATTGACCCCCTCAAACGATTGATGCGATCCGGTACCCCGATCGAGCGCGCGGCCGCCGGCGTGGCCCTCTCCCGCATGGCCGAATCTAACTGGCTCAACGACCTACCGACCGCTTACCAGGAGGCGGGCAAACACCGCAACGATTTCCTCAAGGCGGTGGGCTACCTGGGCAAAAAGCGCATCCCCAGCGAAGAGGATCGCCGGACCGCCAGCACTTTTTTGCTCTCCCTGCTGACCGACGACAAATTGGATCGGGAGACCATCCGGCTGGCGGTTTGGGCCCTGGGCAAGCTGGAGTCCCCCTTGGCCTACGGGCCGATCGAACAGCTGTTGGAACGGGGCACCGATGTGGGCACGATGTGCACCGGCCTCGAGGCGCTCGGCCGCATCGGTTCGGATACGAGCTCGAAAAAGATGATGGCGATGGTCTACACCGTCGACCGGGAGACCCGCTGTCCCGACCTGGTCTACCGGGATTTCAGCGGACAGGAAGTGCTGCTCTGCGGGGGGCTCAATCTGGTTCAGCGGCTGCTGCGAGAGACCGCTCGCATCGGCGATCGAAGCGTCAAACCGACGATGGACAAAATCGCCGAAGACGAGAGCTTTTCCAAGGGTGTTCGCTCGATGGCGCGGGAGATCGCCTTTCAAATGAAATACAAACGCTAGTGCGGTCGCTCTGGCGACGTACACCACACGAGGAATTTAAATGACTGATTGCCCCTGCTGTTCAGAGCGCGCCTATGACAACTGCTGCGGCCCGATTGTCGAGGGCCAGCAATCGGCCCCGACCGCTGAAGCGCTAATGCGGGCTCGATACACCGCCTATGCCAAACAGAAGATCGGCTTTATTCGGGACTCCATGCTCAAGAGCACCCAGGATCAATTCGACGAGGCGGCGACGACCAAGTGGTCGGCCAAATCCACCTGGCTCGGCTTGGAGATCAATTCGGTGGAAGGGGACGACGACACCTCGAGCGAAGCCACCGTGGACTTCACGGCCCGCTACGAGCGGGGTGGGGAAACAGAGGATCACCACGAGGTGGCCCAGTTCAAGCGGGACAAGGGCCAGTGGTATTTTGTCAACGGCAAGTTGATCGGCACGGCCACCTTTGTGCGACTCGAGCCCAAGGTGGGGCGCAACGACCCGTGTCCCTGCGGCAGCACCAAAAAGTACAAAAAGTGCTGTGGCAAGCTTTCGTAAAATAAAATCGATGCCACGCCGTCAAAGGCAATCAAAGGGAAATCGATGATCACATCACATGGCCCACACTTTTTTGCCGCACTCAGCCTCAGCGCAGTGCTCGGCTGGGCGGTCACCGCGTCCGCCGAAAACAGTGCCCCCCCTGAGGAGGCACCACAGGAGCGCCCCGCCGAGACGACGACGGTGTCGCCGATACCCGCCGATTGGGCCGCTGTGTTCGATGCCATGCGACCCGATCCGGCGCCGGAAAAACTAATTCGCAACACCCACTACTTCACCTCCAATGAAAATGCCCTGGATCTGTTTCACGCTGCGATTGTCGACAAGGGGGGGGTGTTCATCGGATTGGGCGCCGAGCAGAACTACCTGATGGCGGGTTGGGCCCGTCCGCAAATCCTCGTGCCCTTCGATTTCGACAAGGTGATCATCGACCTGCACGCGGTGTACCGGGTCGCCTTTCTCCACGCCCGGACGCCCAAGGAGTTCATCGCATTTTGGGCTGAGCGAAACGCCAAGACCACCCGGCAGTTGATCAAGGAGGCCCACCCCGAGCCGGCTCGGCGCAAGGCGGTGCTTAAGGCATTTCGGTTGGGACGGGAGTTCGTGCACAAGCGGCTCATTCGCACCAAGCGCATGTATCGCAACCGCAAGGCCCCCACTTTTCTCAACGATCCCGAGCAATACCAATTCATCGTGGACCTGTTCAAGGCCGATCGGGTCTATCCCATCTGCGGGGATCTGACCGCCGACATCGCCCTGCGGGACGTGGCCGAGGCAACTCGGAAGGCCGGTCTGACCGTGCGGGTGCTCTACTTGTCCAACGCGGAACAGTACTTCAAGTACAAGAGCGACTTCAAAGAGAACATCTACGCCCTGCCCTTCGACGATCGTGCGCTGGTGTTGCGCACCGTGGGGATGAAGACCGAGTGGTCCCCGGACGGCATGTACGAATACGTGATCCAAGGGGGGGACAATTTTCAGGCCTGGCTGCGCAGCGAATTCGGCTTCAGCGTCTGGTCGGTCATCTCATCGCGCAAGGTCAACCGCCGCACCGGTCGCTCTGAGATCACCAAGCTACCCCCCAAGAAAAAACAAGACAAATGAGCGCCGCCTGTTGGTGCACCCGAGCCAGCTTGATTTGGATCGTCTGGATCGGGATCACCCCATCTGTAAACGGCGACGATGAAACTCCTTTTCCGGCCGCGATTCAATGTACCAAAGCGCCCGAAAACATGTCGTGCATTCCCGGCGGCCCGTTTCTCAGAGGCTCGGACGACGGCCCCCCCCATGCGCGCCCGCAGGAGCAGGTGTTTGTGCAGACCTTTTTCATGGACCGCTACGAAGTCACCTACTCGGCCTATCAACGGTGCGTCGAGCA
>JANQET010000266.1 GCA_028278265.1 Myxococcota bacterium
ATGCAGTGTGCGTGCCCAAAGGCACGTACCAAATCTTGTAGGGTGCAGATGGCGTGCATCACGGCCGGTCACAAAGTGGCCATTTAGGGATGGGAACTAGCCTACCGCACACCCCACCAATTGGCCGTAGAATCATTATTGTTTTCTTTGCGCCGGTCGTTCTTGACCCCATGGTCGGCCTTGTGCCAGTATGTCGCAAAACAAGGATAACCATCCTACTTTAAACGGCAGAGGAAAGAGACGATGAAAAGGGACCAGTTAATTAAATTAAGTATCGTCTTGGCGCTTTTCGTGACGGCGACTGTCTTGTCGCTCGGTGCCAAGTCCGCTGAATCGGGTTCGGAAAAAGGCAAGACCGTCGGCTCCACCGCCACAGCGCATGATCACGCCGCCGAGAAGAAGGCCGACGACGCCAAGCTGAAGCTGCCGGTGGCCTCGATCGATGGCAAACCGGTGACCGTGGGCTATGTCGAGACCATCCTCAATAAACAGAGCCCGATGATGCGCAAATCCCTCGAGGACGAGACCAAGCGCATCGAGTACCTGAAACGAATCGTCAACATGGAATTGCTGGCCGTAGAGGCCAAGAAGCGGGGGTTTGACAAGGACGCCGAGGTGGTGGCCGTGGCCAAAAACCAGCTCGCCTCCCTGATGCATCGAAAAATCGCCGAGGATGTCGGTGATGTGGCGCCCGGCGATGATGATTTGCGCAAGTATTACGATGAGCACATCGATCGCTATCGCAAACCGGAGAAAGTCCGCGCCCGACACATCCTGGTCAGCGACAAGGCCAAAGCCGAGAAGCTGCTCAAGTCGGTGAAGAAGAAGAAAACCAGCCAGCACGAATTTCGTCGTCTGGCCCAGGAAAACAGTGAGGACGAGGCCACCAAACTGCGCGGTGGCGATCTCAACTTCTTCACGCGAAAAGAGGATCGCAAAGAGAATGATCCCGATGTGGATACGGCCATCGTCGAAGCGGCCTTCAAGCTCAAGAAGAACGGCGACATCGCCCCCGGGTTGATCAAGACCGACAAGGGATTTCACATTCTGATGCGCACCGGACACCGCGACAAGATGGATCTCTCCTTTGAGGACGCCAAGGATCGGCTGGTGACCCTGGTCAAACGGGAGATGCGCAAAAAGAGCGTGGAAGACGCGATCAACGCCCTCAAGCAGCGCTTCAACACCGAGATACACGAGGAGAACCTCAAACACGTGGTGATCGATCTCTCCCTGGGACCGCCCAAACCCGACGGCAAGGGAGGGCTGCCCAAGGGGGACCGCCAGAACCGGAAGAAAGCGCTCAAGGCGAGCAAACCCAAGAAGACAGACTAGCCCGGTGACGGTCCAATCAATGACCAGCTACCGCACTGCCCGATGGTGGCGGTGTCTTTACGCGCATCCGAATATTTTCGAACCGATCGCTTCATAAGGAGAACACACCATGACGACGCTCGCGATCATCGGCGGTTCGGGTCTCTACGACTTCAATAGGTTGACTAATGTTCAGCATCACCGGGTGGAGACCCCGTACGGTGCCCCGTCGGACGACATTGTCGAGGGGGAGCTCAACGGGGTGCGCCTGCTCTTTCTGGCACGCCACGGGCGGGGGCATCGGCTGTTGCCCTCAGAGGTGAACTTTCGCGCCAACATCTTCGCGCTCAAGAAACTCGGCGCCGAAAAAGTGGTGAGCGTTTCGGCGGCCGGCAGCATGCGCGAGGAGATTGAACCCGGTCACCTCGTGGTGGTGGACCAGTTCATCGATCGGACCAAGGGTCGCCCGTCGACCTTCTTCGGCAGCGGCATCGTGGGCCATGTGATGTTCGCCGACCCGGTCTGTCCGTCGTTGGCCGAGCAGCTGTTCGCCGCAGCGTCGGGGCTGGGGATCCAGGTACACCGGGGCGGGACGATGATGGTGATGGAGGGGCCGGCCTTTTCCACGCGCGCTGAATCCAAGCTGCACCGCGAGATGGGGGTCGATCTGATCGGCATGACGGCGATGCCCGAGGCCAAGCTCGCCCGGGAAGCAGAGCTGTGCTACGCCACCCTGGCCCTCTCCACCGACTACGATTGCTGGCACGAGAGCGAGGACGATGTCACCGTGGAGGCGATCATCGCCGTGATCACCCAGAACGTGAACAACGCCCAAGCAGTGATTCAACAGCTCACCGAGGACCTGCCCCAAGAGCGGGGCTGCGGTTGCGCCACAGCGCTGGACACGGCGATCATCACCGACCGGGAGGTCATTCCCCCACGTATCCGCGATGAATTGAAACCGATTTTCGGGAGGGTTCTATGAGCAGCACACTACTGGTCGTCGGCTCGGTCGCTTACGACACCATCGAGACCCATACCGCCAAGCGGGAGGAAATCCTGGGCGGTGCAGCCACCTTTATCGCCCTCAGCGCGAGCCACTTGTGCGCGGCCAATGTGGTGGCGGTGGTCGGGGAGGACGATTTTCCCCAAACCCATATCGATCTGCTGACCCGCCGGGGGATCAACCTCGACGGATTGGAGCGGGCACCCGGGCGCACCTTTCGCTGGGCCGGGCGCTATGCGGATGATTTTTCGTCCCGCACCACGTTGGATACCCAGCTCGGCGTGTTCGAGACGTTTGATCCGAAGATTCCCGAGGCCTACAGGGCGAATCGCTACCTGATGCTCGGTAACATCCATCCGGCCCTGCAGCTGAAGGTGCTAGACGGGTTCGGCGACGACACGTTCGTCGCCGCGGACACGATGAACCTGTGGATCGACACCACCCGTGAGTTGGTCGACGCCCTGCTGAAACGAGTTGATTTGTTGATCATCAACGACGAAGAGGCGTTGATGCTGACCGGGGAGCGGCAGATTCTCCCGGCGGCGAACAAGATTCGGGCGATGGGCCCTCCGGCGGTGATTATCAAACGCGGCGAGCACGGTGCGTATCTGTTCACCGAGTCGGTGTGCTTTTTTGCGCCGGCCCTGCCCCTGGCCGAGGTGGTCGATCCCACCGGGGCCGGCGATTCGTTTGCCGGCGGCCTGCTCGGCTACCTGGCCGCGCAAGACAGCACCGGTATCGAGGTGATGAAGACCGGGATGCTCTACGGGGCGGCAGCAGCGTCGATCAAGGTGGGACTGTTCGGCGCGGACGAATTTGCCGCGGTGAATCGCGAGGAGATCGACCGCCGGGTCGGACAACTGCGCGAGCTCGTGCGCTTGGGTGGGTAGCTGGCAAACAATGGGCGGCCCACAGCGGGGGCGAGCCTTGGAGGCGAAACTGTGCAGCCGGTAATTCTGATCTGTTTCTTCCTCTCCGGTATCTCCGGCCTCGTGTTGGAGGTGATCTGGACGCGGATGCTCGAACACATCTTCGGCGCCACCACCCTGGCCATCTCGACCGTGCTCGCCTGTTTCATGGGCGGCCTGGCCCTGGGCTCGTGGCTCTTCGGGCGTCTCTCCGACAAGATGCGCTCCCCCCTGATGGGGTATGCCATCGCCGAGGGGATCGTCGGGGTGGCCGCCTTTGCTATCCCCTACCTGATCGAGTCCTTTTATCCCGGTCTCAATCGCTGGATGGTGGCCCATCTGTCCAACAATTTCTGGCTGCTCTCGGTGGCCCGATTCGTGGCTGTCGCCGCGGTCCTGCTGATTCCCACGACCTGTATGGGGGCCACCCTGCCCCTACTCTCCCGCTATGTGATCTCCCACAAGGGGCACATGGCGCGGGTCGGCTCGAGGATCGGCGCGCTGTACACCGTCAACACCATCGGGGCGGTCAGCGGCGTATTCTTGGCCACTTTTGCTCTGTTGCCCACCATCGGCTTGATGGCCACCAACCGGGTCGCCGGCACCCTCAACCTGGTGCTCTGTGCTGCCCTGGTCGCAGGACATCGCTGGTTGGTCGCCAAACACGATCTGCGCGAGGACGTGGTCGACGTGGATTTGGAGATTGCTGAAGCGATTGAAGGGGTTCGCCGGTTCGTCACGACCAAGCCCCAGCGGTTCGCCGCGCTGCTCGCCTTCTTTATGTCCGGTCTGGCCTCGATGAACCTGCAGGTGGTCTGGAACCGGGCGATGGCGATGGTGATCGGCGCGTCGGTCTACTCCTTTTCTCTGGTACTGATCGCCTTTTTGGTGGGGCTGGCCCTGGGGTCGGCGGTCTTTTCCAAGCTGTCCAAGCGGGTGGCCAATCCGGTGCTGATCCTGGCGCTGGTCGAACTGGCCGTGGCCGGACTGGCGATGGCCAATTACCTGTACATGGACGATCTGCCGAGAATCTTCGCGGTGCTGGTGACCAGCCAGGTGCACTCCTTTTCCGAGCATGTGGGCTTGATCCAGTTCCTGATGTTCATCATCGCCGCCCTGGCCGTCTTTCCGGCCACCTTCTTCATGGGGGCGACCTTTCCCCTCACGGTGAGGGTGGTGACCCACGGCATCGGTCAGGTCGGCCGGGATGTGGGTGGTGTTTATGCGCTGAACACCCTCGGGGCGATCTGCGGATCGTTTTTGTCGGCATTTGTCTTCGTGCCCCTGTTCTCCCGCTATTTCAATGGCGCCGGGATGCAGACCACCTTCTACTTGTCGGTGGCGATCTACGCGATTTTGGGGTTGGCCCTGCTGGCTGTCTCACAGGTGGCGCGCACGATTCGGCTCGGTGTGGCAGTGCCCGCGGCGGCGCTGGTACTGGCCTTTCTCTTCGGCTCTCCCGCGTGGGACCCGGCCTCGATGACCATCGGCGTTTTTCGCCTGTCGTTGATGCGCGATGCGTTGGACGAGGAGGCCTGGGGGGATCCGGACGTCAAATACTACTACGACGGGGTTTGTACCACCGTCTCGGTGGAGCTCTGGGGTCGCCATTTTGCACTGAAAAACAACGGCAAGGTGGACGCCTCCAACGGGGACGACATGCCGACCCAGATCATGGTCTCGGCCGTGCCGCTGCTGCTCCATCCCAAGGGACCCAAGGATCTGGACGTGGCGATCATCGGGTTCGGCTCCGGGGTCACCGTGGGCTCGGCGCTACAGTTCCCGATCAGGCACGTGGACGTGGTCGAGCTGGAGAACGCGGTGATTGAAGCATCCCGCGTATTCGGTGCTGTTGAGGGGGAGGTTTCCGATCCTGAGTTCGATGTGAACCACTTGCTCTACCGAAATCCGGTCAACCCCCAGGACGGCACCCCCAACCCCGCCTTCGACTGGAACGATCCCAACAGCTACCTGCTCAACGATCGCATCAGTCTGTTCAACAACGACGGACGTAACTTTCTCGCGTCGTCGTCCAAAAAATACGATGTCATCGTCTCTGAGCCCTCCAATCCCTGGATCACCGGGGTCTCGAATATGTTCACCCAGGACAACTTCACCACGGCGGTCAATGCCCTCAAGCAGGACGGGGTGTTTTGCCAGTGGGTCCAGCTGTACGAGCTCTCCCCGGACAACATCAAGACCATCCTGCGCACCTTTGCCTCGGTCTTTCCCCATGTGGTGTTGTTTTCCTCGGAGGATCTGTCGTCCGACACGATGCTGCTCGGCTCGTTCGAACCGATTGAGTTCAACCTGGCCCGCGTCGAGAAGGCACTGGAATACCCCGACGTGCGTGCCGAGCTGGAACGGGCCTATATCTTTTCGGCAACCGACGTGTTCGCCCGGGTGCTGCTGGTCAACCGCAGAGAGCTGATGCGCTACACCAACGGGCCGGCCGGAGAGGCCGAGACCGATCTGCCGATCAATACCGATGACAATGCGTTGATCGAATTCGCCGCGCCCCAGGATCTCATCTCCTTTGCCTCGTTTGCCGGGTACTTGGCTACGATTTACACCAGCGAATGGTCGTTCGGCCGGCTGCGTCGCGTGATCACCGGGCTGGGCAGCGGGGTCGAGGAGGCGCGGAATCTGGCCGATCAGGCGATTTCTCTGTTGCGAAACGGGCGAAAGAACGAGGCGGCCACGTTTCTCGAGTCTGCTCAAGAATTGGCCGCAGAGGATCCGATGGTCGAACGGGCGGCGCAAATTGCCAGCCTGCTGCGCGGACATGGGGGACCCTCATTGCCCGATGTGGAAAAGCCCCAACCGAGTCCGAGCATGACCGGGGCGCAGCTCAAGCAACTCGAGGAGCAGGTGGCCCGGGTGAGGGAGTCGCTCGAGCTGAAGGCGCCGCGAGACGCGTTGGAGCGGTTCGAAGAGATCCCCGAACACCTCTGGCGCCGTGGCGGACCCCAGATGCTGCTGCTGCGCGGGTACGTGCACTACCTGAACGCAGATGCCGAAGACGGGGAAGCGTGTGAAGAGTCCATTGAAATCCTCGGCCAGCTGATTCGCGAGCATGAAGTGTACGTGGCCGGTCATCCGGAGATCTTCTACTACTTGGCCCTGTGTCACGACAATGCGCTGCACTTCGACAAGGCGGTCAAGAATGTACAGGCCTATGTCGAGCTGAACACCCGGCGGGAAGAGCGCGCTCAATTGGTGCTGGCCCAGACCAGCGCCAACCTGGAAGCCACCCTCGAGGGGATCCGGGGCACCATGCCCATCCCCTTGCCCGCGGATCCGCTCAACGCCCCCTCCACCGATTCACAGGGCGAGGCGCCGAAGATCTTTCATCTGAATTAATCGGTCGATCAACTCTAGGGCGGTGAGAATCTCCCCCTTGAACAAGGAGGGTGTTGTAAAAGGAAAAAATGGATTTCCAAAACGTAGGGCCGGGCTTTATGCCCGCCCGCTCGCTCAGCAGTGACGAGGGAAAGCGGCTGGGGG
>JANQET010000327.1 GCA_028278265.1 Myxococcota bacterium
CGCGGATGCAGATGCCGATTCGGACGCAGATACCGACACTGATGCAGATGCCGATTCGGATACGGATTCGGACACGGGTACTGACGTGGACGCGGACACCGACACCGATGCAGACACCGACGCAGATACCGATGCCGACACCGATGCCGACACCGATGCCGACACCGACGCAGATACAGACGCAGATACAGACGCAGATACAGACGCGGACTCCGATACGGATTCCGGCGCGACCATCGGCGAGATCAGCGGGACGATTCGCGCGAATCACTTCGGCTGGCGACCGGCAGATACCAAGATCGCCGCTGTGCTCGGACATGGAGGGGAAACCATCGAACTGCGCAGCCATGCGGACGCTTCAGTGGTGGCCAGTTACACCACCAGCACGGTGACCTCGGACGAGGATTCGGGGGACCAGCTCTCCACCGTAGATTTCTCGGATCACACCGACCCGGGCCGCTATTTCCTCTATCTGCCCGCTAGCGACGAGCGATCCTATTCCTTTCGAATTTCAGCCGCGGTCTACAACATCGTCGGGCTGGTCGCGATGAAATCGTTCTACTTTCAACGGTGTAATCACGATCGGGCACTACCCCACGCCTCGGACGCGCTAGGCGGATTTGCCGGTCTGGGCAACAGCTGGGTGGACGGTGCCTGCCACTTGGGGGATCTCAATTGCCCCGCCGGCCCGGCTTCACCGGATCACGGTGCGCTCGATGTGCGCGGTGGGTGGCACGATGCCGGAGACTACCAGAAAACCCTCTGGCAGCGGGGCCTGCCGCAAATGCTCTTTGCCTTTGAGCTCAATCCGGGGGTTTGGAGCGACAATCAACTCAACATTCCCGAAAGCGGCAACGGCATCCCGGACATATTGGACGAGCTGAAGTGGGAGCTCGATTTCTACGTGCGCATGCAGCGCCCGGACGGTCACTTCATGACCTCGGTCAAGGGCAACGGGGGCACGGCCCACTCCCCGCCGAGTGCATCGGATCAGAACCGGGTCTACTTTGACGTCACCTCTCCTTCGGGCAACGGCTGGTCCGGGGGTGGGGTGACCATTCCCGAAGCCACCGGCAATGCGGTGTTGGCGTTGGCCCACGCGGGAATAATCTTTCGAGGACTCGGACAGGACACCATCGCCGATATCTACGAGACAGCTGCGCTCAACGGCTGGAACTGGCTCGAGGGGACGAGCACCGCAGCGGGCAAAGAGACCCGAATTAAGGCTGCTGCCGCGGCAGCGGTGTTTCGCATGGACAACTCGGTCGTTTCAGCCGAGAACCACGCCGAGGCGTTCCCCTGGTCGACCTGGGATGGGGAGCTGCCCTACAACATCACCCCTGCCGAACGAATTATTGCCACCGGTGCGTTTCATTATCTGGCCAATCCATCCGGAGATGCGGGCCTCAAGGACACGATTGAGCAGGCGGTCGCCGCAGCGATCGTCGAACGGGCGTTCGAGGAAGAGGGGGTCTACGGCGGCATGTTCGGCGAGCCGGGAAACGGTTGGGACTGGGGCTGGGGCTCAAACTCCAATCAGGCGATGTACGGCGCCAACCTGATGATGGCCGCTCGCTTCGGTATTACCGGCGCTCACACCCCCGCCGAGGTTGAAGAACTGGCCGGCCGTTATCTCCACTATCTGTTGGGTCTCAATCCGCTCAACATGGTCTACCTGACCAACACGGCCACCTACGGGGGGGAGCACTCTTCATTCCAAATCTACCACTCCTGGTTCTCCTATACCGGCAACGACGGGGACAACGGCAATGTCAATTACAACGGTCTGCCCAGCTCGGTAAACGAACCGCTCTACCCCTACTACATCGACGACACTCAAACCTCTACCTTTGGTCCGGCCCCTGGGTTGATGCCCGGCGGGCCCAACAGCTACTACAGCGGCCAGTACACCATTCCCAATATGGCCAATCCGGCCTATGCCTACCGGGACTGGTCGGTGGGCTGTGATTGGAACGGTGCCGAGTGCCTCTCCGCCTCTTGGGAGATCACCGAGCCGATGGCCGCCTACCAGGGACCTGCCGTACTTCTCGTCTCCTTCAAAATGGGGCCGGCAAAATAATCGCCGTATCGCGGTAGAGGGAACCTATTTCTTGCAGTGGGTGAGGATCTGTTTTTTCAGACCAGAACAGCAGGTCTTGGCGCTGAAGTAGCAGCTGAAGAGCACATCGGCAAAATCCTTGCCGGCAATGACGGGTCCCAGCTCTTTGCCGTTTTGGCGCAGGGAGGTTCCGCTACCGGGCACGTAGAGGAACTCCAGTTTCGTGCCTTCGGTGCACTCCTTTTGAAAGTACGAAACGAACTTGTTGATTTTGCCCTTGAGCGCAGCGGATGCTGCCTTGGGGGTGTTGTTGTCAAACGCCTCTTTGAGGGCCTCGGCCATTTTGTCGGCCGGCACATCCCGCAACATGTCGATACGAAAGTACTTCACCTGGTCTTTGGAAATGATCGCCTTGGTATCGCAGGTGCGCTGCTCCAGGTATAAGCCCAGGGTATAGACATCAAAGAAGAATTTTTCCCGCAGCCCCGCTCCCACGAGGTTGAGCTGCTTGCCCTGTTGAACCACCGAATCGGGATAATGATTCTTTTCGATGGTCAGGGCCGGCGCGGCGATGGGGAGCGCGACCAGCGCGGCGATGATGATCGTGGTGACCGACCGGGCTGCAATTGAGGGGTGACGCATCGATGACTCCTTGGTCAAATATCCTGTTGTTGCCCTACAGGGTCCAATCCTGATCGACCTGAATCGAGGTGGTGTAGGTGGCCCCATAGGCGGTGCCCATCGTGGCCTCGTGGTTGCTGACGAGCACCCCGTCGCGGAACGCATCGAACTTCTCTTTGGTCTCGGCGTTGAGCACGATGAAGATACCGCTACAGGTGGACTTGCCAAGGGTCAGTTTGGAGTGATCCTCGCTGAGGTAGTAAACACGCGCCTCGGAGTTCTCTTTTCTCGAAATCAGCTCCACCGGATGGAGCGGAACGTCCCCGGTGTCCGCATCGCGAATACGACCGATGACCCCACCCTTTTCACCAAAGGGTACAAAGGCGGTCAGGCCTTCAGCCGTCATCACCTCGTCGAGCTTCTGCCGAAAACTCTCGGGCATGGCCCAGAGATCCCGGTTGCGCACCCCGGCGGGATACTCCGACCCGGTGATCGGCTCGACCAGCCCGGTCACCGTGTAGAAATACCCGGCAAGGCCGTGGACATGAGCGAGCAGCCCGAGGGGGGTGTTGGTGACGGTCTCGCCGGCATCGTAGTCGATGAGCCCCTGCGTATCCGATTTGAGATTGGCTTTGGCCGGCGTTGTCTCGATGGGATCGGCTTGCAGTGTTTCGAGGGCTCCCGCTATTTTGACGTTCGCTCCGTTGATGATCGCCATGGTCTCCAAGTTTCGCACGTTGGCCATGATGCGCATCTTGGCCGGTCCCAGGCCATCGCGACATTCCGCGTTGGCGTCCGGCGGGGCGATGAAGTAGGAGTGGCAGTACCGGGTGAACTCCCCCTCTGCGTTGCAGTCATCACTGGACAAACAGCCCGCAGAGGTGACCGGCAGCGCGTCGCTCTCACAGGTCACGTTTCCGCCGGTATCCTGTTCTTCGCTGTCGGTATCACCGGCGTCCGGCGGATCGACCAGCTCTTCGAGTTCACTACATCCAATCACCCCCAGGCCAAAGGCGATGCTCAATACTGAAAGCAAACAGCATAACTTTTTCATTCTTTAACCTCCTTAGGACTCGCCGAGAAAAAAACTCGGCATTTATTTTTCCGCGAGCCCTTAAAATGGGTGCGCATCTCAGCGATGGGCACGTGATTGCTCAAACGACCGGTACGCGATAAACACCTAAAACTGCCCCTCCAACGAGAGTGAAAAGAAGTTCATCGCGACTTCGTATCGGCCGTTGTTGACGGTATTTCCGATGAACTCCATCGTACCGTCGACGAGCTCACGGGGCTTACCCTGCTGCTGGACGATACCGTTTTTCACCTCCACATCGAGTTGAAAAACGTGGAGATAACCCACGTTGACTTTCAGAAAATCGTACGTGTGCCAAGTGAGTCCGGCGCTCAGACCAAACTGCTGGGCAAAGGGAAAATCCAGCGAGAACGTGCTGTAGTCCTCCGGATACGCCGAAGATTGCCAGTATCCGCCGGCGCGAACAGACAGGTGTTCGGGCATCACGTCCACATCGCCGCCCAACCGAACAGAGAAGGTGTCGCGAAAGTTCTTGGGCACGGCCGTGTCCGGAAGCTCGATAATGTCCACATCGTCACCCTGTTCGTCGATCGCTGCGTCCAACTCCAAATCAAAGCCGCTCAGGCTGGACCAATTCTCCCAAACGAAATCGAGCTCGACATCGAACAACTGATGGATGTAACGCGCGCCGAACCGCACGACCCAGGGGAAGTGCTGGCTGAGGGTAATCTTGTCCCTTCCATCCTGCAGCTCCGAATGCTCGAAGGCCAACTCCGGGGCGGTGTAGTGCACGGTTCCCTCTGCTTCGATATAGGCCGGCGCCTTGACCGTAAGCCCCAACTCCAGCCAATCGAGGGGGTGGGACATCACGCCGACCAAGCCGGTGGGGATGAACCAATCGGCGGCCTCCACCCGCAGATCAGCGTCGCCGCCAAAGTCTTCGTTGTATTTTTGCGTGTCGTTGGTTTGAATGAGCAGGCGAATCGCCTGGTTCTGCTCGAACATGGCGACACCGCTCAGGAACACCGCACCGAGCTGGAGATAGCGATTGATCGCGTAGGCCACGCCGACGCCGGGATAGGCCAACAGAAAATGGGCCTGGCGAATAGCGTACCGCTGAGCGCCCTGGTCCGGGTAGCCCGGTGCGCCGAAACTGGACGGGGTGATAATCCCCGCAGCGATGGAGAGACCCTCCACGTCGAAAGCATTTCCCCAGTTGAACACAAATAGTGGCAGGGGAATGGATCCCACGTTGGTCTGCAGGGATACCGGTTGGTACGCCCGCGGCGGTTCATCTGCGAAGATATCCCGCGGTGGGCCGTAGTCAAGGCCCGGATTCAACACATCCCCTTCGCCGTCTCCGTTGAGGTCCACCAGCTCACCGCTGAGACTACCGGTACGCAGGTAATCAACGGTCATGTGAACAAAGGTCGCCCCGAGGAGGAGGCTGAGCCCCTTACCCTTGGTCAGCCCGGCCGGGTTGTAATAGAAGGCGCTGGGGTTGTCCGCCCGTGCGGCGAACGCCGTTCCCCGTCCCATCGCCGTCGTGCCCAGGTCAGGCACTTCGAGCCCGCCGGCGAATACCCCCGGGGTGACCAGCAGCAGACAAAGCGCGGTATACAATGAACTCTTTTTAAAAAGAAAACGGTGACGAGAAGTTGAATTCAGCGGCATGGATCTCACCTAATGATTTGACACGATGGGATACGATTTTTTGGATAACGAACAAATATCTGGAACCGGCAACAGATGGTGCGCCAGCCAAATTGACTGCGATGCTATTTCTTCTTTCCAATGGAGACAGTTAATCGAGAGCAATCGCAAACCCCAATTTTTATTATTTCTTCGCGTCCGTAATTAAACAATAATCCCAAATTGTAGTCAAGGTCTACCGATAGGAATTCCGGATTTGGTCAGATGAGAATTAACACATAGCGGAATCTCTTCAATTCCCGATCAACTTAATTAGAATTTGTGCCGGTATTTTCGTGCGAAAATCACAATCGTCCCGAAACTCTCTCAACCAATGTTTGCAAGGGATTGCATCTCTCGATAGATATGCTGCGTAGTATCTTACTGAACTCAGGTTACAATTTTTTCCACAGGTAACTGTTTCACTGAAAACGTTTGAATAAAATGAAATTGACGAAAAAGATTCTTTTTGGGGCAAAATTCCCAATTCCTCGATTGTAGGGCAACCGATAGTGAGCTCATATCCTGCAAATCAATATCAGATAAAACTCAACCTCCGTTTTTTTATTTTGCAATTCACTTCCATTGGAAGAGCAATTTAACCAAGCGAAATAACCACTTGCTCAAATCGAGTATCGTGCATTGCAGCAGCCAATTGAACTTAGGTTACAGTTTTTTTTATTCATTAAGAGAGCACAAAAATAAGAGCTTTATTGATCAGTCGGACCCGGATATGCTCTACCCGATGAAAGCGTTTATCACAGGATTTTCGGTGGCCTCCCTGATGTGGGTAGGTTTGTTGTATCTCCAACTTTCCGGTAGCGTCGATCTGGGATCAGCGACCGGGATCACACCGGCGCAGGCAGACCTGGAGGTTGTTGCCGACGCCCCGACAGAAGGGGATCTGGACGCCAAAGCCAAAAAACCCAAACGAAGAAAGAAGCGGAGGGGGCGCCGCCACAAAGTGCGCACCCTGGGCCAAGCCTCCTATACACAAGCCGCTGACTACGACTACAACGAGGCACAGGTCGGCGATGATCTCACCCGATCCAACAACGTCGCCGACGCCCATGAGGTCGGCTTCGGCACTCCGGGACGGGAAGAACAACTTCCCCACCGGGAGATCGATCGGGGCATCGATAGCGTCTTCAACGGCATCACCCGCTGCCTTGTCCTCGTGCCGGCCGGTGCCTCCACCAAGGGGAAGATCGTTGTTGGAATGAACATCGCGTCCAGTGGGAAAGTAACCAAGGTCAATCTCAAAGGTCCGAACGTAATGGTCAAAGGAGAGTCCGGCGCCTGCCTGAGAAGAACGATCAAATCGATTCGATATCCTGGATTCAACGGCCCCGACATGGTGGTGCACTACCCCATCACTTTCGATTAATTGATATCGAATCATAAATTTGGACAGGTATGACATCTGATATTTCAACTGAGAGCGATATATACCTCGGCGGTCGAATGGCCCGATTCTGAGATTGACCAAAGGGCCGGGGTTCGATACCGTTGACACCAACGGCCAAGGGGATGTCGTCGAAATCGGGGGAAAATTGTGAGCGGTAAGTCAATTGCGGAGCAGGTGGCCAAGGAGCTCTCGCCCTACTTGGGTCCGTTCAATGCTAGAGTTGCGGTGAAGACGTTTTCCAAGAAATCACTCAACTTACCCCCTGAAGAGTTGACCGTAGAGCACCTGCCGGATCTACTGGAATCCCTGCGCCGGCTGCTGCGTGCGTTTATCGGCCACGCCTCCACCGACTCGTTGTTGTCCGAAATTCAACGGAGAGTGAAATGACTCGATTCCGCCTGCTCATCGCCCTGCCGTTTCTCTGGGTGGTGGTGTTTCTCGTCGGCGTGTCCATCTTGCAGGAGAGCGACGCCTACCGTCCGTTCTTGCGCGTTGAAATCGAGCTCGTCAAATTGCTCTCCCTCGTCGGCAGCTGGATCGCCGCATTTACCTTTGAGCGCAAAACGCACATGAGACGGGCCTGGTTTTTTTGCGGTCTGTGCATGTTGATCCTGTTGCTCCGCGACTTGACGGTGATCATCCCGTATTTTGAAAGACTCGGTTCCCGGCTCGACGTGCTGCAGTCCATTTTGGCAGTTCTGGCCAACGCATGTGCCGTTATCGGAAACTGGCTGCTAGCCAAAACGTGGAGAATGGCCCGCCTCAGTTTGTCCGGTTCCCGGATGAGTCAGTTGGCGGTGGTGGTCGGAACGGTACTGTTTGCCTTTGCCGCAGCCGGCCCCGGGGTCGTTTCGAATGCGCAAACCTGTCTGGCCGGTGACATCTCCGGCCTGACCGCGCTGGCCTCCAGCCTTGCCGACATCATCGGCCTTTGCCTGATCGGACCGTTGCTGCTCACCGCGCTGGCGCTGCGGGGCGGATTGATCGGATGGCCCTGGGCATTCATCACCGCGAGTCTGGTCGCCTGGTTGTTGTACGACGGCATCCTTGTCGTCGGGAAACCGTTCGGACTCGACGCGCCCGCCGTGCGGATCGTCGGTGAGGTGTTCCGCGCGTTGGCCTGCATGTTCACCTTTTCCGCGGGGATGGCTCAGCATTGGGTACTGTCGCAAATCCGCGATCTCGAATCCGGTCAGTCATCAGCGAGCATTTAGATTAAACGATCCCTTTGTTTTCGATTTTTCGTTTCCAATAATATACTATGTCGTTCGAAGTTTGTGCACGATGGTGGGTGACATACGATGAATGACCAAAATAAAAACAAAGCCCAACTTATCGACGAGCTCGAACAAGCCCGGAAGGCGATCGCTACCCTTTCCGAGCGACTCAAGGGTTTTGATCTGCACAGCACCGAAGGGGTCTATCGGGTCGACATCACAACACCGGCGCCGATCGACCTGCCGCACGCCGAGCTGGTGGACTGGATCAACCGACACGCCATCGTCAGAGAGGTCAACAACTCGATGGCCCAGATGTACGGTCTCACCCCCAAGGAGATGCTGGGACGGCCGGCGATCGAGTTCGCACCGAACTACGGAGAACGGGCCGCGCTGGTTCTGGACAACGAAGACTGCCGCGTGATCAATGAGGAAACGAAAAACCTCGACCATCAAGGGGAGCTCCTTTACCTCCGCGAGAACTATCACGGCATCATCGAGGACGGACTACTGGTTTCGATTTGGGGTGCACAAAGTGACATTACCGAGCGCAAGCGATCAGAGGGGGAGTTGCAAAAGCTCGCCGCAGCGATCAAGCACAGCGGGGAGCTCGTCAATCTCGCTACTTTGGATGGAAAGATGGTCTTTCTCAATGAGGCCGGCGGTCGGATTCTCGGTATCGATCCACAGCAAATCGAGAATGTGAATATCATGGAGGTCATCCCGGACCATCTTATGGGCATGGTGGAGAGCGAGCTCATCCCCACATTGAAAAAGGGCGAGATGTGGGAGGGGGATCTGCAATACAAGAATCTGCAGACCGGCAGACTCACCGATGTCCACGCAATGACTTTCACCGTCAACGATCCGGTTACCAACGAGCCACAGTATCTGGCCAATGTCTCACTCGATATCACCGAACGCAAACGCGCCGAGGAGGAAAAAGCCCACCTCGAGGCACAATACCAGCAGGCTCAAAAGGTTGAGTCGATCGGTCGGCTGGCCGGCGGGGTGGCCCACGATTTGAACAACCTGCTCTCCCCGATCATCGGCTATGGTGAAATATTGCTGGAAGACCTGGATGAGGACGACACCCGCCGCAGATTTGTCGATGCGATGTTGAGCGCGGGCTTCAAGGCGCGGGACCTGGTCCGTCAACTTCTGGCATTCAGTCGCAAGCAGACATTGGAATACCAACCCGTGGATTTGAACAAGGCGGTGCTCGAGTTCAAACGACTGTTACAACGGACCATCCGCGAGGACATCGTCATCGAGATCACGCCGTCGCCGGACATTCCGGTCGTCTTGGCGGATATTCGACAGATCGAGCAGGTGATCCTGAACCTGGCTGTCAACGCTGCCGATGCAATGCCCAAGGGAGGACAGTTGAAGATCGAAACCTCCCTGGCCCAACTGGACGAAGAATATGCGGCAGCTCACCAAGGGATCAATCCGGGGGACTACGTCATGTTGCAGGTCAGTGATACCGGAACGGGAATAGACCCGAAAATCAAAGAGCATCTGTTCGAACCTTTTTTTACCACCAAGGGGGAGCACGGCACCGGGCTGGGACTGGCTACGGTGTACGGCATCGTCAAACAGCATCGGGGGAGCATCTGGGTCTACAGTGAGCCTGACGAGGGGGCTGTGTTCAAGGTTTATTTGCCGCTCGCCAAAAAACTCCCCGAACATATGAGATTGCCCTCGTCGCCTGACCTCACGGGGGACGAGACGATATTGCTCGTGGAAGATGATGACCAGGTGCGGCAGATGACCTATGATATTCTCTGCCGGCAGGGCTATAGGGTATTGGTCGCTGAGAATGGACCACGGGCACTGTTCCTGTTGGCGTCTTTCGACGAACCGCTGCACCTGTTGTTGACCGACGTGGTGATGCCCGAGATGAACGGCAAGGAGCTGTATCACCAGGTGGTGAAGAAATACCCGGCAGTGAAGGTGGTCTACATGTCCGGCTACAACGACAACGTGATCGCCAACCGGGGCGTACTCGACAGCGGTGTGGCCTTTTTGCAGAAACCGTTCACGATTCAACCATTGGCCAAAAAAATCCGCGAAGTACTGGACGGGGGCTAGGTCACTCCAATGGCGAACCGTCGCGATCATCCGGTACTGCGAGCCAGCGGAATAGCCCTCTGCGGTTTGATTCTGTTGTTGACAATCCTCTATTTCATCAACGATCAGCCGCTGCCCCAAGGGGAAGCCGGAGAGGCAGCGGAGCAGCTCGCTCGCTCGATGGAGAACAGCGTGCGCGTCGATCGGTGGAATGAGACCGGCGCGGTCAAGTGGACCTTTCGCGGGATCAACCACCATTTATGGGATCGGGCGCGGAATCTGGCTCGTGTGCGCTGGGACGACACCGAGGTTTTGATCAACCTGCACCATCGCACGGGCATCGCCTTGACGAGTGGGGAAAAGCAAACCGGAGAGATCGCCGCAGAACTGATCGAAACAGCTTACGCCCACTGGGCCAATGACTCGTTTTGGCTCAATCCGGTGGCCAAACTGAGAGACGTTGGAGTGACCTTGAAGACGGTGGAACTGGACGGCGACGGTTCCGGCGAGTTCAGGGGATTACTGGCCTCCTACGCTTCAGGGGGCGTTACCCCTGGGGACAGCTATTTGTGGTTGATCGATTCAACGGGCCGCCCTGCAGCCTGGCGCATGTGGGTCTCCATCATTCCCCTGGGCGGATTGGAAACGAGCTTTGAACAGTGGATCGAGCTGTCGACCGGCGCCCTGGTGAGCACCAGTCACCGCCTGCCGTTGGGCCTGACGCTGCGGCTGACCGACGTGAGCGCCGCAAGGACGCTTGATGAGCTGGAACCGGGAGAGGATCCGTTCAGGTTAATCGTCGACTAAAATCCCCAACCCCCGCTAGCACGACCCCTTTGAACTGGCGCGATTGCGGCATTCGGCGCCGAGCGCCCGATCCACCTTTTCAGCTTCTTCTTCCAGGGGGAGAAGGCGATCCAGCAGCAACTCGAGGTACTGGCGAATGTCCGGGGGCCACTCGGAGATCAGGGTTGAGAATCGGCGATAGTCCTTGGCAAAAAAGGCTCGGGTGGTTTCCTCGAAATAGGGAAAATCACCGGCCATGTCCCACATAAATCGGTGCACCGCTTCTTTGGCTTTAAAGGCCTGCTCCTGAGCCTTGTATTTGATTCTCGCTTCATCGACCAGTTTGCGCAGCGCGGCCGAAGCGCCACCTCGTTGATGTGCCAGCCATGCCCAATGGCGGGGCAACAGCGACACCTCCCGCGAGACCACACCGAGCTTGGGACGACCCGGTCCGCGGGGTTTCTCCTCTTTGACTGCCTCCTCTTCAGGCTGCAACAGAGGATGGATCGCCAAGCGAGCCAATACCTCCTGAGTGCTACCGGTATAGTCAATATCGATAATGCGACCCGTCTCATCATCAAACAGGGCCACCCGTTCACTCACCCCCGCATCAACAACCGACTTGGACCGGGCCACCACCTCAGTGATTGATCCCGCAGCCAACAGCCTGTTTCCCACAAAAGCTGTGAAGGTTCTGTCCTCATTCCGCATAATCAGCCTCATCATTACAGCGCGCGTGCCAAAAGCGATACCCGTCACGGACAAACAATATTACCCGGGTAAAAACAACCTGTCAATATTACCCGGGTAATATTGCCCTCAGCGTCTTCAAACCCATATCCAAATAAGTCAGCCAAAGGTAAGGCACGCCCAGAGCACGCCCCTAGAGCACGCCCCACCCGAAGTGCAAATCCTCAAGTGCCCCCAGCATACGCCCCACCC
This sequence comes from Myxococcota bacterium, assembly GCA_028278265.1. GTDB lineage: Bacteria > Myxococcota_A > Polyangia > JAAYKL01 > JAAYKL01 > JANQET01. Next base: position 11,832 of record JANQET010000327.1, read on the forward strand.
GAGGTGCAAATCCCTAAGTGCCCAGCACACGTCCCAACACACGCCCCACCCGAGGTGCAGATGAGGTGTCTACCTGCCGGAGCGAGAGAGGAAGGCATAGGTGCGTTAACCGAAAAATTGCTGAGAAAATCGGGAGGTTCTCCGGAAGGCGCGAGGACTGTCTTAGTCGTTCTATATCCAATACAAATTTTGGTGTCCGAGTTCCGCAGCGACTGTAGGGGAACCTCCCGGTTTTTGTTCGGTTAACGCGTATGAGAGGAGGAGGTTGGTACTTTTTCAGGCATGATGACCGCAGACCAATCAATCAATTATAAGTTTCGTTTTAAATAGTACGTCTTCACCAGCAATGGATATCCCAGTAGCCAACAAAAATTAAACGCCGCTAACATCACAACTACCCAAAATCCGATGCCCCCGATGCGATTCGCATAGCCCTTTTTCCTAAAATCCAACTCGATTACCCGTGCTTGAGGGTGAGAAACCAAATCGTTCTTTCGTTTCACGTCGTCGATTGCTCTTTGGTAGTGCCGCAACTTCGAATCATCGACTGAAACGCCCGAAATGGCGTGGCCCCGTTGTAAATCGTGAACTCGCCGCGGTGGCTCGACAATCCCCCATAAAGGAACGGGATCCATGGGTGACCAATCATCGGGAACAATCGGGTATACATCAAACTTGCTGTCGTGTACTGCAACCCCTCCATAAGAGGCAGGTATACTGACGCTTCTCTTCGATCTCATTGCATTTTGCCACAGCAATTGACCATCGAGAAACTCGAAATACTTGGTGTTCTTTTCGCCTTCGAGCGCCTCGGCGAGAGGTATCTGTACTGCTATGTCTTTTTGAAAGTAAGCGACGATCTCCAGCCGGTAGCTTGCCAGCGCGATCGTCGCAACGCATCCCCATAAAATTGGTGCGATAAGGCCAGCCTTGTATCTTGAAAGTGCGAGCCAGAAACAGCCGAATGAGAGAACATAACCCAGCGCAAAATTGAATGCAGAGACACTGTTTGTAAAGTCCAGCAGCGCCAAGCCAGCGACGACTAAGCTTTGCGGCACTAAGATGACAACGCTACCCCAAAAGAGACTTTTTTTGAAGGATACCGTCGGTGCTGTCGATTTATCCATCAAGTCATTGTACGCGAGCAGCGAGACACGTCCATTTTTGGGTCAAGCTGGGCATTGCTAAGGCTAAGGACTGACTCAAAAAATATCTTGAGTTGAGAGGCACCAATCATGACATTTGGCTGTGTTGCTCGTCACTTACATAACTCATTATGCGCGTTCCTCGCGCCTGGCCAAAATGTCCGCTTGTCACCTCTCACCTCTTTTTGAGTCAGTCCTTAGCCTAGAGTTTCGCCATTTTTAAGGACTCCCTCTCCTTTCGTAATGAGCACATTTTTGCAGAATTGATCACGATCGAG
>JANQET010000365.1 GCA_028278265.1 Myxococcota bacterium
CAGATTGCGGTCGGCTTTTTCGAGTAGCTCAAAGGCAAGGTCGAGCTCTGCTTCGGTGACCCGTTGGCGGAAAAAATAATCCGTTCTGTCGGCCATAAAACCTCCTCAAATAGTAAAGCCTCCATAGGGCCAAAAGGGGACGAGGAAAAATATGCTAGTGGAGGAGTGTCTCCTCGCCGAGGTCGCTCACACCCAGTTCCCAGTGGTCGTAATTAATCGGCGGCGATGGTTCCAACAGGTCGACAAAGTGCTTCAACGCAACATAAAGCTCATATAATCAACAACAAACCGGATGAAGTGATTATCACGAAACCGGGCCATCCACTGAGAGGGGAAACCTTGCCGGTACAGGTTCGTGTCGGAATCTGTTCAGACAACACGGTGCAGGTGGTTCTTCCCGATGGCAGCAGGAGCCATATTCCTTTGACGTGGACCAATTTGAGTCTTTATCCAGACGTTGACACCGATAGAAAGTTTTCGAAAGAGGGGCTTCGAGCGCTAATAGGCCGCCTGAGAATTCTCACATCCAAGTGATCAGCTTCGCTTAGGATCCAGTCCTGCGTTTCACCAGGAAACAGCAGGAAAGGAGAATTTCATGAGGCGCCAACTTTCACTTTTCCCAGATGAATCTCCAACGAGACATTGGGAAGACTTTTCGGATGAATGTAAGGCGAAATTGGTCCGCGGTTATGGGCGGATTGCTGCCGAGCAAATTCATCAACAATTGGAGGAGTTGCATAATGCAGACAACAATAGACAAAATCGGGCAGGAGCACTTGCAGAGATCTGCGGCGATCTACATTCGACAATCGACGACACAGCAGGTTAAGAATCACACGGCAAGCACCCAACTTCAGTATGATTTGCGTTCACGGGCAATTTCTTTTGGTTGGAAAGCTGATGATGTCAAAGTTTATGATTCCGATCTTGGTTTGAGCGGAGGGGGCACTGTCGAGCGACCAGATTTTCGACAGTTAGTCGCAGATGTGGGAACAGGGATAATCGGGATTATCTTTGCATTTGATGCCACTCGTCTTGCACGCAACAACGTAGACTGGCACCGTCTTTTGGATGTTTGCAGTATCTGCAAAACGCTTGTTGCAGATTTCGATGGTGTGTATGATGTGTCCCAGTATAATGATCGGTTGCTTTTGGGTTTGAAGGGTACAATGTCTGAGGCAGAACATCATCTCATTCGGACTCGTTTAGTCGAAGGAATGTTCAAAAAGGCCGAGAAGGGTGAGCTCCGTAGGAGACTACCCGCGGGGCTTGACTACGATCCGAACGGGATGGCACGCATTACCAGCGACGAAAAAATTAGACATGCTATTGAATTGGTCTTCCAGAAATTCGAAGAACGTGGTTCTGGACATCAAGTCTACCGATACCTTCAAGAGCGTGATTTGCAGATTCCAATACGGAGACAAAACGGTTCAATTGACTGGCAGAAACCTGACTATGGTACTGTAATGAGGATTCTCAAGAACCCTCGATACTCTGGTGCATATGTTTATGGCAGGACAGTCCCAACGAAAACTATCGATGCTGACGGCGTCATAAAAAGCACTAGAAAGAAACTCGGGATGGATGAATGGAAAATAGTCATAAAAGATCAATACAGGGGATACATCACATGGGAGCAATTTGTAAAGAATCAAAAGAGACTCCAGAAGAACATACTAGTGGATCTTAACGGGGAAGCATCTGTGGTAGTCCGAAACGGAACGGCTCTGCTTCATGGACTGATACGCTGCGGTGTATGTGGGCGTAGGATGGCGGTAGCTTATCATCGCAAGTCGGAAACGTATCGTTATGTGTGTTCCAAAAAGGCAGACACAACCGACGGTGCAGCAACGTGTCAATCTATTGGCGGGCCACCGATGGATAGAGCAGTGTCGGATGCGTTCCTGGATGCTATGGAGCCCGCGAATATTGAAATTGCAGTGGCAGCTGTTGATGTTCTGGAAAACAATGAAGACGCTACGATTCAACAGTTGCGTGATCGACTCGAGGAGGCTCGGTACGAGGCAGATAGAGCATTTCGACAATACAATATCGTCGAACCGGAAAACCGAATTGTCGCCCGAACCTTGGAGACTGAATGGAATGCTCGTCTAAAACGCGTCGAAGAGCTTGAAGAAGAAATCGAGCGACGACGAAGTCAACGTCCGCCGCCATTGTCTGAGCAGGAGAAAAGAAAACTGAAAATAGTAGGACTCGATCTGAATAATGTCTGGAACGCTCCAACAACAGACAACCGCAGTAAGAAACAACTGTTACAAGTGGCATTTGAATCTGTTTTTGCTCGAGTCAATAGAAAGTCACGTGTTGCGGAACTTAGCCTCGTTTGGGAAGGAGGCGCAGTTTCAGAAATTGAAGTAAAGATGCCACGCATTGGCGAGCATTCATGTGTATTCTCCAATGAACTTATCGCAGACATTCGCAAGATGGCGACCTGCATGACCGACAAACAGATCGCTAAGGCACTTAACAACAGAGGGGCTAGAACGCCAAAAGGCTTACCATTTAGCATCGAACGTGTAAGATCCGTAAGACGGAAATATAAGATCCCCATATTTGTTCCGCCAAAGAGTTCTAAAGAGGACGACGAGAAAGTATACACTGCGCAACAGGCCGCTCTAGAATTGGGAGTGTGCACTGCGACAATTTTCCGTTGGATTGAGGAAGGATTCATCGAAGGAGAACAGGTTGCGCCATACGCGCCATGGAAAATCAGACTTCCTGAGTACGTCCGCAATAGTGTCTCAAAGGTTACGCCAGAAGGATGGTTGCCAATTCGTAAAGCGGCACACTCCGTTGGAGTTAGCCGGCAACGAGTTCTACATTGGATCCAAAAGGGTGAGCTAGATGTCATTCTTGCAGGCAGAGGACGTCGACGAGGTCTCCGAGTCAATTTAGATGCGCTCAGGAAAGTAGCAGAACCAGATCTTATCTCGCGTCTAAGTGGCCGGAAATAAAGGCTTTGGCTGTTTTCTTGCAACTTCATCTGAAGCTAGGACAATATTGTCTGTATTCCGAGTTGGCTCTCACCGAGGGCCCAATGTTCAACACCCTGGTAGGAGGTAGATTCTAATGTGTCCACGAAATGAGTCTGTCCAGGTGTCAAATGGTAACTAAGTGGGTGTCCATCGCCGTCACAAAGAAGATGTAGTTTTGTAGAGTAACCGCCCCTTGACCTCCCTAATGCATGGTCTTCTGGCTCCTCAGGATCCCCTTTTTTCCACCACCGGCTGCACAGCGCTGAGCGCGGATTACAGTACCGTCGATGCACCACAACTCTTTGTTTATGGATATCTCGCCTTGCAGATTCTGAAGGATTTTATCCAGGGTCCCATCACCGTTCCACTGGTCAAACAAACGCCAGATGGACTGCCACTTTCCAAACTCTTCGGGTACATCTCTCCAAGGAGCGCCGGTACGCAGAATCCAGAGAATCCCATTAAGGATATTGCGACGGTCGAGTGGTGGCCGACCACCAGGTTTGCCGCCTGGTACCATCGGTTGGATGTGCTGCCATTGCTTATCGCTCATGAGTAGTCGCGCCATCTTCTGCCCTCCTGAAAACACTGAACCCAGCGTACTGACGCGCGAATGGGCACGCAAAAAAACGTCCTACCTGCGAATGGAACGCCCTTTCAGGGCTCTGAACTCTATTTGTTCATCTGAACCCCAGCGCGATGCGCTGGGCTAGTATGGAGTTGCCCCTCCGGGGCGCCAGAGAACCACAATTCCCCCTTTTCAAGGGGGAGCTTCTCACCCGTCCTTTTTGAATTGACAAGGCACAGCCCCCTTCTCGACAGAGCATTTTTTTTACAACTCAGACTTGACATTAATCTACCGAAGGGTAGATTAAGCAGTGTTAACCTTTGGGAGTGAATTCTTCGCTCTCGAGACCCGCGGGGATGAGTAAAAACCTTTTATTTTAGGAGGACCTGTCATGTCTATCGTGCAGCGTTTCGGATGTGTGTTCGCCGTCTGTCTGACCATGACGGCGATGGGTAGAGTTGTCTCGGCGAATCCGGCAAACCCGGATCCACTGGGTGGTTGGCAAATTTTGGCGGAAGATTTCGACACGAGCAGCTACTTGGATATCATCGCTTATGAGTGGGACTACTACATGATCCACGATGCCCGTAGCGGTTTCTACGGCATTATCGGCTACCTCATCTCCAATCCGCGGGGCCGGCTGAGCGATCTCGTTCAGGTCCTGCCGGACGGGGGGAATATCGCCATCGTCGGCCGGCGCGAGGGGGAAAAGCCGGTCGCCCAATACATCAACTTCGGCCTGGACAACTACCAGGCGTCCAGCGAGGAGCGGTTCTTTGACGCACAACTCCCTGACGGCACCGATTTCGGTCGTCAGACACCGTTGCGCGGCGGGGCGTTCGACGGCTCGGACGCGATGCGCATTGAGGGGCGGTGCTCGCTCTACAGTTGGGATCTGGTCATCTCTCAGGATTGGGCCGACCGCAATACGGATGAAGTGCGACCGACCGTGGGTACCGACATCGGCCACCTGCCCGAAGAGATTTGGACCGTCGACGTGATCTGGCCGCGCACGGTTGTCCGGGGAACGATCACGGATTTGTCCACCGGCGAGACGATCGACATCGACGGCCACGGCTACCGGGAAAACTCGTGGGGGAGGTACCTACTCACTCCGGACGGGTGGGATTTTTACGTGTTCTCCGAGGATCGGGACGACCTCGCCGCAGCGGGAATTCCCGAAGACGAAGGGGTTTCGATGGTGGTGCAGACCTATCACAAATCGGAGCTGCTCGACTTCACCGACATCAGTTTCTACGACGACGGCGAGCTCAAGAACCTGCGGTTCGAAGCAGCCCAAGGGGAGATGAGTTGGTGGCACCCCCACTGGCAATGGGACAACGAATCCTGGCAATGCGTGCCCCTCGATGCCCAATTCGATCTGGAAGACGAAGACTACCGCATCGAAGTGGACGTGACCATCGGATTGGAGAACGAACGGCCCATCCTCTCGGATATCACCCTACCCGTGGCGAGGTACTTCATCCAAGAGCTGTTTCCACACTACGAGGGACGCATCGTCAACAAGCACACCGGCCGGTTGGTGCGAGAATTCTCCGGCCACGGGGGCGGCGAATTCTCGTTCTACAAAAGCGCCCGCCTCTGGCCGGCCCCCACCCCACTGTGCAACTGGTGGGGCTGGAGCAAGTTCTCCCACTAATAAACATCGTCCTCCCAAAGGGGACTCCCAAAGGGGACGGTCCTGTTATGTTGATATCTTAGGGACGAACCTGTTATCTCATCGGGCCACAATAAAGAGAACCCATATTACTAAACCATCAATATAACTGGATTTAATCTAAAAAATGGGAAGATATAACGGTACTTAAATAACAGGTTCGTCCCCAACATGTTAATATAACAGGACCGTCCCCCTGTTGGGACGTGGCGAGGTACTTCATCCAAGAGCTGTTTCCACTCTACGAGGGACGCATCGTCAACAAGCACACCGGCCGGTTGGTGCGAGAATTCTCCGGCCACGGGGGCGGCGAATTCTCGTTCTACAAAAGTGCCCGCCTCTGGCCGGCTCCCACCCCACTGTGCAACTGGTGGGGCTGGAGCAAGTTCTCCCACTAGCAGACAACCTCCTCGTGGGCGTGACTTTGCGCTCACAACCCGCTATTTTTAGCCTCGATGGACTACGAAAATTACTATGTGCACCTCGCCGCGGCCTTTGTTCGCGGAAAACTCGGTCTATGCGGTGTAGATGACGATCAGGCGATGTTGTTGGGCCGCGAGCGCGGGTTGAGCATTCACAACTTCAAGCGCACCTCACTCCCTCGGGTGCAAAAAGTGCTGGGATTTTTGCGCGGCGTGATGCCGCTGGGCGTGCTCGATATTGGGAGCGGGAGGGGTGCCTTTTTGTGGCCCTTGCTCGACAGCTTTGAGCACCTGCCAACAACGGCGATTGATATTTCACAGCGGCGCGTCGACGATATGCAGGCGGTGCACGAGGGAGGTGTTTCTCATCTCAACGCTCGGGTGATGGATGTTTGCCAGCTCGAGTTTCCCGACACCTCAGTTGATGTGGTGACCGCACTTGAGGTGATCGAACATCTCGAGCGCCCGGACCTGGCCTGTCGCGAAATAGTTCGCGTGGCCCGGCGGTTTGCCGTCTTTTCCGTGCCGTCCAGGTCGGATGACAATCCGCAACACCTACAGCTGTTCGATCGGGACACCCTGACCGGGATGCTCGAACAAGCCGGCGCCCGTTCGGTCGATTCGATGTACGTGTTGGGACATTTGATTGCTTTGGCTAAGGTTTGAGATGATCAAGTACCCCAGAACAAAGCATATCGAAGGCTCTCGGCTCGGACCGGGAGACGAGGATCTAACCCAGGTGCCCTGGGCTGATCTGCGAAGTGCCTACCTGGTCATCGAAGAAAAAATAGACGGGGCCAACGCCGGGATCAGCTTTTCACCGGAGGGTGAGCTCCGACTGCAGAGCCGAGGACACTTTCTCACCGGTGGCCTGCGTGAGAAACACTTTGCGCTGTTCAAGACATGGGCCGCAGCGCATAGAGACACACTTTTTGATCTACTGGGCTCGCGCTATCTCATGTTCGGTGAGTGGGCCTATGCCAAGCATACGGTGTTCTACGATCTACTACCGCACTACTTTCTGGAGTTCGACATTTTCGATCAGAAACGACGCGAATTTCTCGACACCCAACGGAGATTAGAACTGCTCAGCGACAGCCCGGTCGTCTCGGTACCGGTCCTCACCCAGGGCTTTGGAGAGCAGTTGGACTCGCCCGAATCATACGTCAGCCACTCGTTGTACAAATCTGCAGAGTGGAAATCTCACCTCGCACAGTGCGCCGCGTCGCTCTCGCTCGACACCGAACGGGTCTTTCGAGAGACCGATCTGTCGGACGACGCAGAGGGGGTGTACATCAAACTGGAGGCCGGCGGGGTGGTCCGCGATCGCCTCAAATGGGTGCGTCACTCCTTTCTCGATACGGTGGTCCGGTCCGAGAGCCATTGGTTGAATCGTCCGATTGTGCCCAATTCGCTCAGACCGGACGTGGATATCTTTGCCGGTCGATGAGTCTGCAGGTACCATCTCCCGCGCCGCCCGATTGGGCTATCGATTGGTCGGCCGTCATTGACCGCTACCCCATTTTGGAAACGCTGAAAGAGGTGCCGCAGGATCCGACCCACCACGGTGAAGGAGACGTGTTCGTCCACACCAAGTTCGTCGGCGAGGCGCTGGTGGGTTCTGCCCGTTGGCAAACACTCGCGCCGGAGGACCGGGAAGAACTCTTTCTCGCGGCGTTGCTGCACGACATCGGCAAGGCGGGTTCAACCAAGCGGGATCTCGACGGCCGCCTCACCTCACCCGGTCATTCCCGCAGGGGGGCTCGCCAGGCACGCCGCTTGCTGTGGGAGGCAGGGGCTCCGTTTGCAGCCCGTGAGCGCGTGGTCAATCTTATCCGCTATCATCAGGTGCCGTATTGGATTCTCGACAGGGCGACGCCGGAACGACTCGCCCGGCAAATCAGTCTGAGCGTGCGCTGCGATCACCTGGCCCTGCTGGCAACCGCCGACGCCCGGGGCAGGAAAACCAAAGAGGGGAATAGCCTGACGGACAATATCGCCCTCTTCGAGGAGCTGGCCGGATCCCTCGACTGCCTCGACCGACCGGCCCGGTTCGCCTCCGACCACGGGAGATTCCTCTATTTCAGGGAACGCTGGTCCCTTCCCGAGCTGGCTCCATTCGAAGCGTTCTGCTGTCACGTCATCGTGCTGTCCGGTCTACCCGGTGCTGGAAAAGACCACTACCTGGCGCACCACCATCGGGAATTGCCCACCGTATCTCTGGACGCGATCAGGAGCGAGCTCGACGTCGACCCCCAAAAGAACCAAGGCACGGTGATACAGGAGGCCCGCGAGAGAGCCCGGCAGTACCTTCGCCAAGGCAAATCGTTCGTCTGGAATGCGACCAATGTCAGCCGGCCGATGAGACGGCAACTGATCAATCTGCTGACCGGCTACAAGGCGAAGGTAGAGCTCGTTTATATCGAATCCGACAGAGAACGCCTTTTCGAGCAGAACAACAGCCGATCACCCGTCGTCCCAACCAACGTCATCGACGACCTGATCGACCATCGCTGGGATGTCCCCGATCCGTGGGAGGCCCACATTGTGCGGTATCTTTAAGAGAACCGAACCGTGCTGAGGCGAAGAGAGGGCGTCGGTTTCGGACCAGCCGTGGTCGACGGAAAGGTTAAAACCCGTGGTATGCTAGATCGGCGGACGGGGAGTGACGAGATTGAAATTGGGATCAAACCGGTCGAGGTGTTCCAGAATAAATGTCAAATATCTCGCGTCCGGCTCTGCCACATCGATGACTTTATCCAGTTCTTCGGCCGGTCGGCCAATCTCACCCCGCACAATGCCCATCACCAGTAGATAAAGTGAAGATTTTCGAATTTTGACTTTTTCGTCCGGCTGGGTGCAATTTCCTCGGCTGTGGTTGATGACGCCGTTTTCGAGCTGCAACGTGTATTGCGCAATCGGTTTGTTCTCATCGCCGGTCAGGATGAGGTGAATTTTGGCTTTCGCCGCTCTCACCTCTTTGTCAGTGCCAATGAGCACCATACTGAGGTAGTCGAAAAAAACAGCTTCGGGAAGGGACAGCAAAACGCTTTCGTCTGAGGGCTTCGGTCCACGGTTCGGGTTGACACCATCTCGAAGCTCTTGTGCGCCGGTGAGGTAGAAGTTTCTCCAAGGACCAGATTCTGCCTGATATCCGAGCTGTTCCAACGCGTCTGCCAACAGATTCTGCACGTCTCGGTCGGGCTCGTTTGCAGCCGTAGAGAAAATGAGATGGTTCATCAGCTCAGCTACCCAGCGGTAATCCCCCTCCTCGAATCGACGATACCCTTCTTTCATCATCTCGTCCCGACCAATCAGCTTTACATAGCGCTGCCCTGCCTCTCGCGGCGTAAGGGGATGCAGCGTCGAGGGATTTCCGTCAAACCAACCGATTCGTTTCACATATGCCGATTTGACATTGTGATTCAGGCTGCCGTAATACCCTCGAATATCAAACGTTCTGTCGAGATCAGCGGGTAGTTTCTGTCGATCCAAATACTCAGCAATCTCGACCATCGTATAGCCATTGTTGGCCAAGCGCAGCGTCTGATCGTTGATGTAGCGATATAAGTCGCGCTGTTTTTCGAGATAGGAAAGAATGTTCTCTCTTTTCCAAATCGGCCAGTGATGAACGCCGAACAATACGTCGACTTTGCTACGCTCCACCCAGCCGCGGATTACCTTATCGATTCCCTTGGACCAATCGAGCGGATCGCGAATTTGAGCGCCCCGCAGGGAATAGATGTTGTGCATCGTGTGCACCGCATTCTCCGCTGTGCAGAGCGACCTATGATCGCGAATAAAAAAATGCATCTCTGCCGGCGCTTCGGTACCGGGCACAAGCTGGAATTCGAACGACAATCCATCGATCACCACGCTGTGAATGACGAGGTCACCGAGGGTCGAAGTGCCGGTCGATTTCTTTATCACCCGATTCGGCTTGAGGAGTGTGGTCGTCCCTTCCGAGTCGATCGTGCCCAAACCGGCGCCGACGCCGGTCTGCTCCCCGGGCGGCAGGAGATTGCCATACATATAATCGGCCCGCCGTCCCATAACGTTTCCCATCGTGATGTTTTCAGTACAGGCGTGATCGAGGAATCCGTCTGGTGCATAGATCGGACATTCGCCGGCGTCATATCTCTCCTGCGAAACGACGCCCAGCACGCCACCCCAGTGGTCGACATGGCTATGGGTGAAGATAACCGCTGAAACCAGGCGGTTGGTTTTGCGATGCTCGCGATACAACTCAAGCGCCGCCTTGGCTGTTTCTGCGGAGGTCAGGGGATCGACAACGATGACCCCTTTGTCCCCTTCGATAAAGGTAATATTGGCCAGGTCGCAATTCCGCACTTGGTATATCCCACGGTGCACTTCGAAAAGTCCGCCGATGTTCGTCAGCTGACACTGCCGCAATAGGCTGGGATTGACCGTGGGTGGCGCCTCTTTCGGGGTGATTCGTTCGCGATCGACGAAATCAAACCGATTGGGAAACCACGCTACCTTCGACTCGGTTTGCGCATCCGGCAGGGCTGAATTCGTTTGAACGGGGATAGGTTTGTCGGGAATCTCACAGATCTGTCGCTCCCTGGCCAGCAGATATGCCTCCTTGTTGTCAAAAGGCAGTTGCTCGAATACAAGCTCATTTTTCAAGCTGGTCCGTTTGCTTGCCGGTTTTGGTTTCGTCTTCCCTTTTCCTGGCATCGGTCACTGTCCTTTCCAAGGCTGTGGATGACCATACTCTTCGAGCGCAATGCTCGAAGAAAGGCGCATCGGTCATCGGTTGATCCATTTGATACTACCCGGCAGTGGTGCCATGGCTATTACAGCGAATAACAGACCGTTACAGCGCTTAGAAAAACCGAACCATGCTGAGACGAAAGGAGGGGTCGCCGGTTTCGGACCAACCATAGTCGAAGGAGAGGTAGAGGCCGGCGATGGGGGGCCAGGAAGCGCGCGCTCCCGGGCCGACTCGGAGCATGGGCGAGGCCTTCAGGGCAGCGGCAAAGGCGTTGCCGCCCCAGGCCAGGTCGATGAAGCCGGTGAGCTCCAAAAACAGCCAATTGCGTCGGATCGGGGCAACCCCCAGCTCGCCGCTCACGCCGGCAACCCAGCGGGAGTGGTACTCCATGCCGTCGCCGCCCCGGAGGAACTCTCCGCGATGCATTCGGTACGGCGCGATGGAAGCGGAGGAGTAGTCCAACCGGAGTCTGGTGGAGAGGTTGAGCCACTCCCGAGCGAAGATGTGGTGGTACTGCCCCTCCAACTTGCCGACGAAGAATGTCTCTCCAGTGCCGCCCACCGGGACCCGGACGCGCCCTTCGCCATGGATCAAGAACCCGGATCGCCGCTGGTCCACCAGGTCAATCCGATCCCATGCAACCCGCAGGCCGACAGCGGGGATCTCTTCGACCGAGTCGAACCCGGTGTACCCTTCGTCGGCCGGGAGGGAGGGATCGTGGATGTCGTGAGCAAACCCCAATATCAAAGCGGTTTCCAAACGGCCGGGCCACTCATAGGCACCCACCAGTTCCACGTGACGCGTTCGGTGCAGGTAAGCGTCAAACCTCTTTTTTGACGCCGGATCAGCGAGATAGGAGAACAGACTGTCGGCAGCGCACACCACCTCCAGGGAGAATCGGGTCCCCCCCAACCGGGGATGACCATAGCGAAGGGAAAAGTTGTGCAGATTGGTGTTGCGGTAGTATAGCCCGGTATAGGTGAGGAGCAGCTCGAAGCCCAGCCCGGCCAAATTCTGGTCGTAACCGCCCAGCATGACGGTGGTGTAGAGATCGCTCGTATCAAAGTAGACTACGGGAAAGGTGGTCCACCGTTCGCGCACGCTGATGTTCAGGACGGTCTGTCCAGCCTCCTCAACCAGCTCCCAATCCACCTCATAGAAATACCCCCGGTTGCGCAGCCGCTGAATGGACTCCTCAATGATGGCCAGGTTCACCTCGTCGCCATCTTCAAAGAGCAGCTCCGACCGGACGGCGAATACCTTGGTCTTCCAGTTTCCCGTAAACGCCACCCGGTCGATGCGGACCGTCTCTCGAGGCTCGAGTGTTTGCGCACTCAATCCGAAAGGAACAAACATCAGCGCCCACATCAGCACACTGGCAACGCCGGCTTTCTCCTGCTGGGCCGCTTCCGCCCCTGACCAGCGGATCGTGCGTTGTGTAAAAACGGTCACTCGAGATGACGTGTAACACACAATGGTCGCATGTCGAGGGACCGGAACCAGCTACAATCCGGATGACTTGGGTAGCGGTTTCGAGTACCCTCGGCTACGACCACGAGGACTGCGCTGATGGAGGAGACGCTAGAGGGTGGAACATTCGGAGCTTATCATCGGTAAAATGTCTCCTTCAGGTTACCAGATCTGGCCCACCCTAATTCCGGGAATTCTATTGGCAGTCTATTTCGTAGGAGGCATTCTGCTCTATGCAATCCGGTGGACGTGGATAGGCCCCTACGCGGACGAGGAGCTGGAAAAGCGGGACCGAACGCCGCTCACCTGCCTGTGGCTGCGCCTCTGCTTTCTCTGGGTGACTCGCCCGATTTGGCTGTTTTTCTGGAAATGCGGCATCCCTGCCACCGCGGTGACCACCCTGTCATTCTTACTCTCGCTGGTGTCCGGCACTGCCCTGGCCTTTGGCGCGTTTTCCCTCGGAGGGTGGTTGTTCATCTTCTCGGGCATCTGCGATTTTGTCGACGGTCGTCTCGCCAGAGCCGCGGGAGAGGCCCGTTCGCGAGGGAGCCTGCTCGATTCAGCACTGGATCGCTATTCCGACGCGGTGGTTTTCATGGGCTTGGCCTGGTATTTCCGCGAAACGTGGGTCTTGGTGCCGGTGCTGGTGGGCCTGGTCGGGGCCCAGCTCGTCTCGTACGTGCGGGCCAAGGGGGAGTCGCTGGGGACCCGCATCAATGTCGGCTGGATGCAACGGGGCGAGCGGATCCTCTTCCTCGGTGCCGGTCTGGCCCTGAACCCGATCGCCGACACCCTGCTGGTGCCGACAGGCGTCACACCACCCCATCGGGTGGCCATCGCTGCGATCGTCCTGCTGGCCATCACTACCCAAATGACCGCTCTGAGGCGACTGCTCTACGGCCTGCGCGCTTTGGGGAGCGTTCCGCTGTGGGATTGGTTCTCTCGCCAACGGGGGAGTTTCATCCGCAATTTCGTCTCAACTTTTGTCGCCACCGCTGTGGATCTGACCGCGGTCCTGCTGCTCGTCGAACGGATGGGTCAGCCCGTCGGCCTGGCCACTGCCCTGGGTTGTATTCTGGGGGCCATTGTCAATTTCACGGTCAATCGCCTGTGGACCTTTGCGGGCTTCGGGGCGACTCAGTCATCCCCTATTTTGCAGGCCATGCGCTACGGCTTCGTCGCCACCACATCCACCATCCTCAACAGCGGCGGGGTGATGGTGCTGATGCTGGTCCCATCGATCCCCTACCCCCTGGCGTGGTTGTTGGTGCGCATCGCCGTATTCGTCACCTGGAATCTCCCGCTGCACCGAGACTACGTGTTTCGCGTGCGCTTCCCCGGTCAGGCCAATGGGTGAGGCCCGTACACACGCGCCACCGCCGCGCTGGATTCGACTGATTTGCACTGTCGGCCCTGCCGGACGCTCGCGATATGCCCCGGGAACCATGGGGGCCATCGCCGCTCTTCCCCTGGCGTTGGCCGTGCCCTCAGTGCCCGGCTGGATCTGCACCGCATTGCTCCTACTCCTCGCGGCTTTTGCCACTTGGGTGGTGAGCCTTCATCCCGGTGTTCGCGCCGGACACGACCCGCAGGAGATTGTGATCGACGAATTTGTTGGATTCTTGGTGGCGTCACTCATCGGGGGTGGAACTTGGCCTCAGATCCTCGCCGCCCTGGTCCTGTTCCGGATCTTCGACATCGCCAAACCGTGGCCGGTGGGGTGGGTTGACACAAAACTGAAAAATGCGGTGGGGGTGATGGGGGACGATATTCTCGCCGGAGTCCTGGCAGGTATCGCGGTACGCTTGGCCAGTGAATTGGTCATCAAAGTGAGTTAGCGCGCAACGATTTTCAAGACCGCGAACGATTCCATATGAACTTGCAAAACCACAATCTCTCTTATATGACTACAGAAAATCCGAAAATGCGATGTTGTCTGAACGGGACGTAAGACGCGATGGATCAGTTTGAAACCAAAAACACTTCGATGCAGTCTCTGCTGAGCTACGTCCCTCCACCCGTTCTGCAGCGATCCTATGACACAGAGGAAGATGAGAGCTGGGACGAGCGTTCCCATGCCACTGTAATGCTGGTGGACATCTCCGGTTTCGGCCATCTGGCCGAACGGCTCTCTTCCGGTGACGGAGCAGGAGCTGAGAAGCTCTCGAGCATTCTCAACCAAATATTCGGCGACGTGATCGACACCATCGTGGCCCACGGGGGTCAGGTTGTTGACTTTGCCGGCGATGCGCTGTTCGCCATCTGGCCGCAACAGGCGACCGCCTTCGATCCCGCCCAGACATCGAGCTGCGCAGTGGGCTGCGCCCTTGAATTGCAGGACACCTTGCACGGTGTTCGAGTCGATCCGCTGGTCGAAATCCAACTGCGTATCGGCCTGAGTGAAGGGCGAATCTGGACCGCTTCGATCGACAATTTGCGAGGTCGAAAGTTCTTCGTGCTCGCAGGGACCCCCATTGACCAGGTGAGCCAGGCCGAGCGACTCTCACGGCCAGGAGAAGTGGTGGTCACTCAGGGCGTCTGGTCGATGCTGAGCGCCAGGGGTTCCGCCCTCGAAGGCGGCTTCACGCGGGTCACAGCGTTGACGAAACAGCCGCCCCGTTTCACACCGACGCCCCTGCCGGAGCGCGCCCCCGATGATATTGTACAGTCCTATATACCGGAATCCGTTCTAATTTCACCCCAAGGCCTGACCCACTGGGGGGCAGAGCTACGCACGGTCACCACCGTGATGACCGTCATTGATGGGATCGACTACGAAGCACCCAATCCCAAAGAGCCCGTCCGTCAGCTCATCATCGCAGTGACCGACACCATCACCGATTACGGTGGCGTGCTTCACCAATTCGTCGTAGACGACAAAGGCACCGTGGCGCTCGCCGCCTTTGGGCTTCCGGGGAGCACACAGGAAGACAATGCCGCCTGCGCCCTGCGCGCCGCCCTCGCGTTGCCCCAAAAGTTGAAGCAGATCGGAATGCGCGGATCGATCGGCGTTTCCACCGGCCGCGTCTTCTGCGGTGACCGGGGAAGCGCGCGAAGAAGAGAGTACGCCATCGTGGGAAAAACGGTCGTCCGCGCCGCACGACTGATGTTGGCCCCTGGCGGGGAGTTGCTCTGCGACGCCATCACCAAGAACACGGTGGGACCAAAGGCGCGCAGCAGGCTTGGATTCGAGCTCCTGCCCGCGATTCGGCTCAAAGGCACCGATCGCAAGATTGACATCTATCGCCCGCATCTGCTCTCCACTTATCATATCGAAGAGACCCATAGTTACGGCTCGCTCGTGGGCCGCGAAACGGAGTTGGATCAGCTCACCGGGTTGCTCGACGCGGCGGCGCTTGCAGATGGCACAGGTCCCACTACTGCCGTCGTATTGCGCGGGGAGCCCGGTCTGGGTAAGAGCATCCTATTGAATGCCGCGTTGCGAATAGCGCAGGATCGCGGATTGAGCACGATGCTCGGCGCGGCAGATGTGTCGGAAAGAGGCTGGCCCTATCACGCATGGCGAGCGATCTTCACACGACTATTTCGAATGAAAGCCGCACCGCCCAGCGGAGAAGGGCGCATCGAGCACGTGCTGACGCAGCTCGACGCAATGGTGCCGGGGAATCGCGAACTGGCGCCGCTGCTCAATCCCGTTTTGGACACCGAGCTGGCGGACACAGAGCTAACGAACCAGATGCAGGGCGCCGCCCGAGCCAACAAGACCAACAGCCTCCTCTTGGACATCTTGGCCTCCTCGCGAGGGGCCAATACCACCGTGATCGCACTCGAAGACGCCCACTGGTTCGACGAGCTGTCATTGGCCTTGCTCAGACAGGTCGTGTCAGAGCTGTCCGGTCGACTGGTGATCGTCACCACGCGGCCGATCATCGCAACTCCCAATCTGCAGCGTGACCTGTTTTGGGAGTTGGACTCCCTCGTTTGGATCGATCTCGAGTACCTGCCCGTCGATCAGACAGCCAAGTTGATCGCCGATCGCATTCAAGCCGACAAGGTGGCCGAAGAACTGGTCCAGTTTGTTCATCGCAGGGCAGAAGGCAATCCTTTTTTTACCGAAGAAATCTCCTATGCGTTGAGCGACGCCGGCCATATCGCCCTCACCAACGGCTACGCCCGACCTGCCGTGGACGAACAAACCCTGTCGGCCACCGTGCCCCCCAATGTGGAAGGGGTGGTAGCCCGACGCATCGATCGGCTGGCCGCCAATCACCAATTGTCGCTTAAAGTGGCTTCGGTGATCCAGCGGGTGTTCAGCACGGTATTGCTCAAGGACATCCATCCTCTCGAGATGACGCAACAGCAACTCGCGGATTCTCTCCGGGAGCTGGAGGCCGCGCTGATGATCGTCGAATCCCAGCGCAAACCCGAGCTCACCTACATGTTCAAGCACGCCATTACGCAGCAGGTGAGCTACAACATGCTGCTGTTTTCGCAACGCCGCGAGCTCCACCGGTTGATCGCCAACTGGTACGAGTTGCACCACGCCAATCATCTCGCTCCTTTTTACAACCTACTGGCGCATCACTACACCGAAGCTCACGTGGTCGAGCGCGCGGTGGATTATCTCGACAAGGCGGGTCTCCAAGCGCTGAACAACGACGCCAACAAGGAGGCCCTGCGGCGGCTCCAACAAGCAGAAGAATTAGCTGCACAGTTGCCGGCCACCGAGGACGAACCGCAGCACCGTTACGCCCTGGCCAGCCGATATTTCGGCATCGCAGAGGCTTCGATTCGCCTGGGCAAAATCAGAGCATCCGAGAAGATGCTGTTGCGGGCGTTTCAGGCGTTGGGTCGCCCGATACCGGGGGGTTCTGTCGGCATCGGCCTCAAGGCGACCGGGCTTTTGCTCAACCAGACGGGCCGACGACTGTTCACTCGCGGAAGGGTCCGACAACCCCTGGAGGGTGTCCAACGGGATATCGAAGAGCTGTGTTGCCGCCTCTACGACCGCTTCACCCGCATTGCTTTCTACGACATGAATACCACGTTGACGGTCTACGCGACCCTCGGTTTTCTGGCAACTGCCGAGCGCCTCGGTCCATCACCCGAGCTCGCCCGCGCCTATGCCAACATGTGCGGCGCCTCCGGTCTCATACCGAATCACCCGATTGCCCGCCTCTACCAGAGAAAATCCGCCGAAATCATCGCCGCGGTGGACGCAGAAGACACTCTCACCCATGCCTTGGCCCTGCAGGTTATTTCGGTCTATACCTCGGGTATCGGCGATTTCGAACAGAACGAGCGCGATCTGAGGAAAACCGCTGATCTTTTTGAAAAGTTCGGCCATTTTGCCGAGTGGGGGATCTGCATGCAGATGCTGGTGAGATCCGCTATCCACAACGCTCGGTTCCAGGATGCGACGCACTACAGTGACGAGATGGAGAGGTTCGCCAAGCGACGCGGCGCGAGGGTGGAGGAAACCTGGGCACACAACAACCGCAGCGAGCTGTTAACGTTGACCCTCCCCGATCCTATCGAAGCAGAGGAGCTGGCAACCCACGCACTCTCACTGATCCCCGAAACCGGCGAGATGAGCTCCAGCGCAGTTGTCCACGCGGTTCTCGCCTCGGCCCGCGCAGCTCGTGGAAACATTGTCGAAGCCATCCACGCGGCCAAGGACGGGCTCGACATACTGTCCACCATGCAGCCCACCTCCTACGGGATGATGACGGCTTACTACCAAATTGCGGATGTGTTGCTCGATGCGCGGGAGTTCTACGGCAATGACGCCGAGCAGCCGACATCGCTCACTGCCGACAGCGCGGCCGCGATCAAACTGTTCGATGGCTACGCCTCGGTATTTCCCATCGGCAAACCGCGGCAACTGCTGCTGCACGGACGCCGCTACTGGCTCGAAGGAAAAAAACGCAAGAGCGTCGCACGTTGGCGAGAGGCCATCACCTCCGCCGAAAATCTCGCGATGCCGTACGAAGGTGCCCTCGCTCAGCTCGCCCTCGCCGGTGCGGTGAATGTGCTGACCGAAGAAGAGCGCAGACAATATCGCCAAAACGGTACGGAGACGCTCGCTCGCCTCGGCACTCACGGTGTGCGTGAGCGATTGGAGGCGCGTCTGGAAAAGCTCGACCAGTGACAGCGCAGACCCCAGCGATACCGGCGCCTCGCCGATCCGTTGCCGCGGCACTGATCGCGGCGACCCTCCACCGCATCGATGCCTGGGGCGTGGCACTGATCGTGTGCTCGGTGGCACTCTTGGTTCATCGCGCGGCCACCGTCAAGGGGGCACTGCTCGTGGCGACCGTTGGACTGGCGTACTGGCTCGGCTACATGGTCAACGACTGGTTCGACCGGTTCAACGATGCCAAGGACCCGGGCGACGGCCACTGCAACCTGTTCGTCGAAAGCTGTATTTCGACGCGCTGGGCGGCTGTGGGGTTCATGGGGGTAGCGCTGACCATTGCCGGCGGGTTCGTCCTGTTCGGGATACGGGGTCTGGGCGTATTCGTCTTTTGCCTCCTGGCGATGTGGTCCTACTCGGCCCCTCCCCTGCGCCTCAAATCGCGTCCGGTTCTCGACCTGCTTTCGCACGCCCTGCTGGTGCAAACATTGCCCTACGCAATCTGCGTGTTGCTGATTGGGACAAGCTTTACAGTATTCGACGCGGTGTTTCTCGCGATCAATTTTCTCGCTTCCCTCTCCGGCCAGCTGGCGCAACAAATCCGCGACGTCGAGGTCGATCAGGGGGTCGAGTCCAATTTCACCCTGGTATTCGGGGTGGCTGTGAGCCGCCGCCTGCTTCAGGGATGCACCTTCGCCCTGGTGCTGACAGCGGCGAGCGGATTTGCGTTGGGCATCTTGCCCCTCGTCCTGGCCCCCATGGCGTTGGCCTTTGCACCAGCGGCATTGAGTCGGCTCGCCGGGCTGGGGCGTCGCTCAGGTAAGACCGTGGTCGCCACATCGGTCAGCGCACTCATCTACGCGGTCGCGCTGGTGGCGACCAATGGATTTTCATTTATTTGAAGGGAACAACAACACATTACAGGAGGAATGGGGATGTCAAAAAAGACGATCGAGACTGAAATTGTCATCATCGGTTCGGGACCAGTGGGGGCTACCTACGCGCGATGTCTGGCTTCCCACGGCAAACAGGTGACCATGCTGGAGGCAGGGCCTCAGCTGCGGTCGCGCCCTGGGGAACACATGCTCAACTGTTTCCGTTTTCAACGGGAACCCAATCTGTCCCTCGACACCATGATGTCCCATCACGAGGTGTTCTCGGTGAATCCGCTACCTGACGACGATTACATGAAAAGAGATAATTTTTACAATCCGGTCCAAGAGCGGTTGAACTTCGAAAACCCGTTACAGGATCCCAACCGCAACATGCCCTTTGCCGCATCGATGTGGGGGGTGGGGGGCATGTTCTCCCTCTGGTCCGGGTATGCCCCTTTTCCGACGGCAAAAGAACGCACGCCGCTGATCAGTCCTGACGACTGGGAGCACATACTCGAGATCGCAAAGCAAATCATGAATATCCATACCGATGCCTTCGAGCCCTCGGTTGTCAACCGCGCGATCAGCGCCGCGCTCACCAGCGAAGGTCGCCCTGCGATCAACATGCCGATGGGAGCGGAGAAGCGACGGATCGACGATAAGGCATATTATGTGGACTGGACAGGGACGTCGACCATGCTCGGTCCGCTGGTCGACGAACGAGGCCGCCTGGTGCCGAACTTCGACATCTGGGAAGAGCACCGCGCCGAAAAATTGGAGCTGACACCTGACAGCAGCCGCGTCACCTCGGCGCTGGTTCGGGATCTCCACAGTGGAGAGATGAAGGAATTCAAAGCCGAAACCTTCATCATCGCCGGCGGACCGTTCTTGACCCCCCGCCTGCTCTGGCAATCGGGAATCCGCCCCAAAGCGCTGGGTTGTTACCTACACGAAAACCCGGTGGCCACCTGCAAGGTCGGGCTCAGCGAAGAGTTCATCGAAAAGTTGCGACAGGATGAGCAGAACCCGGCGCGGGGCGAGCAGATTCCGATCCCCTGGAACGATCCGGCGCCCAAATGCGGCATCATGCCCACCGAGAACGAGCCCTGGTTGATCCATCTCAATCGAACGGGTCGCTCGATGAGCTACGATCTGAAGTACGATGTCAGGCTGAGCGTCGACTTCACCGGCTATTCCACAGTGGAATCCATACCCGAGAATCGCATCACTTTCAGTGATCAATACGAGGACCGTTTTGGCCAGCCGCAGATCACAGTCGACTATCGCGTGCCCGAAGCCGATCAGAAAACAGCCGATCGAATGGTCGAAGACATCACTGAACTGGCCGGACGCATCGGCCCCTTCCTTCCCTTCACCCGGCCGCCCTTCGAAGAGAAGGTGCACTTGGAGCCGTCCGGCACATCGCTGCACATGATGGGAACCCATCGGATGGGCGAGAAGGCGTCGGACGACTGTGTGGTGGATCCCAATTCCAAGGTTTGGGGCGTCGACAACCTCTACGCCTCGGGCGAGGGCGTGATCAACGAACCGGTCGCCAGCAATCCCACGCTGACCATCACGGCGATCGCCGCCAAATCCGCCGCCTCGATTCTGAACATCACCACCCAACAATTGATGGAAGACCTGCGCAAACAGTAATTTCACATCCCCTCGGGCTGGACCAGATCCTTGAGGAGGGCTCCGCCCTTGGTCAGCCAGGAGACGCCAAAGGCGAAAATTGCCAGACTCTCCAGCCAAAACACCGGGTTGAGCGGCTCGAGCCGGGCGGCCGCCCCTTCGGGCAACAGATAGTAGACCAGGGACAACGCCAGGCAAAGGGCCATAATCACCCCGCACGCCCGGTACACCCGATTGCGCGCTTTCTTCCGAGGGGGAAGGGAGACACCCCGGTCCGATTTTGGAAAGAGAACGAGACAAAAAAAGATCAGCACGCCAAAAAACAGTAAGGCACAGACCGCGTGAATATTACTGATCACGAGGGCCGTCGGAGAGACTTCGCCCGCCCCCTTGGTGGGAAACAGCGCCACTCCGACCGCGAAAAGACCGCCCAATTTGGCAGCCAAGTTGTCCCATTTGTCGTAGCCCTTGTAACAGTACAGGAACGCACCGATACAGAACAGGGTCCCGACGAACCAATCCCCCATTCCGGTATGGTAGTAGGCGCTGACAGAATGCTGGATGCCGGTGTCGAAAATGAGCTTGGCACCGAGCCCCAAAATGAAGGGAAACGTAAGCCCCAAAACGCCGATGGCTTTCCTGAGCTCCAGATAGGACGAAATCAGTATGGGTTGGGGCGGGACTGATGTTGACATAAGCCGATGGTAGGGATACCCGACCGGGCAGTCAAACAATCGGGCCGGGCTCAAGCCCTATTCGAATCGACAAAATTGACGCTGCGCCGTTTTGAGCGAACACTCATTTTATGGACGGATCCACCGCGCAAATCCGACCGCTAATCTCCAATAAAGACATCGAGTTGATCACTTGGGGCGACATCATGATGGCGCAGTTCAAGCACAGCGGAGAGCTGGAGGTGATCGAACGGGTGGCGCAAGCGTTGGTCCACTTTGTCGCCCCTCGCCCCAATGGAATTGCGCTGGTGACGGTCATCGGTCACGACGCACTGTTTCTCTCTCAGGAATCGAGACAAGTCATGTTGGACACCCTGAGCAACGTGAAAGTGCTCGCATCGGCGACCGTGGTGGCGGGAAAGGGGTTGAAGGGGGTCGCCCTGCGAAGTGGAATGGCCAGTTTGTCCATGCTCTTTTCAAAATATTTCCCCAACAAAGTATTTGGTACGGTTGAGGAGGCGTGTGCCTGGTTGGCCATCACCATGTCCGGCAGCCACTTCAATTGGAGCGTCACGCCGATCCAAATCGAAAATGCGGTGCGAGCGATCGTCCCCCGAGGCTGAGCTCAACTGAGATGATGTGAAACGAGCCTACTGAACTTCGCCGAAGTAGAGATCGATGCTATCTTCTTTGCCCGCTGCGAGCAGATCGTATATTCCGTCATTGTTCCAATCGACAAAGGATGGCTTTGCGTCGAGATATACCGAGACGATGGAACCATCGGTTTGCTCCAATCGATCCCGCCGAACCAGGGATGGTGAAGTGGGCGTACCGACATTCTCGAAAAAGATAAAGCCGGCTTTGGAGTGCCACCCCTCGCCGAGCACCAAATCCAAGGTACCGTTTCGATCCAAATCGACGACTTGAATGCAGGTTCTTTCCAGACCCTGGTCGATGGGTTGACCATCGCTGGTTTTCAGGGGCTGCTCATCTTCGAAACTGTAGTTCTGGGGCGTTCCCTTGTTAATGTACAACTTGACCAGACTGCCCCCGTTGTCACTGGCGTACTCGCCGCTGATCAGGATATCGAGGAGTCCGTCGCCGTTCCAGTCCGCCACCGCAGGAGCGGCGTTGGTGTGTGTTTTTACAAATGCTCCTGACGCTGTCTTCAACCGTACGGTTGCATCGAGTGTGCCGTCATCACTTCTCTTGTAGAAGTTGACCCAGCCTTCCCGTTCGCCAATGATGAAATCGTTTATGCTGTCACCGTTCAAATCCGCAGACTGAGGATTTGTCGCGCCTGCACATCACGTGCTGGTCAACTGGATATCCTGTCCGGCCGCTTCCAGATATTCAAACGAGCCAAACTCCGGAGCCACATCGGTCGCTATATTCTTGTAAAATCTGACCTTCCCTCTAAACTCCCCTACGATGAGGTCTTTTTTTCCATCTTTATCCCAATCGGTGACCAGCATGGTGGGCCAGCTGATATCATCGATCGGCTGTCCGTTGCTTTCAATTTTGGTTTGAAAGACGAACTTGGGCATTCCCTCGATCGGATCGGGACCGGTGTCCGTGTCCGAATCCGAATCGGCATCAGCATCTGAATCGGTATCGGCGTCGCTGTCCGAATCCGAGTCCGAATCGGTGTCCGCATCCCCGTCACTGTCCGAGTCCGAATCCGCATCGCTGTCCGCGTCCGAGTCCGAATCGGCGTCCGAATCTGCATCTGCATCCGCATCGCCGTCACTGTCGCCGTCCCCGTCGCCATCACCGTCGCCGTCCGCATCCCCGTCACTGTCGCCATCCGCATCACCGCCGGAGCCATCATCATCCCTGTTGTTGCCGGTACACGCGGTAAAGCCCAACAGCCAAATCGCACACAACCAGATGAAGATCCCTCCGGGTCGCCGTCCGTGTTTCGTATGTCTCATGCCGTGGTACCTTTGTTTTCCATCCTATTAGCAGTTCATGTTGATGCGATGCCTACTCTCGCACGCCATACCGTACCAAGCGCGCAGACGACAGTCAATCAAGTACCGATTCTTGTCGGCAATTGTCCCCTGGTCACTCCTAAACTTTTACAAAAAAATCATAATCGGACATGGCTCATTACACCCTATCTGTCTTATTTCGGTATACCTGAGAATCAGTGGATGGTGTATGACGACAATCTCACACGACATTTCACTCGATCGCTGAGCTGCACACGCGCATTGTCGGGTCAATTGGTCAAGCTCGACTCGGGATTTCTCTTCACCACCATGCAGGTCACGTCATCGTCGTGACTATATCCTTCAAGCTCTCCCAGGATGGTCTGCTCAATTTCCACAGCGCGCCGTTCGCCGTTTTGGCGCAGCGCGTCAGCCACTTTTTGAATCGTGAACATCTGCCCAGCTCGGTTTCTCGCTTCGGTAATCCCATCTGTATACAGCAGCATCGCGTCCCCGCTGTGCAGCGTAAACTCGTTGACCGTCAGCAATTCGCGGACGTTCTCGGCCATGCCAATCCAGAAACCTTCGGTTTCTATTTTTTCTATCTGTTGGGTTTTACGGCGGTAAATCAAGATATCCTGATGCAATCCGCAGTGGTACATCTTGCCGTCGGGCTTGACCGCGAAAATCGTCATGGTCATATATTTTCGCTCGCCCAGTTTTTGAATGTTGTCGCAGATCGCTTGGTTCACAAAATGAAAGATATCGGCTGGCGAAGCGTTGGGCTGGATCTCCAGCGCCGTGTGAATGGAAGTCTGGACCATCATCATCACCAGACCGGCCGGCACCCCGTGCCCCGACACATCCCCGATGATAATCCAATCCGTACCGGCCGCGTGAATCGTATCGTAGTAGTCCCCGCCCACATCGTCTGCCGGGTTCATGATCGCGGCAATCTCATAGCCCCTGATTTGGGGAGTCTCCGGAAGGAGCGTGGTTTGAATCTTCTTGGCCAGCTGCATTTCACCCCACAAGGCATCATTGACCAATTGCAGTTCATCCGCCTGAGATTTAATTTCCTCTTTTTGGGCGACGACCTCGGCAGTTCTCCTGCGGACAATCTCTTTGAGGCGCCTTCTGCTTCGGTTAAGGCGCCAGGTGTAGATCTGAACGCCGCCGCTGAAAACGAGTAGCGCAATTACCGCATACGCCAAATAGGCCCAAATTGTTCGATACCACGGCGCAAGGATCGAGAAGCGAAAGCTGGCAGGTCGGCTTTTCTTGTCAAAGGTGTTCTTGGCGGTCACCACGAAACGGTACTCCCCTTCCGGTAGGTTGGTGTATTCCTTCCTGCGCTCCTTGCTCCAGCTGCTTACCCGTCGGTCGAACCCGTGCAGTTGATACCGGTACTGTGTGGCCTGGGGTTGTTCGAAGAAAGCGGCGGCAAAATCGAACGCGATGGTGTTCTCCTCATAGAGTAGCTCGGGTAGGGTTCCTTGGGCCTGGTCGAGTTGGGTACGCGTGAATTGCCCGTCGCTCGAACCGGACGGACCGACAAAGGCGCCATGATTGATCACGCGCCCCTCTCCCACCTTTACCCGACGAATCGAAGCGGCAAAGGGGATATCGTAATCTTTCTCGTCTGCCGTGTCATACCGATAAGCAGAGGGTTTGGCCGTACCGAGCCAGACCGTGTGATCGCCATCGACGGACCATGTCGAGAGCACAGAGGAGAGCATGCTGAATCGACCGGTATCCCACATCCAGTTTTGCTCGTCAGTCGGTGTGAGGATACCGACCCGAGTTGATCCGTTTTCGTTGATCCACAGCTGCTGATTGGGACCGCGCATTAAACGCCGCACTGAGATTTCGTTTTCATTGAAATATCGCCCAAAGGTCTGTTGGGGGACAAACCGGCCTTTCGGCTCGCCGGGCATCCACTGAAAGATGCCTTTATCAGTACCCAAAACGACGTGACCATCGATGTTGTAGACAAAGTTGTTGGCGTCGTCCGGTAGGCCGTCTTTTACTGTGTAGTGATCGATTTGTACCTCTTCGAGGGAGTCGCCGGACCACTCGATGTGATAGACGCCGCTGTTCGCTGTACTGGCCCAAAGGTCACCCTCGCTGTCCTCGGCGATTTGGAAGATCATACCCGCCAGCTTGTTCAGCGCCGGATGCTTCACCTGCTGAGCAGCAACAGACATTGGGGTTGTTGTCGCCCGAGCAGATGCTTGCGGCTGTTGTCCAGATGGCGCCACTTCTATCCGCAGCACCGAAACACCGGATAGCGTTCCAGCGAACACCAGATCCTCAAAGCGGCTGGAACGGTGCATCGTGAGCACGCCCTGCTCGAGCGTGTGCAAGAGCTGGGCTTTGTCGTCGACGATATGTATGATTCGGTTATTGTTGTTGGCGAGCAGTTGGTCTTTGACCGTTAAAAAGGACCACGCTTCTAGTTCGGTATTCTCCACCTTTTTGAATTGAACCGGATTATCGGAAATTCCCATATCCACAGATGCGATTCGATATACCCCGACAAAAGTACCGACGTACAGGGAGTCACCAAATCGTTGAATCGACAAAATCATCGACTCAATGCCGTTTTTTTCATCGAGCACGCGCAAGGGAGAGCTCATCTCAACCAACGATATTCCCGTGTTGGTGCAGGCCCAAACATTCTTGAACTGATCCGCGTAGACAGAGTAGACCAGGTTGTTGGCCAACCCGGAGGAACGGGTGAGTCGGGAACGTACCCGACCCTGCCGATCGAGTATCACCAACCCTTTGTGTCGAAACGCGATGGCCATACGGGTATCATCGACGAGGGTGCTGTGATAGACAAAGTCCTTTCTCGAAAAGAATTTGTCTATCTCGGTCACCAGCGGGATGCGGTGCGTGGCATCGTCTAAAATCGGGCCGCTCGTGGATTCTGTTTGTTCCAGAAGCGCCGGTAGATCGTAGATGAAGTTTCCCACATCGGGAATGGCCAACACGAATTTGCCATCCCACCAGGGCAAAATACTCGGGGTATCCATCATCGAGGATTTTTCAGGGACGGTTACACGAACGATGGGACGATAGCGATCGGCGAGGAGTGTATAAACGGTTCCGTCAAAGTCAATCGCCAGCAGAGAATCGTGTACGTTTTGTCCCCAGGCGAAAGAGCGGTCGATCACCTGGATTTCGTCGTTGTGATAGCGCACTGTCTTGTTGCGGGAGAAAAAGTAAACCCCGTCGTCTGTTTCGTGAAACAAATAGACTCGACCAATGGGCCGATGCTCCGGAGGTATTCTCTCCTTTAAGGAGACGAACTTCGGTTCACCCAGTTTATCGTAAGCGAGATACCCGAGATCATTGGGCATCCCCAGAAAAAGAGTGCCGTTTTTGTCAAAATGCAATCCCTCGGTAGGGGCCGTAGGCAAGGGTATCTTGCGCCAATCGATGCCGTCAAACTCCAACACCGCGTAGTTCGCGCCAAAGTACATCAGCCCGCGCTTGTCCTGAGCCGCGCGCCAGATTTGCGGTTCGGTATCGAAATCGGCCATGTTGTAA
This sequence comes from Myxococcota bacterium, assembly GCA_028278265.1. Taxonomy (GTDB): domain Bacteria; phylum Myxococcota_A; class Polyangia; order JAAYKL01; family JAAYKL01; genus JANQET01. Next base: position 26,649 of record JANQET010000365.1, read on the forward strand.
TTGACGATGCGAGGTCTTCCCAGCGTCGCAATGCGGCCGGACGGGTCGGCAACAGCGACCGAACCAAGTGTGAGCCACAACAGGCAGTGACCTATGACGGCGCTCGGGTTCATGACGGGCCATCACCCCCCATGCAGGCGGACATCTACCCCCAGTGGGTCGCTACGGGTCCTTCTACAAAGTATATTTCGTTAATGCACAGTGGCAATGATCACATCAGAAGGTGTCCGACGTCGAATACGCAGATGGGTGGACTGCGATCCACATCCCGCCCCGAGGCGGCAATGTGTCGTTCATCGAGCCAGCGGCAACCACCGCACATCGACTCATGCCGGGCGTGGAGGGTCGACACACACTCTCCGGTAACGGTATGCCAGACATGGAGGTGCCCATCCTGGTGTGCGGAAGCGAGATGGCGACCGTTTCTCGAAAAGTCCACCGCTGACACGCCGTGATCTTTCGGGGTAAACGTCACTTCGGGCGTTTTTGCTCCCGTTTTGTAAATCCGAATGGTACCGGGTTCGCTTTGTGCTGCAACGGCAATCCTTTCGCCATTGTGTGACCAGGCCGCACAATAGAGGTACCAGGGTTTCTTTTTGTTCGGCTTGACGAGTCGCGTCAGCTGGGCGCCATCTGTGGTGTTGAGTATCCAAACACCGGATCCCGCTGCGACAACGCGGTTGCCGTCAGGCGCGTATCGCAATGACACCGCAGACAATGCCACCGTCCATAGCTGCTCGAGTGATTCTCCATCCCAAGCCGCGATGGTGTTGTCTCTACCGGCCGAGAGAATTTGCTTTCCATCCGGAGATACGGCCACTGCGCAGATTTGCTCTTTATGAGCTGTAGACCCACCGAGCGCATTACCGCTCGGCAGGGTGTATCGGCAAAGCTTCTGTCGGTCCGAAACCACCAGGAGCTTCCCGTCACCCGATAGGCCGAGAGCGCGGTGATCGCCCCTGCGTGACGAAGCCGGTAATCGCTCACCCGCAGGCCAGGAAAAAGCGTACAGCTCACCGCCCGACCCACAAGCCGCAACAGTTGACAGATCCGCGCTGACGGTCAAATCGTCTATCTGGTAAACGGGATCTGCGCCCAGATATCGCACCCTGCCTTCAGGTTCTCGGATATTCAGTCCACTGGCCAGCGTCTCGAGCGACAACGGCGGATTACCGACTCGCTCGGCATTTTCCAGACGGCTGCGGTCGCTCTGGTCCCCCTGCAGAACTGTCACAATAATCTGTTCGCGGTCGGCATCGGTCCCGAAAACGCCTTGGGCGTCAAGGTCCCTGAGAGCGCCGAAGCAAGCATCCAACCGGGCAGCGATCTCCTCATCGAATTCGGTGTGCCCGTCTTCACCACCGAAGACTGGCTGGGGCCGAGCATCCAGCAACGCCTGAACCGCTGCAAAGTGCTCCTCACCGACCAGGTGATATGGCGAATCGACCGGGCTCCAGCGAAGCTCCTCCATCTCGTTGGCCAGCTGTTGCTCATTCCCTTTACCGGCGCATTCAGCGGCCACCTCGGCCAAGCCGGCCTCACCGCTCGCCGTTGGCAGAATGTAGGTCACCTCTGGTGTGGTATAAAGGGCAAAGCAATAGAACACCTCGTCCGGATAGCTCGAGCGAAGTTCGGCCAGAGTAGCACGAACCGCATTTCTGATGGCAATTCTCAACGGTTCATCGGGCATCGGTTCTCCCAGTTACACAACACCGGATACCACTTCCGAGAAGCCAGAGCAAGGCTGTCGTAACGCGCTTGGGGGCGCACCGTTCAGGCGAATCAGTTGTTGCAGACGCAGGCCTATATCATCGGTTCGCCAACACGGCGATGACGAACCGGTGCTGGACGAAAGTGACAGTTTTTGGAAGCTATTCGCCGATGACCTCTCTGAACACCCGGAGCAGATTTCCGCCCATGATTTTTCTGATTTCCCATTCGGTGTAGCCCCGGTCTTCCAGCTCTTCGACGATCACAGGCATATCGGAAATGTCATCGATACCGTTGGGAAGTGAGCTCACCCCGTCGAAATCGGATCCGATGCCCGCATGATCGATCCCTGCGACCTGGACGACGTGCTCAATGTGATCGACCAGCAGGTCGATGGTATTCCCTCCCAGGTAGTCGGTATAGAAGTTGATGCAGGCCACGCCTCCGTTTGCGGCGAGATCCTCGAGCATTTCATCGGTCATGTTTCGGTGATGGTTGTTGAGCGCCCGAGCACAGGAGTGAGAAGCGACGACGGGCTTGGACGCAACGGCCAGCACATCGTAAAAGGTGTCATCAGAGGCGTGGGAGATATCGACCACCATGCCCAAGGCGTTCATCTCCTCAACCACCTGCTCCCCGAAGTCGGTCAGTCCTCCGTGCTCGGGTGTATCCCCTGAGCCGTCGGCCCAGTTGGTGTTGTACATCCAGGTAAGCGTCATCAACCGCACCCCGCGGTCGTAGAACATGCGCAGGACCTCGAGGCTGTCTTCAATGGCATAGCCGCCCTCGATGCCCAAGAAGGCGGTGATTTTTCCCTCCTCAAAGAGTTGATCCGCATCGGCAGCCGTAAAGGCTAGCCCGATGTCCGCCGGGTTGTCCTCGACCATCCCGACGACCCCTTCAATCAGCTCAATGGCGCGATTTTTGGCCTGAGCGTTCTTGTTGACCCACGCGGCAAAGACCTGGGCGGTCACCCCCCCCGCTTTCATCCGCGGGATGTCCAAGTGCCCAAAGCTCAACCACTGGCTGAAGTCCGCGTTATTGTCGACAATGTTCATCGCCGAATCGCAGTGAGCGTCAAATACGAATCGCTCGCCGCTGATATCGGTTTCCGTATCGGTGTCGGAATCCGCATCCGCATCACTATCCGCGTCGCTGTCCGAATCTGCATCGGAGTCGCCGTCCGCGTCGCTGTCCGAATCCGCGTCCGCATCGCTATCCGCGTCCCCGTCCGCATCCGCATCAGTGTCCGAATCGGCATCGGTATCCGCATCGCCGTCCGCATCCGCATCCGCATCAGCGTCGCTGTCCCCATCGGCATCCCCATCCGCGTCCCCGCCGGCGCTGTTGTTGTCATCGTCGTTGTCGCTGCTATCGGTCTGTTGACCACAAGCGAAAGTGAGAGAACTCACTAGAGCGATGATTAAAACGATGGACGCTCGCGGCATGCTGCCTCCTTGCTCTTTAAAGAGCGGCTGGGCTTTTTTGTATACATTTCTCCACATTTAGCATTTTTCCCGTTACCCATATGCCCTGTCAAGCCAAATTTCGACGGCCCGAGGATCACCCCCCGGCTGGCTGGACGCGTTGGTTTCCATCTATCTAAAATAACTCACTAATTCATCGAGAATAGTCTAATCCGGACAATATTACGTGCTCTCAGCGCAGACACGACCGGCTTTCACCCTGTTTTTTGGATCACGAAGAATCCGCACGCCAGTTGGTCAGCAGCGGCCTTGATCATGCTCACCTCTTGCTCGTAGCAGGCTAGCTCGCCCAATTCGGCGGTTCCCTCGGCGCTCTCTCGAAAAGAGCGAATTCGTTTTTCAAGTGGTTTGCCGTATTCTGTCCACCAGTAGTGTCTGGGTAAGAGGTGGTCGATGAGATGATGGAAGCCGTAAGTGCGTAGCTTCTCTTTGACACCTTCGAACCAATTGATCGTTTCGTGCATGACCAAAAAACCACCTGGTTTCAACAGGCGATGGCACTCTTTGAAACTCCTCGCGTCGTCGAGCAGGTGCAGCACCCCCTCTTCCCACAGGAGATCGAAGCTCTCGTCGGCAAAACCGGATTGGTATAGGGAGTGGGGAACGACTGTTATCCGGGATGACAGATCTTCTCGTTCAATCCGCTGTTGAAGTTGCGACAGAGCAGCATGGTCAATGTCGATGCCGACGATCTCTGAAGCGCCCAACCGAGCCAACTCCACGGTTTGCAGACCTCGACCACAGCCGATGTCCAATGTGCGCGACCGGTCAGGCAATCGCAGCAACGCATAAGCTTTTCTGGTGTGCTCGAGAATGCGGCTCCGGAGTTCCTCAATTCCGAGTGCACGGTAGGCATCTATCATTGTTGCCAGCCGCCTTTCAGGGGGCAACCGATTGGCGGATGAGCGGGATCGTGTACTTTGATCTGGGCAGTTCTGCGTCCAAAGGGGTGCTCCCCCTTGTCAACGGATTGAGCAGAAACGGGAATCACCTGGGCGTTGTCCCTATTCTTGTCGTGGGAGGGAGCATCCCCCTTTTTGCATCCTGCGAAGACAAGGCAAAAAACAAATCCTGCGAACAACCATCTCATGATGGGGAGACGTGCAATCATTTCAATCCTGCCGTTTCGTCCTTCGGGCCGATTCAACCCACTTTGTTCGATTGATATAGTCGCACACTCTCGCTCTTCTGATAAGACTTGGCCGCGCTGATTTTCCTGCCCCGAGGGGGGCCTGTGATGCTCAGCCGCGGGTGCAATCAGCCGGGAGGAGAGAACCAGGAATCCACGCTAGCCGATTGTTCGGGAATACTTGTGGCTAGAATAGCCAGCTGAGCAGCCGGCTACCGAGACGCTCAGAGCGATGGCTCGGCAATTGGCAGGAGCAGGCACCGCTCTCGCCGTCAATACCTCCGTCATCATCGTTGTCATCATCGTCGTCATCCCCATCCCCATCGCTGTCGCTATCCGCATCGCTATCCGCATCGCTATCCGCGTCACTATCACCATCGCCATCACCGTCACTGTCACTGTCCGCGTCACTGTCGCTATCCGAATCACTATCGCCGTCCGCGTCACTGTCGCTATCCGAATCACTATCACTGTCCGCGTCACTGTCGCTATCCGAATCACTATCACTGTCCGAATCACTGTCGCCATCTGCATCACTGTCGCTGTCGCTGTCCGCATCCCCTCCATTGGATTCGTAGTAGATGCGCATCGCCATGTCGTTGCCCAGGAAATCGCCGGTAGTGGCGCTTAAATCGTTCTTGAACAGGCAGCGGTTGGTGCCGTTGGTCACTTGAATGGAGATATTGCCTTGGGGGTTCTCGTACTGCAATTCAAAGATCAGATTGCTTGTCCCGTCATATGCAAATCCGGTCTCGAACTCCCAGCCAAACCATTCGCCAGCAAAGGTCGGTATCGCCATCGTGTCGACGGAATAGACCAATTGGGGTGTGTTTCCGCTGTAATTGTCCTCAAAATTGGTACCGAGACTCGTTTTGTTCGAATGACTAACAAAAAATTTGAAATTCGGAAACGCCTCGTCGTTCGTGTCGCCCGAGGCCAAAAACTGAAAGGCGGTTAACGTTGCGGGACCAGGCATTTCTTCCGAGGTTACAAAACCTTGAAACCTACCGGCGGTGCCTCACGTGCACAGGGGCTTATTGATGCCCGGCCACCAATTCTCCCCAATGTCGACATAGTCTTGAGCGGTTGCTGAAAATGACAACGGCAACGATAAAACAATTGTAAAAAACAGCAGCTTTTTCATTCAACTCTCCTTTTGAACCTTATTCATCTCCAAGACGATCATTTGAACTACTCAATCGACTTAGTACAAATCGCAACTCAAAATGGGGGGGATTTTTGTGCGCAGTGACCCCGCCAAACTCATCTACTCGATGATGATACTGTTGCAGGTATCGAGAATCACCTGGGCCAGTGAGTTGGTCAGCATCTCTGCCATTTCATCGGCAATCTGCTCGGGAGAGAGGTTATCATCGGGCAGATTGTCGACCACATAGGGTTGGGTCAATCCGTCGAGAAATGAGCGAATCGGTCGTTTCTCCGGTTCGCAAACATCCGGATCCATGAATCCCCCGGCAACAATGCAATCAAGTCCGCCGCAGGAGGTCTTTGCCTCGATCAGACGGTTGAGCATCTCCGCGCCGCCGTCGCTCCCATCGATTTCCAGAGGGGTTTGATCCGGCTCATCTTGCATGAAAAAGACCACCATCACTGCACCCGCGTCTCTGAAAAAACCGGCATTGGTGGCACTGTTGGCCTCGTGCACCGCCCAGCCGGCCGGCGCAGTGAGCATCTCGATATTCGAGCCCCCGGTGCCGATCGCCGAGGCGGCGGTGAACCAATCCTTCAGCTCTGCAAACTCACTCGCCGGCGCGTTCAAATCAATGCTGAAAAAGTGATCCTTGCCCTGGGGTTGGTACAACCGCCCCTGGGCCCCGTTGCGACCCGAGTCGGTTTGATCAGGGGTGATGTAGTAGTAGACCTCGTCCCCTTCAGCGCCCTCAAAGGTACAGGGATCCACACCGTTGGAACCACTGCTGGAGAACCCCATCTCGGTGCTGGTCACCCCCACGTGAACATTTGTTTCGCCGGGCAGGGCGGCGACCAGCGAGTCGGCGAACCGAGGAAAGGCCAAGCCCAGGCCGGCTTGGTAGTCCCCCATCGAGAGCGAATTGTCGATCACGAACAGCAAATCCACGTCGCAGGTCTTGTCCGTGTCCGAGTCCGCGTCCGAATCACTGTCCCCATCGCTATCCGAATCGCTATCGGAGTCGCTGTCCGAATCAGCGTCCCCGTCCGCATCGCTGTCCCCGTCTGCATCCGAGTCCGCATCTGAATCACTGTCCGAGTCCGAATCCGCGTCCGCATCTGAATCGGTATCCCCATCCGAATCCGAGTCCCCGTCTGAATTCCCGTCGCTGTCTCCATCCGAATCGGCATCCGAATCGGCATCCGCATCCCCACCCGGGTCGTCGAGAATGCCCTTCTTGTCCTCGCAACCGAGCTGAATCCAAACCACCAGTACCGTGAACATCAGGTATCGTCCGCTCTTCATCGCTTTTTCTCCTTATTCTGAGTCTTTCTCACCGGCCAATCGCAGCATGGTCCAACGCTAACTTCTTCCTTCAGTGGTTTTGTCGATAGAAAATGGGTGGATAAGTATAGTACTGGAAAATCAAATATTGATCGACGTCAGTGCCCAAAAATCGCTACCGCCCAGGTGACAACTCTTTCATCGACGTTCAACGGGTTCTGTACTGAGGCATGTAACCTCAGACCTGTTTCTTCAAGGCGTTGTGTGAAATGGCCGATGTTCGGGGTTCTTCTCGTGAATCACTACGGGTAGTAAACGGTCACACTGTATGTGTCGCGCAATGTCTCCACATCGGCCTCCCCTTGTGCGCTGAGCGTGTTTCCCAGTAACCTCACCGTATCACCCGAGCCCAGACCTCCGGCAGCGGCATTGGTCACCAACGGTCCGATGTCAGTCAAATTTTCACAATCGTTCATGATGATCGTAGTGAGATTGAGCAACCCGGCAAGGGGAGAGAGATCGCTGATTTCCGTGGTGATGAGATAGAGGTAGGCCAACGACGGCATGTTGCTCAGGATGGACAGATCTGTCACCGGGTTTCTCCCCAAATCGAGGACCTGCAGCAGGGTCAATTCTGCCAGGTGGGCCATGTCGGCATTGTCCACATCCCGGTCCATCAACTCCAGCCGTTCGAGCTTGGTCAGGCTGGCCAGGGGGCTCAAGTCGGGAATGGGAACAGTAGTGGCGGTACCATTGCCCAGCTCGAGATTGACCAGCCCGGTCAGATTGGTCAAGACCCCGATATCGGTGATGCCGGTGCAATTGTAGAGGTCCAACTCGGTCAACTGGATCATCGTGGCCAACATGCTGATATCCGTAATGCCGGCGCTGTATTGAATTTGAAGCGCGGTCAGATTCTCACACTGTTCCACTCCGGTCAGGTCGGTGATGGCACCACCGTCATCGAACAACGTGGTCAGGACAGCGAGATCGCCTTTGGTGATCGGGCCGGAGGGTTTTGAAATGGCAGCTCGAACAGCCGCTTCGAGTTCCGGATCCGGGAATTCAACCACGGTTGCCGTGTCGGTATCCGAGTCGGTATCCGAATCTGAATCCGTGTCCGTATCGGTATCTGCGTCAGCATCCGTGTCCGTATCGGCGTCACCATCCGTATCGGTATCCGTGTCCGTATCGGCGTCACCGTCCGTATCGGTATCCGTGTCCGTATCGGCGTCACCGTCCGTATCGGTATCCGTGTCCGTATCGGTATCCGTGTCCGTATCGGCGTCACTGTCCGTATCGGTATCCGTGTCCGTATCGGCGTCACCGTCCGTATCGGTATCTGCGTCTGTGTCGACATCAGTATCGGTGTCTGCATCAGCATCAGAATCTGTATCCGTATCAGCATCGCCCGCCGTGTCGTCATCATCCCCATTGCCATCACCGCCACAGCCGAGGGGGAAACCGAGCAGCCCACACATGCAAGCCACACCAAAGAGCTGACCACGACGCCGAAACACCTTCCATTTTCGAATCGCCATAACAGTATTCCTCCGGAGGTTTGAATTGATTGACCGATCAAACCATACCAAACCGCCGCGGGCCCCACAAAACAAAAAATCAGTGCTTCGGCCTCGCCGGTCAATCGTTGGGGGGCGGGGTGGCGCACTCGATCAGCAGCTCTCCGGCGGCGTCGACAAAGGTCGATTCATCGGCGGCGCAGGGGGTGGGTTCTGCTTCTCCGAGGGTCAGGTGCGCGATCCATTGGACCACTTTATCGGATCCCACATCGAGCACGCTACTGTGATCCTCTTGAGGAAAGACACAAGCCGAGTAATTGGCTGCGTCCTGTTCCAGGCGTTGAATGACACAGGCCATGCGACCGGAGTCGATGGTGGTGTCCTGCATGCCGTAGACCAGTTGAATCGGGACCGCTGCGGCGTTGCCGGTGATGTGGGGGCGATCGTTGAGCATGCGATCGATCCAGGTGGTGCACAGGGGATTGTCTCCACAGGAGGTGCCCAGAGTGGCGGGGAGCTCGATGGATTGGATGTAATCGGGATCGAACAGGTCCCTTACTTCCGTGCCCAGGGCTTCCAGTTTGGGATAACTGTCCCCCCAGCAGTCGTTGTCGACAAAGTCGCGAATACCGGCTTGGGCACCGGTTGCGAACAGATCCACCCCATGTCCCTGCCCGTCGAGCAGCTCCCCGTGGGTGTAGTGGTACCAAACCGACACCGCGACCGGCGTGGGGGAGGTGGCGATGGGGTATTGATCACTGGCAAAGAAAAGGGCCCCCCATGTCCGCAGGGACAACCACAGGGGCGCGTACACGGAGACGCCGGCGAGGGTGCCGTCCAAGCCGTAACTGTCGGCATAGGCCAATGCGCTCAACGCGGTGTGCCCTCCCTGGCTGTGTCCGGTGATAATCACATCCTCGGTGAGACGACTGCCGAACAGCCGGCGCATGGCCGCCACCCCGTCCAGGGTGCTCTTGGCCACATCCTCGGCCATGGCGTAGGCGCTGGGCGGGTTGTTCACCGCACCGTAATTGGCATAACCAGCCAGATCCGGGGCAATGACCGCGAACCCGCTGCCGAGCAGGGGAAAGACCTGGCGCTCGAAATCAGCCTGGACCCCCAAGGTGCGATCCCTCAACGAGGGGGCACAGGCAGCGGCTTGACCCCGGCTGCCGTGGGAGGCCACCAAGACCGGAAGATTTTCAGCTCGCGGTACGTCCGGCACGTACACTATCGCGCTGGAATAACCGGCCAAGCCGCCGCCCCGCTCCGTGCGGTAGAGCACTCGGTATACCTGCGCACCGCTGGTGAACGCCGTTCCGGCATAGCCGTTGGCATCAGCCATGCTTTGCAGCTCTGCTTGCGACAAAGGAGTGTCCTGGGCGCAGCGAAGAATCGCTCCGAGCTCGGTGGGCAAGACACCGGGATCTTGGTAAATCGAGGCAACCGTATCCTCGCAAGTGACCTCGATCTCGAACGCGGTTAGCCCTCCTGGCGGGTCCTCGTCGCCGTCATCACATCCCCATGTCACCATCAAACAAACCGAAAACAGTACAGACCAGCCAATCGAGACTCTTTTCATGGTTTCTCCTCCTCAGCAGCCGGCAAACAATTTGTCGCCCCCACATCTGAACACATTTGAACCGATCGGTCGATAAAATTTAACTTGGGTTCCAAGATAATAATATAGGTCAAAAGACAATCGTGCCCAGGCGGTTATCGTGCCCAGGCGGTTTTGGCCCGAGGCGATCAGTCGATTGCAATATCTTTGTCTGCGGTGATCACAAGCAGAAGTAGCTGTTTATTTATCCCTCCTACATTCTGAAGAAGGTACTGTACCATAACGTTTTCATTGGATTTGCAAATTCAAGAAATTCAACAAAAAGTGCTCGCCTTTTGCTTGGAATCGTGGTTTAAGGGCTCGCGAAAATCAACCACCTGGTTATTGGAGGTTTGCGTTGCTCGATACAATATCACCGGCCACACGGTTCCTCTAGCCCCTCCCGGGGCTCTGGGCCCCGCTGTGCCCGACTCGCCCCCTGTGAAGACAGGGCTCACAAGAACAAATTAACGCTTGGCAATTAACACGACTTTTGCGGTCGTCGGACGTGACTGTCCGACGTGATTTTGATGACCATGAGTACCACCATTGACGACAGGAAATTGAAGACAAACCAGCACAACGAGGGGACGGATCAGCTCGCCCTTTGGACGCTGCGCACCCTGCTTCGAACCAGCGTGTCTCGACGGCTCAAGGAGCTGATCGAGGACACTGACGTGTTGTATGCGGCCGGAGTCTCGCCGGAGTGGGCCGCCGTGATCAGAAAAGGGACGGACAACCGGGACGACGAGAAGGAGGATGCCCCTGAAGCGCGCCTCAGGAGAGCGTTGGAGGTGCGTCTCGCCCTGGTCGAAAGGCACGGTGTGAGCCGCAACGAACCCCTGTTCGAGAATGTGGGGGCCCTGTCCGATGCGGTCGGCCTCAGCCGGCTGGAACAGGAGTTCCTCGCCTACGCCGTGATGGCCGAAAATGAGCGGGGACTCGGAGAGTGTTGGGACAAGTTGCCCCACGTCCACTACCGGCGCCTGGCCAGAGACTTGGCGGCCGTGCTCGACACGACCCTGCCGGAGATGAAAAAGTGCTTGCGGAGCGATGCCCCGTTGATCGCCACCGGATTACTAATCCCCCAAGTCTATCAGTACGACGGCCCGTTCGAAATCTGCAACGGCCTCGATGATTTTCTGTTTCAGGAAATCGTCGGTGACCGCGGAGTGCTCGGGTTCTTTTTCGAACAGGGAAAACGATCGACCCTGACTGTGGCGGATTATCCCCATCTGGGCCGGGACCCCACATTGATCGCCCAGTACCTGGAGCGCGCGACAGCCAAGAAGCTGACCGGGATCAACATCCTGTTGTGGGGCGTACCGGGCACCGGTAAGACGGAGTTTGCCCGGGCGCTGGCAGAGCAGATCGGGCTCGAGCTATTCGAAATCAATGTGGTGGATTGGGAGGGGGATCCGATGAGCGGGCGAGAGCGGCTCTCCTCTTATTTGACCAGTCAGCGGATCCTGTCCCACCGGCCGGATGCACTGATTCTATTCGACGAGATCGAAGACCTGTTCTCCGAGGCCTGGGGGCAAAAACCGTTGGACAACCCCCACTTCCTCAAGGGGCGCTTCAATCGAATTTTGGAGACCAATCCGGTACCGGCGATTTGGATTTCCAATGCCATCGAGCAATTGGACCGCGCCTTTTTGCGGCGGTTCGACTTTATCGTCGAGCTCCCGGTTCCGCCCAAAGGGGTGCGACGCAATATTCTGACCCGACGATTGGGGCGCGCGGCAGAGGATGGCCATTGGCTCGAACGAATCGCAGCCAACGAAACGCTGACCCCGGCCGACGTGGATCGGGCCGCGCGGGTGATTTCGGCCACCGATGCCGGTGAGGCCGACGACGCGCGACAGGTCGCCGAACAGGTGATCTCGTCGGCCCTGTCAGTGCGGGGCGAACGATTGCCCCCTGCAGAACCGGCCGCCGAGCTCCCGTTCGATCCCCAACTGGTCAACACGGACTGCGATATCGATGGGTTGATTGCCGCCCTCGAGGCGCGAAGCAAGGGCAACATCTGCCTCTACGGCCCGCCGGGCACGGGTAAGACCGGACTGGCCCGCTACTTGGCGAGTCGGTGCGGCTTGGAGCTCACCCTCTTTCGCGCCTCGGACCTGCTCCGCGCGTATGTGGGGCAAACCGAGGAACGAATCGCGCGAATGTTCGCCCAAGCAGCGCCGGGTAGGGAGCTGTTGCTGCTCGATGAAGCGGATTCGTTCTTTCGGGATCGCCGTCGGGCGCGGCACAATTGGGAGGTCACCCAAGTCAACGAGTTGCTCGTGCAAATGGAGGCCTATGAGGGGTTGTTCATCGCGGCGACCAATCTCGTCGAGAGATTCGACCAGGCGGCATTCAGACGGTTCGCCCTGAAGATCAAGTTTGAATACCTACGGGACGACCAACTGCCGAAGATGTTCGATCGAACCGCCGAGACGCTGGGCCTCGACCTGGACCAGTCGACCCGACCGGCGGTGGAACGACAATTGATAGCTATCCGACGGCTTACTCCCGGTGATTTTCGCGCGGTCGAAAAGCGGTTCGGTCTGTTGGGCCAGCGGCCCGCTGTGGATCAGATTCTCGACGCGTTGGCCCAGGAAGTGGCCCACAAACCCCGCGCCGATCGGGCGGCGCCGATCGGGTTCGGCCGGCGCCCGGATGACCGTTCCAATGTGCTTAAGGAACCACCAGGCGCAGCGCCGACCAATCGGACTTGGGAGCTCTCTTGATCATTCCGTTGAGGGAGCGCCTCATCCGCGCCTCGGTGGTTTGATTCGTGCTCGAACCGTCGTAGTACAGGCTCGAGAACAGTGCTGCGGTGCGGTCGGCCAGCGGCCGGGTGGCGACGATGGCGCTCTTGCTGCCGGCCACAATAAAGGTCTGCCCCAGGGCCAAGCTCGGGACGTTGATCCCTTCGAGTCGACCGGTCTCACAGCCGAGCAGCACGATCTTTTCGGGCACGCGGTTCAAGGCGAGAATGTCGCCCTGGGAGAGACGATCCCCTTGGGTCAATTGGAGCACCCGTTGCCAAACCCCGGTGTGTTCGGTGGCCGTGTGTCCGGAAAAATGGAATGAGCTCGCGTTTTTGAAGTGGTGGTGCAAAGCCTCGGCGGTCGCTCGACTCCCGGTCAACACGGTGCTCGGTCGACCACCACTCTGTGCTCGTTGCGCCGGTGAGATTTGGGCGATCTCCCGTTCGCTCTGCGGCAGATCACCGGTTGGGTTGATCACGAACAGGGCCGGACCAGGGGACGGCGCGTGCGTCGTCGGAGGTTGGGTCGACGGCAGGTCGAGGCTGTAGACCACCTGCTTGGCCGCGATCAGTGGCCCCCCACCAAAGGGCAGCGCGTGAAAATCGACGTGGTTGAGCGCCCCGTACCCCAGCACGACTATCTTTTCTTTTGCAGCGATCACCGACTCAAAAGGAGCGAGCAGTTGCTCGGAAAGCGCTGAGGGAACAGCCCCCTCGGCCAGCGGCCCGACAGGGCGGGCGACGATCTGCCGGCCGTCATCGGCAAAGCCGAACCATCCGTTGAGCCCGGGGTAGTACAACAACCACAGCTCGTTGGGTCGCGGTTTACGCCAGTTGGCACCGCCCAGCTCGATCCCCTCGTCCGGGGCGATCAACTCGAGGGCGTGATTGAGCTCTCGCAGCAATTGCTGCCGTACCAATTTGCGCCGCTCTTTGATCTGGCCGACCTCGTCTGCCGGCAGTTGCCAATCGTTGGCCGCCTCCTGTTCGAGATCGCGACGAATGCGCCAGTAGCGCTCCAGCGACGCGGTCCACTTCGATCGCTTGCTCGGCGTGAGCCCGACCAATCGATGGGCGTCGAACAGGGATCTCATCACCTGGGCTCTGGCATGACGGGCGAGTCGCATCGCTCCGGCAGGATCTCCCTTACCGATCAGCAGCTCGACGTGCAGCCGTGCGGCCCGCTCTTTTTGCGCGACAAAGAAGCTCCGTCCTTCTCCCAGGGGAATGCGATGCGCCGCTTCATCGAGCTGCCCGACCGCCCGCTGAAGACACGCCAAGGCCCGGTCGGAACGCCCCTGGGCTGCCCACACCTCCGCTTGTCCCACCAGGGCGCGCCAGATGTATTGGGGGGTGTAGGCCGCCTCGGCGAGCTGTTCCAGGTTCCGGTAGGCGGTCAACGCCGACAGATACTTCCCCTGTTGCATTGCGACGCGCGCGTTGAGGTCGACGGCCCAGAACCGCCCGTACAGATCGGCCTTGTCCATCAGTGGTTCGGCCCGGGCCAGCCAAGCAATGGGTTGCGCCTTATCTCCCGCATGCAACGCCGCCAGGGCGAGGTCCAGATACAGATTGAACCGCAGGGTCGCCGGGGCGTTCAACTTCTCATAGATCGCCAGTGCCTCGCGCAGCCGGGAAGCCGGGTCGGAGGATTTCTGTTGTCCGGCCTCGAGTCGCAGCAACCCGGTCCAGGCCTGTGCATGGAGCAGGCGCGCCCGGGGATAAGGGGTCTCGACCCGTTTCAACGCTTGTCGCAATATCTCCTCGGCCTCGGCGTAGCGGCCCAGGCGGGCGTAGGTGAGCGCCAACTCCCGAATGCAGATACAGTAGATGCGGGTCTGATCCAACCGCAGCGCCAGGTTGGCCGAAGCGGCGAACCGGTCGATCTCCCGCCCCACATCTCCCACGAAACGGGCGAGCCCTCCTTGGCTGTTGAGCAAGAACAGCCTGGCAAGGGAGTACAACTCTGCCTTTTTCTCAATCGCGCTCAAGGTCAACTCAGCTTCGACGAACCGGCCGTTGCGCGTCATGTAGGTGTGCGCCAGGGCGGTGGCATCCTCAATCTGCGCGGAGATCCGGCCGGTCTTGTCATGCTGGGCAATCGAGCGCTTGAACAGAGCCTCTGCTTCGGGGATCTTGCCCTGCCTCAGCTCGATGCGGGCGAGCCGGCTCAGTGCTCGGCCCAACTGGACTCCGGAGAGGGTGGGCAACTTTTCGTTGAGCAGCCGGCTGGCGTCTGCGAATTTCCCCTCACTCTGCAACTCGGCGGCCCGGTCGAGCCAGGTCACCGGCTTGGTCTCGGCAAGGGCCAGTTGCCAGCGGCGAGGTTGCTCCCCTTCGTTGACCACGAGGGAGATCTGTTTGGTGCCGGGCGAGACGACCACGGCGAAACGCTGACCCAACTGCACCAGCGCGCCGCTCCCCTCCACGATCTTTGCCCCTGGTGCCAGCTCGATATGCTCCATTGCGCCCGTGTCGACCCAAAGGGTCAACTTGCGATCGGGTTTCAAGGTGCATGTCGGTCCCAGGCTCACCACAGCGCACCCGGCGTATTCGACGCTCGCCGGCTGAAACAGGGTCGCCGTGTCACGCTCCGCCCGTTGGCAACCACACCCGATAGCGCCGATCCAGCACCCCAATATGGCAATACTGACAAACGAATTGTGACGCAGGGATCTACAGCCCATCGCTGTTTTTCGGTTGGACGATGATCGGTTGGCTCAGCACTCGCAATCGGGGTTGAGCCTCACCGGACTGTTCGAGCCACTCTGTCGTGATTTGAGCCGGCGGGGGCAATTCGCCCGCAGGGCCGACGACAAACCACAACACCGAGGGCCCCGGTGGAAGGTGCCAGGCAGAGTCGACCGCCCCCCAGAACCGAAAGGAGCCTTTGGCCGACCGCTGGCGCTCGGGGCTCAGCTGGTTCAACGTAGTGTCTTGTTGAACAAAGACCAATGCATCGACCTCGGCTGCGACGTTGGTCTGCGGTCTGAGCACGATCTGCAGCGGCGAGTCCGGATGAAATCGCGGCACACCCGTCTTCGACGCGGAGGCGCCTTGAGCATCTCGCATCTCTTTCACCGCACCATCAAGGGCCATTGAATACGACGGCAACGGCGTGCCCGCCGGGAGCAGCACGAAGACCACCACCGCTGCCGCGGCGCTGACCAGTGCGGCGGTCATCCCTAGGGTCCACAACCTGTACGGCGACCGGGCAGGCCGACGTCGACGCTGCGCCGGCGTTTGCTTCGCCGAGGACGGAAGCAGGGGTTCCACTGCGCTGTGAATCCGTTTTCGGAACGCCTCGTCGGCCGGTCGAAACAGCGCCAGGGCCCGTTTGGCTTCCTCAGAGGAAGACGCCAACCGCTCGAGGGCCGCCCTCTCTTCTGAAGGCAGTGTGCCGGCAGCCAACTGCTCGAACCGATCGTCGTGCCGATCCGCCTCTTCCTTCAGTTGTTCAGCTGCCACTTTTCCCACCTGTCGTAGCAGATCATCCGTCATGATCCCCCCGTTGTTCAGCGGTTTTTACCCCCGCCTCCTGGAACAGAGTATCCGTCTGCTGAAGCAGCGTTTCCATCATGATCATCCTGTCAGGTTTGTAGTTTGCGATGGCACCGGGGTATCTGACACGGTTTCGGCCATTATCTCCCTCGCGCGGCGCATTAGCCGACTGCGCCAGGCGTACACTGCATCGGGGGTCATCTTCATCTTCGAACAAACATCGGATGCCGAATTATCATCGATGAACAACAGCTCGAACAGTCGCCGGCCCAAGGGGGTGAGCTCCTCCTGCAGGCGGTACCAGAGATATTCCAAATCGTTCTTGGAGACGACCCGCTGCTCTGGACTCTGTCTCATCTGCGGAGAATCGAGCCCTGGGCCGTTCTGGTTCGCCTTTCGCTCCAGATCATCGAACACCATCGGTTCTTCAGTCCACGGAGAGCGTTTGCCGGTTCTGAGAATCGAGGCGGCCTGTCGCTCGGCGATGAGCCCGACGAAATTGTCCAGGGAGAGGCCTCGCTCCGGGTCCCAGCCGCGCAACGCACGAGCCCGGTTGTCAAACAGGGCGACAAACACCTCCTGGGTGATATCTTCCAAGATCTGTCTCAACTCAGTGGCAGAGGCAGATGCCCGGTACCGCAACAATTTGCGGGCGATTCGCGCCTGGACAATCGGAATCAGATCGTCGATGAGACATCGGGTCTGCTGATCATCACCGAGCTTTGCTTCCAATTCCTCTAATGTGTTGATTTTTCGTTTCGGCATAATCGCTATCGGCACCGTTTAACAATAGGCTATTTGGTGCACTCGTTCAATTCACCTCTTTTTTAATTTCTATTTGCAGGTCTCCGCACCTTTCCGTGTGGCGACAACAGTTGCGTCGTTCGCCCAATGCCGCCAATATTATCGAAATAATGGAGAATGAACAACGACGGACTTGCCAAAAACTGGCACACTGGACCTGACTGCCGTCGGGCCCATGGTGCCCCCAGTTCAATGTGGAGCGCACAATTCTGCTGGCTTTGCGCATTAAAACCGACGCCTTACCTCGACTGCAATTGACAAAGCAGAACCGCTACCGCATGTAAAAAAAATCAACTACATTTATGGACAAAGGAGAGGAACGATGCCCAAAAACCTAGCCCTGCTGATTCTCGCGCTACTCATTGCCCTGGTGAGCAGCCCGGCCTGCACGGATGATGATGACGCGGATGATGACGACGATGCGGACACCGGTGAGGCCGAGCAGTACTGCGTGGAGCAGTTGCCGATGGACTACAAGACATCGGCCAGCTTCTTCACCAACATGCCCGCTCCTCTCGAAGGATCGAGCCCCCATGGTACCGTGCAAATTTGGTACACCACCGATTTGCAGACACTGATCGAAGAGCCGTCGTTTACCGCACCCGCGGGCGCGATCTCCATCAAGGAGTTCGACGAGAACAAGGACGGTACGATGGACGGGTTGGCGGTAATGGTCAAACGGGATGCAGCCTACGATCCGACCAACAACAACTGGTGCTATGAGATGCGCAGCCTGGACGGTCAAACCGTCAACAGCGCGGGAAAGACCGAGATGTGCATCAACTGTCACAAAGCGTGGGCCGCCACCGACTACCTGGGCGGAGTGGAGATGGATGACGGGATTGACAGCTGCTTTGACACCTTCCCCGCGGACTACAAGACGTCGGCCAATTTCTTCACCCAGATGACCGCCCCGGTGGAGGGCGGGAGCCCTCACGGCATCTCCCAAATCTGGTACAGCACCGATCTCCAGCCGCTGATCGGCCAAGCCTCGTTCACCGCTCCGGTGGGCGCGGTATCGGTCAAAGAGTTTGATATGGACAAAGACGGCACCATGGACGGCCTGGTGACAATGGTCAAGAAAGACGCCGCCTTTGACCCAACCAACAACAATTGGTGTTACGAGATGCGCAGCCTGGACGGTGCCACGGTCAATGACGCCGGAAAAATCGGCATGTGCATCAACTGCCACAAAACCGATGCGGCCACAGACTACTTGGCCGGCACCGATCTGCTGTAAGTTGTCTTGATCGCATTGAGGGAGCGTTCGTAGAACCGGGCCTCCTTGGGCAACCCCCGCTCGTTGCAGAACGCAATCAGCTTTTCGAACCGTTGAATCGGATCTACCCCGGTGGCGTCCACCAATTTGGCCAGGCAGTGGGGACACATCGCCAGGGGACGCCGATCCGATTCCGCCCGACTGTTCGACCCGCACATGTTGCATTCGAACGCCGTGCAGTGGAGCATGGAGAACATGTGACCGGTTTCGTGGGTCGCCGTTTGCAGGGTCCGCCTGAGACAGGTGCTGCGTTCCACCGGGCTGCCGGCCGGATCCCCGTTGCGGTAGATCGACCACACGCCGACCCGATGGCGCAACGAGGCCTGGCCAAAGACGAAATTCCACCCCTCACCGGGCCATAAATCCATCGCGGTCAACCCGAGGTAGGTGGCCGCGTCCTCGGGCAGGCGAGGGCTCAACACCGAATCGATAATATGGCCCGTCAGCAGTTGGCGATCCCCCCAACTGGGATGAACCCGTTTGGCGTGGTCGGGCCAACTCCGATCAACGGGAAGATCGGTGCTCACGCTCACCGGCAAGCCGAAATAGATGCCCATGAATTCTGCGGTATAAAGGATGATCTGTCGTTGTTCGCCGGTGAATCGACCGATCGGCTGAATGTAAATCACCCGCCGCTTGCCCCGCGCCCGAACCGGTTGGCTGGCGAGGTATTGGTCAAAGGTCTGACCGGGTTCGTCGTGGGACATCAGCCAATCGCCGGGTTGGGGGCGCCCCAACGGCGTGTGCAACGGGAGCAGTTTGGTGATCATCGAATGCAGAGAGCTTTGGGCCGGTCTTTTACCCAGGCCCCGCTCGGTGGTTACCGGCGCGGCCGGCGAGCGGGCTGTCGGGGGCATCGAGCTCAGTACCGGGGTGGCCACGGGGGGATGTTGCTCTCTTTGGTTCCCGCAGCCGGTGAGAAATAGAATTAAAACCACAACAAAAAACCACATGATTGGTGAGAATAGCACGGATGAATAGTCGAGAACCGCAGAAATAGGTTGGTTTTTTTCGTATTTTTTCGCCATCCCCCTCACTAACGAAATAGGTTTCTTACCCCACCTCGTGGACGGACTTGTCCAACGACGGTTGGCGGAAATTAAAAAAAGGAGTTCGTCGTGCAAAACGAAAGCCAAAACTTGGAAATTGCCCTTGTCGGACGACGCCCGATTTGGTGCGAGAACCTCGCGTTGAATTATCTTTGGGGAGCACTCGACAAAGCGGGATACGCTACTCGCATGCTCCATGTGAACGACGCGCGGGATGTTTATGATGTCGGGACGGTGTTGCTGAAAGAACGGCCGGCCCTGGTCGGTCTGTCGATGCCCGAAACCAATTCGGCGTTTTTTGCGCTGGCCCTCGGCGAGCTGCTCCAGGCGCGCGGGTTCGAGGGGCACATCGTCGCCGGTGGGCAATTTGCCACCCTGTCCCGCCACTGGATGCTGGATCGGTACGCCTGGTTGGACAGCGTCATTCGCTTTGCCGGAGAAGCGGCGATGGTCGCCCTGGCCGATCGGTTGTCCCGGGGATTGCCCGTGGACACCGTGCCCGGATTGACCACGCGGCAAGGGGACGGTCCACCCGCGCCTGTGCTGGACAATTCGATGATGACCCGCTGGCCCAAGCGAGCCGATCTGGTGGACCGGTTGGGTCACAAGGTGGCGTTGATGCTCTCCTCTCGCGGTTGTGAGGGGAGCTGTGCCTATTGTGGGCCAGCCGCACTGCAGAAAGCCGAACGGGAAGAGGCCAAGCGAATCGGCGCCACCGGACCGCAGATGCGACAGGCCGGGGTGGGGAGCGTGCGACGACGTCCCGTGAGTGATTTGGCGGACGAGATGGCCCACCTGTACCACGAGCGGGAAGTGCGTTACTTCGCCTTCACCGATGAACATCTGTTGCCGGATAACCCGAACGCGGCGCTCGCCTATCTCGATGAATGGCAGACCGCGCTCAACGAGCGCAAGGTGGAGCGGTTCGGTTTCGGTGGTCAACTGCGCACCAATCGACTCTCACCTCAAATCTGCGAAAAGCTCGGCGAAATGGGATTCTTGCGGACCCATATCGGTGTTGATTTGGGCCGCCAGCCCGAGAGTCGTCTGTTTTACCGGGACGCAACCGGGGAGTCGGAAATATCGGTGATCAAGACCTGCAATCGGCTCGGCATCGCCACCATCTCCAACATCATGCTGGTCCATCCGTACAGCACCACCCAAACCGTCTACCAAAGCATCGCCTTGATGGAACAGATCGCACCGGGACTCGTCGAGCCGACCCAGATGTTCGTCTACCACGGCACCCGGCTGCAGCAGGCTGTTCAAACCGAGGGTCGCTTGCGCGGCAACCCGCTGCGCTATGACTACGTCATCGACGACGACAACGTGCGGCGGTTCACCGAACTGTTCGCCATGCTGCGCACCGATGTATTCGGTGTTTTTTCGATCGCCCAACAGATTCACGAGTTGGAGTGGAGTGTCGCCCTGGGCCGCCGCCTCCACCCCGAGGTGGATTTCAATCCGCTGGCCGCGCGCTTGTTCAACCTGCGCAAAATGACCTCTGCGTTGTACGTAGACGCGTACCGGCGGGCACTGCAGCTCGCCGTCGTCTGCTGCACCCCGGCGGAACAGGCCGAGTTTAAAGCAGAAATCGTCCAACGAACGGGTTTTGTCAAACGGCAAATCGTCGAGGTGGAGGGCGCCATCACCCAAGCACTGCAGCTTCCGTGTCGGCCCTCGAGTGGTTTCAAGACCATTGCCGCGTCGCTGTTTTCGCTGGTGCTGGCCACCGGCTGCCATCAAACGGAATCGTTGTCCGCGATCGACAGCGGTGATCACGAGGGTGCCGAACAGTCGACCGATGAGCCGCCGGATACGGACACGGACACGGATACTGATACGGATACCCAGGACACCGACTGTACGGACGAGGTAGAAAACGAAGAGCGCGAACGTATTGTCGCCACCGTCAATACCGAGGTCCCCTGTTTTCACGGTTTTGTCGATTTTGATAAAAACTCCGAGCCTAAGTTAGCGGTGCTGGACTTCGATTACATGATTGAGCCCGTAGACGGAGGCGATCCCGAGCTGGAATCCGAGGTCGAGGCGGTGTTGGCCGAGGGAGACTATCGGTGCCAGATAGAGAAGCGGATTTCGATCAAGGGCGATATTGCCGATGATATCGATCGGCTGAGCGAAACGGTGTTCACCGAATGCGAAGATCTCGAACCGGAGCTCCACGAATTTTTCGAGGTGTACAAACTAATCATTAACGAGGACGGCACCGTACAGAAGACCGAGCCCGAATGCGACGAGGCGTGGTGTGTCGAGGTGGCCAAGTGCATCGACAGTGCGTTGGACGGCCTCGTCTTCTCCTGCCTCGCTGGTTTCAAACTGCACCTCGGCTCAGTGATCATCATTTAACAGATTAATTTCCCCGACGAACATTTCCCCCTATGTTTTTTTGCCGATTATAGTAGTATCATAATCGAGGCAAAGTAGGCTTCGGAGGTTTGACAATGATATTACGGGCTAAATTTGTATTTTGGGGGGTGCTGCTGTTCGCAGGGATGGTGTCGTTGCACTGCACCGGTGATCCACAGGACGACGACGATGACTCGAGCGGGCCGGACGGGGACGCCGATGGGGACGCTGACGGGGACGGGGATACCGATTCGGATGCGGACAGCGATTCGGATGCGGACAGTGACTCGGATTCGGACAGCGATGCCGATTCAGACACTGATTCAGATACTGATTCAGATGCTGATTCAGATGCTGATTCGGACTCCGATAGTGACGGAGACTCGGACTCGGATGCGGACAGCGACGCGGACTCGGACAGTGATGCCGATTCGGATTCCGACTCAGATACGGATGACTGCGCCGACCTCCCGGATCCGGAACCGGCCTGGCTCGACGATTTTCAACAGGAGATGATGGCCAAGTTGACCGGTGAGGAAGCGATCAACGGGCAGACCCTCTCGGATCGCGCCTCCTCTTCCAGCCGAGAGATCGTCCGCGAGTATCTCTTGGACTTGCTCTCCGAATGGGGCTACGACCCTCAACTGCACGACTACGGTAGTGGGGCCAACGTGTACGCGATCCTCGAGGCAACCGAAGATACGGATGCCTACATGCTGGTCGGGGGGCACTTCGACAGCGTCTCCGGCAGCCCCGGGGCCGATGATAATGCCAGCGGCACCGTGGTCACGGCGAGTTTCGCCAGATACCTGGTCGACGTGAAATGCCGTTCGATCAATATCATGATTGCCTTTTTCGACGAGGAGGAGAAGGGGTTGATCGGCGCCGATCGGATGGCCAAGTGGCTCAAGGCGGATCAGTACAACCTGCTCGCGGCCCACACCATCGACATGGTGGCCTGGGATTCGGATGGGGATCGCGCGGTTGAAATCGAGCGGGCAGCGACCGGTCTGTTCGACTTCTACGACGATGCAGCCCAGGCTGGTGGACTAACCATGCCCCTGGTGGCGACCAATTCCGGAGGGACGGATCATGTGGCCTTTGCCAACAACGGCTTCGACGCAGTGGGACTGTGTGAAGAGTGGGCCGGCGGGGATTCAACTCCCTACTACCACTCCGCCAACGACACAATGGACAACATCCATTTCGAGTACATGAAATCGACTACAGTGCTCGTCAACTACGCTTTTGCCTACCAACTCCAGCCGCGGGGAATGGCGTACCAGATGGCGTTGAACCATCCCGCCCCTGAACCGTTCAATGGGAAAAACGCCGAGCCGACCATTTACAAGAACATCCGGTAGGGAACGCCAAATCTAGCACATTTCGTCGACCAGCGCGTGGTACACTCACGTGGGAGGTGAACCGGCTTGACCCGCTGCTTTTTCGTGTCCGACGTTCACGGCTCGG
>JANQET010000392.1 GCA_028278265.1 Myxococcota bacterium
TCTCGCCGGCGCCCTGGGCAAGACCGGTGCTGGCGCCCTGGCCGGACAGGCGGCGATGCGGGTCGGGACCGGCCTGGTCACCGTGGCCACCACCGCCGAGGCGCAGCCCGTGCTCGAAGCCAAGTGCCTCGAGACGATGGTCGAACCGGTGTTGGACAATGGGGATTCGGCGGTAACCGCCGGCGTCATGCGTCGAGTGGAGCAGCTGCTGGAGGGGAAAAAAGCGGTCGCCATCGGCCCGGGCGTGTCCACAGCAGCGGGGGTATCGGCGTTGGTGCTGAAGCTGGTGGAGACGCTCCGACTGCCGGTGGTCGTCGACGCGGATGGGCTGAACATTCTGGCCGCGCAAGGGGGCGCCACACCGATTGCCGCACCTGCTGTATTGACCCCCCATCCCGGAGAGATGGCCCGGTTGCTCGGTACGACCACCGGTGAGGTGCAAGCCGATCGCTTCGCAGCGGCCCGTGACGCGGCGCGGCGATTCGACGCAGTGGTGGTGCTCAAGGGCGCCCATTCGGTGATCGCCGCACCGGACGGTCGCGTGTGGGTCAATCCGACCGGCAATCCCGGCATGGCTTCGGGGGGAATGGGGGATGTGTTGACCGGGATGATCGGCGGCTGGCTGGCCCAGGGAGTGGCGCCGGAGCACGCGGCGTTGCTCGGGGTGTATCTCCACGGATTGGCTGCAGACCGCTCGGTGAAAGATGTTGGCGAAGTGGGGTTGATCGCCACCGATGTGATCGATACGCTCCCCGCCATTCTCCGAGAATGGGAGGCCTAGCCAGAACGGATGCGCAATTGAGAATCACGGCAAACATGGTCACCATCGCCCGCATCGTGCTGATGCCGATCCCGGTGTACCTGCTCTACGGCGACGCGGAGGCGCAGACCTGGGCCCTGATGTTGATCATCACCCTCGGATTGACCGATTGGGTCGACGGTATCATGGCCCGTCGGGAGGGGCCGTCGGTCTTGGGCGGGCTGCTCGATCCGATCGCCGACAAGATATTTATCGCGGTCATTTACCTGCCGCTCACCGATTTGGGGGTGGTCCCCCTGTGGATGACAGCACTGATCTTTGCGCGGGATTTTCTGGTCACCACCTTGCGCACCAGTTTGATGTTGCGCAACGCGCCGATGCGCACATCGACCCTTGCCAAATTCAAGACCGCGATGCAGATGGTGGGCATCGGTTATGTCACGCTCTATGTCGCGTTCGACGCCAATCCCGATTCGATTTGGGTCTGGCTGATCATCGGCCTGCCCATCGGCCTGCCCTTGGGGTTGATCGTCTATCGGTTTTTCAAAGGGCAAAAGCAGGGGTTGCGCAGCTCGGTGATGATGGCGCTGATGATTTTTGCCGTGGGATTGCGCTACTTTGCCGGCCCCCAGTTGGCGATCACGGTCTCCCTGTGGATCATCACGGCGATGACCGTGCTCAGCGGTGCCTCCTATCTGGTCGACGCCTGGAGCGCGCTCAAAGGCCAGCCGGGCAGTATCAAGGAGACGATGCGCTTCGTGCTCGAGGGGGTGGCCGTGCCGGTCTCCTTCGTGCTCATGCTCGGCCGCTACGATACAGTGGGGATGAGCGGCTTGATCATTTTGGCGGTGAGCCTGGAGCTGTCTGTGGGTGGATTGGGAAACCTGTTGGCCAATAAACAGATCACCCCGCGGTTTCGCTTCATCGCGCTCAAGTCGGGCCTCCAGGTGGCCCTCTGCGGATCCGCCTTTGTCTGGTCCCTCAACGGCATCCAAGCCGATTCGCCGGTCGGTCCGGCCTGCATGCTCGGCGCCCTCGCGGTCACCCTGGCCTACGCCATCGGCTCATTCGTAAAACACCGCAGCGTCTACCTGGGGGTCATCTGAGACACTGATCGGGTGCGCAGTCGTTGCCTGAATCGAAGTGCGCTCAACACCGTTTCGATTTTAACCTTCATCAATAGCCGCACCGGACGATAATACCGATCAAGTGGCCCAATTGGGGGGATGTTTGGTACCAGGTAGTGCAATGCGGTGGCGCGTATGCGTCTTTCCGCTTTGTTTTGTTGTGATGGTGATCGCGACGATGGCCTCGTCACCGGCGCTTTCCGAGACCGGACGGGTGAATCTCCACCTGGAGGGTGCGCCGGCGCTGACCCTCAACAATTGGCAGCGGGAGACGCTCGGAACGGGGCTCGCCGGCGGGGGTCGGCTCGAATATGTGTTTCACGAACGTTTCGGCGTTCAGCTGGGCGTTTTGTCCGTCAACTTCTCCGAGGGGGATCACCCGACCGGGTATCGGTCGATCGAGGGGGCGCAGGTGACTGCGGTTTCAGTGGGGGGACGGTTTCGCATTCTCAATGACGATCAGGGGTATCTCTGGTCCTGGGGTCACCGCCCCGATCATACGGGCAATTGGTGGGGCAACCTGTGGGTCGACCTCCACGGGGACTATTTTCATACCGGTGGTGAGCATCGGGCCGGTGCTGACCTCGGCATCGGGGCGGAATTTTCCCTGCTCAACGGTCTGCAAATCGGACCGTTTATTCGCATGATGTATGTCTTTCAACCCGATTCGACTAACAATCGGGATTCTGCCGACGCGCTGGTCGCTGTTGCCGGGCTCAGCTTATCGGCGGCCTATCCTTTTGCAGGACGGGTGATCCCCGATTCGGACGGCGATGGGTTGTACGATCCGGATGATCGATGTCCAAATGCCCGCGAAGATCGGGACGGTTTCGAGGACAGTGACGGGTGCCCCGAAGAGGACAATGATCGGGATTCGGTGCTCGATGGCCAGGACCGCTGCCCCACCGAGGCCGAGGATGTCGATGGCTTCAAGGACGAAGACGGCTGTCCGGAGGAGGACAACGACGGCGACGGTATCCTCGACGTAAACGATCGCTGTCCGGACCAGCACGAAGACATGGACGGGTTCGAGGATGGGGACGGTTGTCCCGAGCTGGACAACGATCTCGACGGGGTGCTGGATGACCAGGATCAATGTCCCGACGAAGACGAAATACTCAACGACATCGAGGACGAGGACGGCTGTCCGGAGCCGGACCAGGACCGGGACGGGTTTGTCGATCTGATCGACAAGTGCCCTAAAAAACCGGAGACGATCAACGGGGTTGAGGATGATGACGGTTGTCCGGATCGGGCGATGGTCGAGGTGAAAGACGACCGCATCTTGGGAGGTGATCGCATCTTCTTCGATTTCGGCATGGCCCGCATCACCTCGGCGTCCTACGCGTTTTTGGAGGAGCTGGCGAGGTTGATCAACACCCACCCGGAGTTCACCGAGATTGTCATCGTCGGCCACACGGACGAAAAGGGGAAACCGGATTTCAACTACAAGTTGTCCTTGCGGCGGGCCCGGCGGGTGCGCTCCCATTTGATCGGTCTGAATGTCGCTCCGGCGCGGCTCAGGATCGAGGGGTTCGGAGAGTCGGTGCCCTACCAGGAGCTGGCCTCGTATGACAACGACGGCCGCTGCTACCTGGAGCGGGAGCGGGCAGAGAACAGTCGGCAGAAGAGCCGGCGGGTGGAGTTGATCATCACCGCGTTTGACGAAAGCCAGTCGTCCTTTCCAGTGAATCCGCAGATCGCCGAGTCGATTCAACGCAAGGCCGGCGGCGAGGAGGGCGAGTAGATGAACAGTCGAATCGTGCCGCTCCTTTTGGGTGTGCTGATGGGGTGGGTTTCCGCTTGGGGATGCTCAACCGATTCCCTGGTCGGGGTACCCTGTCTGACGGGGCTGACCCCCTGTCAGGATGGTTGTTTTGATCTCGAGCGGGACCCCTGGCACTGTGGCGGATGTGATCTCGCCTGCGATACGGACCAAGTCTGCCTGGCCGGTGAATGCTCCGTTCATTGCGAGGATATCGATCTGCAGAGCGATCCGGAACACTGCGGTCAATGCGGATTTGTCTGCCAGACCGGCGTGTGCGTCGACGGAGAATGTCAAGACGCGGAAGTCGGCCACCTGGTCGCCATCGGTCACGACTATTTCCAAAGCCATCCGGTGCTCGACCGGGTGATCGGCAACAGCATCTTCATGGCCCGCACCAACCCGGTCGAGGTGCTGGCCTATTTGGAGTTCGCCGACGGCAATCACGTGACCAATGTGGACGGGGCGATTGCTGCCGAGGCCCGGCTCAGCGGTCGCGCATGGCGCAGCACGACGGCCGCTACCGCTGCGGCGGTGGCCGGAGAGCTGCTCAACTACGATGTGCTGCTGGTCTACCACCAAGCCCTGGCCCAGGACGTCCAATTGGATCTGACCGGCCGGTCCTGGGCGCCGACCCTCGATGGTTTTTTCAAGCGGGGCGGCATCGTCGTCTTTCTCGATGCGGTCGGCGACCATCGGGGGACCTGGCAACTGTTCGCCGGAGCCGGACTGTTCAGTTGCAATGGGTTGTCCGATCGCAGTGGTGCCACGGCGCTGGTGGTGGCCAAGGCTGACGCATTGGCCCGTGGCGTCACCGCACACTATCCGGCCGAGCCCAACAGTGCTGCCTTCCTCACCGGTGGCCCGGGAATCGTCGTGGTGGATCAGAATCACGGCGATCCCTTGGTGTTACATTGGCCGATTGAACCTTGATTTGGAGAGCCGTGACAACGGCCTGTTAGCAATCACCGCCTGTGATTTCACCGGTGTACTTCCCGGTCTCTTCGAGCGCCTGGAGCATGTCGTCGCCGGAGATCTGGTCTGGCCAGTAGACGACGGTCGCCTCGGGGGGGTCAACGTCACTTCCGCGGACTCTACACCTTGAAGTGCTTCCAGCACCTCTTGCACTTGGGCAACTCAGTTGCCTCAGTCCATGCCTTCGATGGTCAGGACACAGGTCAGCGGGGTGTCGGTGTCCCCGTCCGAATCCGAATCGCTGTCCGCATCGGTGTCTGCGTCCGTGTCTGCGTCCGTGTCCGCGTCTGAATCTGAGTCTGAGTCGCTATCGGAATCCGCATCAGAATCTGCATCTGAGTCGCTATCGGAATCCGCATCTGAGTCCGCGTCTGAATCGCTGTCCGCATCGCTATCTGCGTCGGCATCGCTGTCTGAATCCCCATCCGCATCCCCGTCGGCATCTCCATCCGCATCCCCGTCAGCGTCCCCGTCGGCATCTCCGTCCGCGTCGCCATCGGCGTCACCATCGCTACCCGAATTATTTGTGCTCGCACCGTCGCACGCGACCTGGGACAGGGCCCAAGCCGCGCAGATACACACGCACAAAAATGTCCTCCAACCCGGTTTGTCCTCGTTCAGCATGATCGAAACTCCTTTGTTTTCAACAGGTTTCATTGTTAGAGTCTTCTGTCACCAGTATGATTCTAGAATGAATTCAGTGTAAAGTCTAGCAAATGAGTAGACATCTCGCTTTTTGCCGGTGAATTGGGCTCGAGGACTATTCGATTGGGGGCAGTGGGATCTGTTTGAGAATGACGAATTCCACGCGTCGATTGGTTTCGTAGTCCTCCTCGGTTTTCTCGGGTTTGATCAACGGGCGGGATTCGCCGTAGCCCCTGGAGACCAGCCGATCTTCCTCAATGCCGTTCTGTATCAGATAGATCAACACCGCCTTGGCCCGGCCGGCGGAGAGCCTGCGATTGTATCTCGCGCGGCCCCGGGTATCGGTATGGCCCTCGATGCGGACCTCGGTGATTTCCGGATGGTCTTGGAGCACGGCGACCACGTCGTTGAGCACCGGGAAGCTCTTTTCCATTATTTCAGTTTTGTTGTAGACAAAGTAGACATTCTCCAAAATGACGATTTTCTTGCCCTCAACCTTGGCCTTGGGCTTGGTGTCGGGACAGCCGTCTTCATCTTCGTATTCGTTCACCGTTTCGGGCTCATCAGGGCAACTGTCCACATCGCCGCAGGTACCTTCATAGGTCTTTTCGGCCTGCTGTTCGGCGACCCATGGATCGCAGATGCGGTCACCGTCGTTGTCCGGGTCGGGACAGCCGTCCTCATCTTCGAAATTGTCCCCGTCTTCGGGGGTGTCGGGGCACTGGTCCGCTCCCTTGCCGGTCTGGGCGTATTGCTCTTGTCGTCCCTGTTCCTCGACCCAGGGATCCAACACCCCGTCCTTGTCGTTGTCCGGGTCAGGACAGCCCTCTTCGTCTTCGAAGCCGTCCTTGTCTTCGGGATCCTGTGGACACTGATCATCCGGATCCAATAGGCCATCCCCATCGCTGTCGGGGATCGGTGCCGGCGCCGGCGGTGGGGGTTCGGGCTCCGGTGCCTTGGGCCCGGTGAACACCACCCCGGCGATCGCGCGCACATCCGGAGCAGCGTACCCCTTGGTCGCACCGAAGCCACCGCCGAGGTTGATGTGAATCCACTCTCTGGGAAAGATGCGAAAACTGAACAGGAACTCCAGCGGGCTCTGGCGAATGTTGTCAAACGGTGCGGATGCAGTGGTGGTGCTGTTGCCCTCCATTATCAGGCCCATTTTGTTGGGTGAGAACCAGATCCAGGCCCCGGCCTTGAGCAGCAGCTCGTCGTGCAGATTCACCCCCGCCAGAGCCTCGTTTTTGACGAATTTGTAGCCCGCGTCCAGGGCAAACCCGCCATAGGTGAAGTGAAAGCTGGCCACCAGCTGGGGCAGAAACGTTACCCCCGGGGAGCCGGCGAATTGGTTGGTCAAGTGTCCCACCGGAAAAGAGACATAAGGGGCAAAGGCCAGGGCAAAGACCTGGCTATCGGTTTCGACCAGCCGAATTTTCATGTGCAGCCGGGTGTCCCCCAATCCGGCCGCTTTGAGTGCATCTTCACCGGCCAGTCCTTCGCCGGTCTGGTAGAAGACCGCCGGCACGGCCAGGCCCACATCCCACCAGCTGAGCAGGTTCACCCCGACGAGCAGGTCGGCCGAGAGGTGGTGGGCCACCACCCG